>NZ_JBVAYY010000007.1:0-227787 GCF_055412885.1 Pseudarthrobacter leeuwenhoeki | reverse complement strand
TCAAAAACGCCCTGATGAAATAGACCCAACGCCGAAATGGCAGGAAACCCAGCCCACGTGGCCTGATTCTTACCGCCGAAATGGCCGACTTAAAGTTGACGAAACACACGTTCTGTGAGGCGACCCCTCAGGTCCCGCGGCGGGCCCGGTCGACGCGCCGGCTCCGGGAGACGGTGCTGGACGCGGTCATCACCTCTGGGCGGGCCGTGTCCGAGACCGCCATGGCGTTCGGAATCTCGTGGTGGCTGGTCCAGCAGGCCATCGGCGACGCCGCCCTGCGCCTGCCGGACGTGGACCTGCTGGCGCCGCGGATGCTGGGCATCGATGAGCACCGCTACCGGTCCGTGCGGTTCTTCCAGGACCCGGCCACGAAGGCCTGGACCCGGTACGAGCCGTGGATGACCACGATCGTGGACCTGGACACCGGCCAGGTGCTGGGCATCGTGGATGGACGGGACCACAAGGGCGTCGGGGAATGGCTCTTCGCGCGCCCGCTTCAGTGGCGGCTCGGGGTGCAGGTCGTCGCGATCGACCCGTCCGCGGCGTTCAGGAAGGCCCTGCGGATGTGGCTGCCGCGCAGCGCTGTCTCAGTGGATCTTTTCCATATGACGATGCTGGCCAACGACATGCTCACCTCGGTCCGCCAGGGCCTGTCCCAGCAGGTGCGGAGCCGGCGGGGCAGGGCCACGGACCCGGCGTGGGCGAACCGGATGCTGCTGCTGAAAGCCGAAGAGAACCTCTCCGAACGTGCGCAGTACCGCCTGGCCGGCGTCTTCGCCACCGACGACCCGACCGGGAAACTCAAGGCCGCCTGGCAGGTCAAGGAACAACTCCGCACCCTGCTGCGCACAAGCTCCCTGGACGACGCCGCGGCCGCGAAAACAACCCTGGCCGAACTGGTGGCGCAGGCCGCGCTGCCCGAAGCGAACCGGCTCTACCGCACCGTGTGCCGCTGGTGGGCCGAGATCGAAGTCCTCATCGTCACCGGTGCCACCACGGCCAAGGTAGAGGCCAACAACACAGCAATAAAAAACATCAAACGCACCGGCCGCGGATACCGGAACCCCGACAACTACAAATCGCGTATCCTCTTGAGAAGTGCAGCCCGGACGGCAGCATGAATGCCCATCTCAGCAGACCATTCCCCGGGAACCTTGAAGAGCCCGGAATCAAGACCGCCGCGCTGGATCCGTTCCGCGGCTACGCCAACGCGATCCGCGACGAGTTGCCCGAAGCCATCACCGTCCTGGATGCCTTCCACGTCGTGAAACTGGGTTCCGCCATGGTCGATGAGGTCCGCCGCCGGGTCCAGCAGGACACGCTGGGGCACCGCGGCCGCAAGGGAGATCCGCTCTACGGAATCCGCCGGACCCTGTTTCTCGGCGCCGAACACCTCACCGAGAAACAGGCTTCCCGGCTCGACGCGAAGCTCACCGCCGGGGACCCGGACAACGAAGTCACCTTGGCCTGGCAGTGCTACCAGAAGCTGCGCAACATCTACCATGCCCGCCCGGAACAAGGCCGGGCACTCGTGGCCGAGGTGATCGCGTCGTTCCCGTCCTGCCCCATCCCGGAAGTCGCACGCCTCGGCCGGACACTCAAACAATGGAAGTCGGCGATCCTGGCCTACTTCGAGACCAACGGCGCCTCCAACGGCCCCACAGAAGCGATCAACGGCGTCATCGAAACCACCCGCAGAATCGCCCGCGGCTTCCGCAACTTCACCAACTACCGGCTCAGGTGCTTACTCGCCGCCGGCGGCCACCGCCCCTACCGGGCGAAACCAACCAACCATGCCTAAACGCGAAGGGCCCCTTTTTTTAGCTACGACACGGAATCAATTCCCCACGAACCTTGAAGAGCCGGCAACCCCGCAAGTCCCGCGGCGGGCACGGTCAACGCGCTGGCTCCGGGACACGGTGCTGGACGCGGTCATCATCTCCGGCCGGGCCGTGTCCGAGACCGCCATGGCGTTCGGGATCTCGTGGTGGCTGGTCCAGCTGGGCATGGATGAACACCGCTACCGGTCCGTGCGGTTCTTCCAGGACCCGGCCACGAAGGCCTGGACCCGGTACGAGCCATGGACCATGATCGTGGACCTGGACACAGGCCAGGTCCTGGGCATCGTGGACGGAAGGGACCACAAGGGCGTCGGGGACTGGCTCTTGGCAGCTCGGTGTGCAGGTCGTCGCGACCGACCCGTACGCGGCGTTCAGGAGGTAGAGGCCAACAACACCGCAATAGAGAATAAAACGGACCGGCCGCGAATACCGGAACCCGGACAACTACAAATCGCGTAGCCTCTTGAGGAGTGCAGCCCGGATGGCCGCATGAGCAATCATCTCAGCAGACCATTCCCCGGGAACCTTGAAGAGATACAAGCCCCTTGATGCACCGGGGCAGTCCCCGCGTCCGAGGGCCCCGTTGAGCGTGTCAGCGACTCGAGAGGCACTGCTGATTTGCCGCACCGAGGCCATCTAAAATCTTGGGCTAAAAAGCACCCGGCGCCGTAGTCGACTAGCAGAGTGCAGCATCTGGCTAGCCAACCTAGACAACTTGCCATGCCCCAAAATTTGTGTCTGCACAAGTTCAGCCTCTTCCGCAATAACTCTGGCGTGTATGTGGGATGTTCCACCAACGCTGAACACTGACAAAGGCATATTGGTGGTCACGGCCCCACACAATCTACTGAGTCTTGCGGTGAAAGCGTAGTCTCCAGCAACCCTATAACCTGTATCGTAAAGTATGGATCTCGCCCAATTACCCGGATAGAGAATTGCCTGATGAGAGGTTGGCAGTGCGTGCCATAGATACGAAACGCCTCGGGGAGCTCTAAGCTTCTGACGCGACCCAAAGTCAAGCCAGTAGCCGCCAAAAATCATCCATCCGGGCTTTAGCGAAAGGAGTTCTTGCATGTCTTTCCACCGATTTATCGAGGAGGTATCACCTCCATTAAGAAACCAAACATAGTCACCCCTGCTTCGAGCGAGGCCCCTATTCATTGCATCGTAGATACCGCCATCAGATTCAGATATAAAATCCACCCAACCACCGTACTTATTCACAACCTCATCAAAGTCCCTTGAACTCATACCGTTCTGAACTAAAATCTCCAAACAACCATCGGACGAAAGGAACAACTCACGAAGCGAATCGAGGGTTCTTATAAGGCCCCCGATATCGTCGTAAGTTATCGTTACGATGGAAAGTCTTGGAGACGTCTGAACTGTTGTCACTATGCTGACCTTTCATGGGTTCGAAATGCCGGAAACATACCACTACCAGCCACGTCATTAGTGCAAATTCAGGAAGCATTATCCCCCCGCTAAACATGAACGATCCCAGCAACCAGATGGGCGCAATCCACGTGACGCCCTCGGCCGATCGGAAACGCGTAATAGATATGGTCAGCATCGCAGTGAACATAAACAACAGGAACGCTAAACCAATCCATCCAAAATAGAATACGACCACATAGAATCCATTATCGAGCGAAGATCCCCGCGTATCGCCGTTCAGAAGGCCATATCCTGCCATGACGCTTTGTACTGAACCCAAAGGTTCACCAAAGGGCTTACCAAGCAACACATCTGACAAGACATTAAGCGGTGCGACTATTCTGTAATTAGCACTGGTACTGGTCTGATCTAGAGTATTCAGTCTCATCAACACGTAGGGTCCCGAGACCCACGCCACCAGGGACAGCATGATGGCGGAAACCGCGCCAACCGCAGGCTTTGCACGGAAGATGACGACCAGTAGAACGACACCTAGGAGTAGGAGGCCCGTTGCAGACTGGCAAACGAGTAGCCCAATTGAAACTAGCGCTGAAGCGGCCATGGGAGACTTATTGATGCAATAGAGGATGACCGCCAAAGTACAGATAACGAACGCGTTATACGAAGGCTCGAGAAAGAAGCCTTGAGCGCGTGGGATCGCTCCAGCCTCAATATGCGGATTATACTTGTAGAGATATTGAAAATCTCCAAAAGGATTAAACAAAGCGAGTGAACCCATTGAACCAAGAATCACCTGGGCGACAGATAAACCGACTACGACTATCAATGCAAGAACAACCGATGCGTGGAAGGCGTTCGACCGCAGGAAATCCTCGTCTACTCCCGACCAACCGATGGCAACAATCGAAACAGCAAGAATCATTAGTGCCAGTGTTCGGAGATATTCGGTGAGGTCCGCATCCCCAGCAGAAAGCAGAGCCCCCATTCCACTGAAGAATACGACAGAGCATACTGCCATCACTAAACCGCTAAATCCAGCTGGTCTTGACACAAGAACCAAGAGTGCACCCCCGCAAACAGCACCGAGCGTCAGGGGGAAACCCATCAGAGAAAATATCTGCAGATGCTGACAAGTGAACAATACAAAGGCCAACATTCCTGCTAATTTTATTCTCACAGAAATCAGCTTACGTACTCGTACAAATCGATATATTCATCGACCATTCGATCCGGGTCGAAATTACTTCTTGCTGTTTCTAATACGCTTGCTGATGGCGGCTTACTTTGAGGCTTCAGGATCTGATTAAGAATTGATGTCGGCGTGTCAAAAAGTTTTACAAGTGGATTATCTTGAAATTCCTCGGAGGCATTAGACCTCAGAGCGAAGACAGCGGTTCCGGCTGTTACGGCCTCCGCAATCGTTAGGGGATAATAGTCGACTAACGAAGTGAAGATGAGGCGGTCATGACCGCCCATGACTCGGGCAAGCTGCACTCGATCCGACATGGCAGCCACATACGAAACACCTGGTATTCGTGTTGGAGCATTATCGCCGACAATTGTTAGGCGCTGGTTGGGCATAGAGGCGATCTGCTCTAGAAGTTCCCAGTTGACCTTTTCTCGGTCCCTGAGGTCCCTACAAATGAATAGATTCTTAGCCGGCATATTTTCAGCTAAATCCGAGGGATTATTCATTGGGTAGTTTGTTGCATCCCAATATGCCCGGTCAACAGAGTTTTTAATGACACGGATGTTCTTCATTCCAGCCTTTTCGGCATCTACTGCCAGCCAATCTGCGCATGGAACAACTGCTGTGGGTACACGGTCTTGAAGTCGGGCTATGCTTGCCCTCCGCTCTTCCCATCGGCGGGCCGCATGGTCAAACTTTGCCGGCGGGTAGGCCCTCAAGCTGGGACAGCCAGAACACCCATCCATCCACTTCGAACAGACGTCGGGCTGTGCGCATCTACCGGTCATTGCCCAGTGATCATGGAGGGTCCAGACTAGAGGTTTGCGTAGCTTGACAATCAGGTCGAACAGATAGTCAGTCTCCAAGAAATAGCTGTGAATCACGTGCAGGTGCACAACGTCACTCGCTCTAATTGCATCCTCAAGAAGTGCAGCTGAAGAACCGGCAATTAGGGATGTCTCCTTACCCCTCAGCGAATAGCTGAGCTTGTTGGCAGCTGCGATTGACTTAGGTGTGAGACGAAAACTGTCGGTGCTCGATTCCAATGCCGACGTGCCACCGTGAGGGCCGTACCCGTAGGCGAATGGGGATCTAATACCTCGCGTCGAGAGCTCAAGGGCTAAGTTTCGAGCGACGCCAGCTGCGCCGCCTTCGGACAGCCTTACGTTTATCTGGAGTACCTGGGCAATACCCACACTCGCCCTCCGCATTTCTGTGACTCCGCCGATCCGGCGGATACTGTCAGTTACATTTTGAAAATCCTGATTAGTCACCCGGCTTACAGCTGCGTCGGTTACACGCGTGCTCCCTTACGCAACCGAATCGATAGTGATGCTGATTGCTGCGCCCGCTCATCTCTTGTCGAACCGGGTGCCGAGGGGCCCGCCATCGGATTGCCCCCACACCGTGTTTTCGGGGATGTATCCTCGGACGACCGTGCCAGGTGAGATGACCGCGCTGCGGCCCACAACCGATCCCCCTAGAACGATACATCTACACGTCACCCAGGCGCCGTCGCAAATAACGACGGGCTTTGTGATGAGGGCCATGTCGCGACGATGTGCATGCGAGCCCGTTGTCACGAAGACGTCCTGGGACACCACGGAGTTGGCCCCGAGTGTGACATTGTCTTGGTTGTGAATCCAGACCCCTTCGCCAATCCAAGCGTTGTCGCCCACTGTGAGTTTCCAAGGAAACTTGACTCTTGTCCGTGGCCGGAAAATGACATGATTGCCTATACGAGCGCCAAATCTGCGCAGTATGGCTACTCGAACAGATGAGCTGATCTGCCATGGATTGGTGACTAAGAGCAGCTCGGCAATGGCCCAAAGGTAGACGATAGTTTTTGGACGGTCCCAGGCTTGCTGTTCACCCGGCGCCTGTGCCAAATCAATGACGGGCACGCTCCGGTGCCGTCGGGCTCGGTCATCTAGTGGAGTAGTCACTGTTGTCCTCTGAATGTAATCGTCGCAGTCACCCCATATTGTTGCACCTGTGACCCATCGAAAATTTCGTGTAACCATTCTTGCCCTCAACTACGCCCCTGAGCCAACGGGCAACGCCCCATACACAACCAGCCTCGCTGAGGGTTTGGTGGCTACCGGCCACTCCGTGCACGTCATCAGCGGATATCCCCACTACCCCGAGTGGCGCCTCAAAAAGGGCTACTCCGGCTGGAAGCGAGTCGAGTCTGTCAACGGAGTACACCTAACGCGGCTGCGGCACTACGTGCCTCACACCCCGTCCGGCTGGGGCCGTTTGCACATGGAATTGAGTTTCGGGGTCCGCCTTATTTTCGCCCGTTGGTATAGGCCTGACGTCGTGCTTGTCGTCAGCCCTGCACTGTTCTCGAGTGCTCTTGCAGTCCTTCGAATCCGCCTTCAGCGCAATAGACCTCCCGTAGGGATCTGGATTCAGGATCTCTATAGTCGTGCCGTGATCGAAACGGGCTCAGGCGGGGGCGCGATGACAGGCTTCGCTACGGCCGCCGAATCGCTGATTCTGCGATCGACAGATGGGGTGACGGCAATTCACGATCGCTTCAAGCGGCACATCGTCAACACATTGGGCGTGGCGGCAGACGACGTTGCGGTTATTCGCAACTGGACCCATCTGCCTGATTCTCCGACGACCGGGCTCTCTGACGCCAGGCACCGCCTCGGCTGGACCAGGAAAGACATCATCGTGCTGCATGCAGGGAACATGGGCAAGAAACAAGGTCTAGAGAATGTCATCGAGGCCGCCCGACTAGCCGATGCTCAAGGAAGCCGGGTCCGATTTGTACTAATGGGTGATGGCAATCAGCGAAAGAAACTTGAACTCGCGTCGAGAGGGATCTCGAGAATCACCTTCGCGGACCCACTGCCCGGTTCGGAGTTCCAACTCGCATTGGCCGCTGCTGACGTGCTTCTGGTCAATGAGTTGCCCGGCGTGAAAGATATGGCTGTGCCTAGCAAGCTAACTTCATACTTCAACGCCGGGGTTCCCGTCATAGCTGCCACAGACGAAGGGAGCGTTACCGCATTCGAGATCGAGAATTCCGGCGGAGGCGTCCGGGTGGACGCCTCCGATCCCCAGGCCCTCGTAGAGATGGCGGAGTCTTTGGGCACAGACACGATGAGGTCCGCCGTCCTGGCCAAGAATGGCCTTCGCTTCAGACACGAAACGTTGTCCGAGGCATCCGCAGTTGAGCACTATAGTAAATTCATCATGAGTCTGGCATCGTCGCGCGACCGATAGGTTGGGCGACTCTTTTCTTTGCCGCACACTACTATTTTGGGGGTCACATGACCAAGCGAGCACTCATTACTGGAATCACTGGACAGGACGGTTCCTATCTGGCAGAGCTTCTGCTCTCAAAGGGCTACGAGGTTCACGGCCTCATCCGCCGCGCCTCCACCTTCAACACTGCGCGTGTGGATCACCTCTACGTGGACCCGCACGATCCGAAAGCCAAGCTGTTCCTCCACTACGGAGATCTGAGCGACGGGGCACGCCTGGTCACGCTTCTGGCGGAGATCAAACCCGACGAGGTCTACAACTTAGCGGCCCAGTCTCACGTGCGCGTCTCGTTTGATGAACCAGAGCACACGGCAGACACTACTGGCGTCGGGACCATCCGCCTTCTCGAAGCAGTCCGCATGTCGGGTATCGAGACTAAGTTCTACCAGGCCTCGTCGTCCGAGATGTTCGGAGCCACTCCTCCGCCGCAGAACGAGGACACACCGTTTTATCCCCGCTCGCCCTACGGCGCGGCAAAAGTATATAGCTACTGGATCACCAAGAACTACCGTGAAGCGTACGGAATGTACGCAGTCAACGGCATCCTCTTCAACCATGAGTCACCCCGGCGCGGTGAGACCTTTGTCACCCGCAAGATCACCCGCGCGGTAGCCGCTATCAAGGCCGGCAAACAAGATCTGCTCTACATGGGAAACCTCGACGCCGTTCGTGACTGGGGCTATGCCGCTGAATACGTCGAAGGCATGTGGCGCATGCTCCAGGCTGATGAGCCCGATGACTTCGTATTGGCAACCGGCGGCAACTACACCGTCCGTGACTTCCTGCAGATCGCCTTCGAGCACGCCGGTCTAAATTGGGAGAACCATGTGCGCTTCGACGAGCGCTACCTGCGCCCGACCGAAGTCGATGCGCTTGTAGGAGACGCCTCCAAAGCCCAGGAAAAACTCGGCTGGAAGGCCTCGGTTCATACACCGGAGTTGGCCCGCATCATGGTCGACGCGGACATTCAAGCCTTGCGGCACGCTGGCAACCACTGGATCGACAGGGTTGATCTCGAGAGCTGGAAGAACTAGTGACCGCAGAGATCACTTTCGTTCCGTCTAAACTCGACCGATCGTCAACGTTCTACGTCGCCGGGCATCGCGGGCTCGTCGGCTCCGCGATCTGGCGGAACCTTGAGGAAGAGGGCTTCACTAACCTCGTCGGACGGTCATCCTCGGAACTGGACCTGAAGAATCGCGGTGACGTATTTGCTTTCTTTGCAGAGACCAAGCCCCGCTATGTAGTGCTTGCCGCGGCCAAAGTGGGCGGCATCCTCGCCAACAATACGCAGCCGGTCGACTTCCTCAGCGACAACTTGAGAATCCAGGTCAACGTACTTGACGCCGCGCGCGAGCACGGTGTCGAAAGACTCTTGTTCCTCGGCTCATCGTGCATCTACCCGAAGCTCGCCGACCAGCCAATCCGGGAGGACTCGCTCCTCACTGGACACCTGGAACCGACTAACGACGCGTACGCCATCGCCAAGATTGCTGGAATCATGCATGTCCAGGCGACCCGCCGCCAGTATGGCCTTCCATGGATCTCCGCGATGCCCACCAATCTCTACGGGTCGGGCGACAACTTCTCGCCGGAAGGTTCACACGTCATGCCCGCACTCATTCGCCGCTACGACGAAGCCGCCAGGTCCGGCGCTACCAGTGTGACGAATTGGGGCAGCGGTTCCCCGCGCCGGGAGTTCCTCCACGTCGACGACATGGCCACGGCCTGTCTTCACCTGCTGGAACATTATGACGGACCGTCACAGGTGAACGTCGGCACCGGAAGCGACGTCACCATTAAGGAACTCGCATCACTAGTTGCCAAGGCCGTCGGCTACCACGGCGAAATGCAATGGGACAGTTCCAAGCCCGACGGAACCCCCCGCAAACTCCTCGACGTCTCCAAGCTCACCGAGGCAGGCTGGACAGCGTCAATAGGTCTCGAAGAAGGCATTCGCTCAACAGTCAAGTGGTATCTAGCTAACCTCGCCTCCATTCGGCAGTAGGCCAGGGCGTCCGCAGTTGCTGTCATATCGCGACAATCTGACTTTTTGAATTGGGGGAATTTTGATGCCTGGGGGCAGTGACTGGCGTGCGCGATCCTCTCGCGCGTTGGGAGTGGTCGACGCTTTTGTCGTGGTTTGGGCCGTGGTAGGTGCCTTCATCATCCGCTTCGGCATCGAACCGGATTTCGTTGTCGCTGGCCAGGAATTCGTCTATGCCTGGCTTTCGGTCGCCCTGGCCGTCGTATGGTGGATCATGCTCGCGGCTTGGAACAGCCGACAGACTCGCATTTTGGGCGCCGGACCTGATGAGTACAAGCGCGTCGCTGCGGCTTCTCTATGGCTATTTGGTCTTGTCGCAATCGTCTCCTACGTCCTGCGCATCGACACCGCGCGAGGATACGTTGGAGTTGCGCTTCCAGCCGGGCTGGTTGGTCTGCTCCTAGGCCGCTGGCTGATCAGACAGCATCTCAATACCAACCGCCAACGGGGGCACAGCATGTCGCAACTGCTCATCCTTGGCGGTCCCAGTTCGGTCGCGCACCTAGCAGCTTCACTTGAACGCGCAAGGCATGCCGGCTACCTGCCGATTGCGGCCTACACGCCGGGCACCCACGCGGAACCCGGCATCGAACCGGAGTCCGGGCTACCAGTACTGGGGTACAAGCCTGATGCCCGTTCCATTATCGATGCAATCGAAGTCTGCGGCGCAGACGCCGTCGCCGTGTCCGCTGGAGTCCAACTCCACCCTCAGACGCTGCGCCACCTGGGTTGGGAGCTTGCGTCCCGCAATATCGGATTGATCATGGCACCAGCGCTGACGGACATTGCGGGGCCGCGGATTCACACCCAGCAGGTTGCAGGGTTACCACTAATCCATGTGACGACACCTACTCTGGATGGTGGCCAGGGCGTGGCCAAGCGGCTGTTTGACGTAATCGTCTCAACAGTTCTTATCATCCTATTCTCGCCCGTCATGGCAGTCGTAGCGCTACTCGTGAAGACGGAAAGTCGGGGTCCCGCCCTATTCAAGCAACAACGAGTTGGGATGGAAGGTCGACATTTCGAAATGCTGAAGTTCCGCTCCATGGTCGTTGACGCGGAACAACGTCTGACCGAGTTGGAGCAACACAGTGACGGAAACGGGCTCCTCTTCAAGATGAAGAACGATCCTCGAGTCACCCGAGTTGGGAAATTCATCAGGAAGTTCAGCCTGGACGAACTACCCCAGCTGTTAAACATTTGCGCTGGCTCCATGAGCTTGGTCGGGCCTCGCCCGCCGCTTCCCGCTGAAGTGGCAGCTTATGAGCACGACGTACGTCGCCGGCTGCTGGTAAAACCCGGCCTCACAGGGCTGTGGCAGGTCAGCGGGCGCTCAAATCTGTCGTGGCAGGACTCAGTCAGGCTTGACTTGTATTACGTGGAAAACTGGTCGCTGGCTGGGGACCTCATAATCTTGCTAAAAACCTTTCGCGCGGTATTTCGCGGCGCAGGCGCTTACTAACCCACCCAGCTAACAAACGCCCTTTATAGGCAAGGAACAAACTATGCGCACATTTGTAATCGGCTGCGACTACCTGGGCGCCGTTCATGCGGCCTGCATGGCCAAACCCGGACATGACGTTGTCGGTATCGACGTCGACTCTGGGAAGGTCGCCGCGCTCTCCAACGTACTTGACGCCGGAAAACGGCGCGCGGCCGGATGGACCTACCGCGGACTTGGGCGTCCATAGGCCATGACTGACACCCCGGACTTCCCCGAAGTCGGCGACCCCGTCGCCGCACCACGGGGCCGCAAGCGCACGCTCCCCCGCCGTATCCGCCGCCGTCGATTGCTGATCGGCTCGGCGTCGTTGGCCGCCGTGGCCATCCTGGCCGTCGCAGCGGCGGCATGGCTCGGCTCCAGGGCCAGCATTATCGAGAACGAACTTGAAGCCTCGAACCAGCTCATCCCCGTCCTCAAGGGGAACATCGCTGGCAACAAGCAGAGCGAGGCCAGCGCCACCGTTGATCAGCTTCGCTCCCACACAGCGGCTGCCCGCGCGGCTGCAGGGGATCCACTCTGGATCCTGGCCACGGCTATTCCCGGACTGGGCGCGAATTTCAGCGCCGTCGCTGAAGTTGCGCGTTCAGCCGACGATGTCTCCACGCTGGGTGTCGCCCCTCTGGTAACGGTGTTCGAGTCCCTCAACTGGGACAGCCTGATGCCCAGCTACGCGGGAACGGATCTGGAGCCCATCCGCAACGCCTCCCCGAGGGTTTCAGCCAGTGCCCACGCCGTGAGGGCTTCCGCCGAACGGCTGGACAGGATCGACGCCAGCACCCTGTGGCCCCAAGTTGCTGAACCTTTGACGCGCGCCCGGGAGCAGCTGCGGACAGTGACCGGTGCACTGAACGCGGCCGGTCATGCAGCCCAAATCGCCCCCGGCATGCTGGGAGCCGATGGCGAGCGAAACTATCTCCTCATGATCCAAAACAATGCGGAGACCCGGGCGTCGGGCGGCATTCCGGGAGCACTGGCGGTGCTCACCCTGAAGAATGGCAAGTTAACGCTTGGCGCCCAAAGCAGCGCAACCGACGTCGGCATCATGTCACCTGCGATCCCGGTGGAAGCGGAACAGGAGCAGATCTACTCCACGCAGCTCGGCACGTACATGCAGGACGTGAATCTGACCCCCGACTTCCCAACGGCCGCCACCACAGCGCAGGCTATGTGGGAGAAGAAGACCGGCCAACGGGTGGACGGGGTGATCTCCATGGATCCCGTCGCACTGGGCTATGTCCTGGATGCGACCGGACCTGTGAAACTATCGGGCCCTGAAGTGCTGACACTGGCGGGCACGGGCCTCCCGACAGAGCTCACCGGTAAGAACGTGGTGACCACGCTGCTCTCGGACGTCTACGCCAAGATCCCTTTGCCGAAGTATCAGGATGCCTACTTTGCTGGCGTGGCCAAAGAAGTTTTCAGCGCGCTTTCCGCTGGCGGGGCTGGTGATGCCCAGGGCCTCATCGACGGCATTTCCCGCGGGGCGTCGGAGGGGCGGATTCTTCTGTGGTCCGGTGCTGATCAGGAACAGTCAGTTCTTGCCAAGTACCCGGTGAGCGGATCAATTGCCGGCCCCAGCGTCGCACCCGCGCAGTTCGGGGTGTATTTCAACGACGGCACGGGCGCCAAAATGGACTATCACGTCAAACGAACTGTTCAACTTGTCAAGGAATGTCCCGCCGACGGGTACGAGCAGACGACAGTCCGCATCACCAGCACCAACACCGCCCCGGCAGATGCCGCCACGTCGCTGCCGGCCTACGTAACAGGCGGGGGCGATTTGGGGGTTTCGGCTGGCACTGTCCGGACCAACGTGCTCGCCTACGGTCCGGTGCAAGCCAATGCGGAAACTGCCCGCGTGGACGGCCAGAAAGCGAACTTCGCAGCCCACCGCCATGCAAATCGGCCCGTGGGAACTGTGACTGTCTCCCTGGCGCCGGGCCAGAGCAGCACCGTAGAGCTGACCTTCGGCAAAATCGTCCAGCATACGGAACCGAATGTGGTTGTCACGCCCACTGTCCAGCCTGTCGAAGACGTCGTTTTGCCAACCCAGAATGCCGTTTGTGGTGCGCCGAAGTAGACGCCAGGTAAACAGTATCTGGAGCAACTTGAGTCACTTTGGTAACACACGTCATAGGTGCTAGTCTCAGCTTGGACTTATCAAATGGGATTTCAACCTACGGTCACTCGGGGACCCGGAATCTCTACCAATAAAGTGACAATCGTAATTACGGTCTCAGGGGGACACATGAAGAAAACACTCGCAGCAATCACACTCGCCGGCTCCATTGCACTCATCGGCGCAGTTCCGGCCATGGCCGACGACGCCACGAATTACAACGCCGCACCAGCCAACGGCTTCGTCTCCGACGGCAGCCCGGCAGCGGGCCAGATGTTCACCTTCTCGGGCGCGGGCTTTGAGCCGGGCGAGGCAGTCACCATCACGGTGGGCTCGAAAACCTTCAACACCACGGCTAACGCCGCCGGTGAGTTCTCGTTCCAGCTCAGCATCAGCGAAACGGGCACCTACACCCTGACCGCCAAGGGTGCAGCCGGCCACGTCGTCACGTCCACGGTCAAGGTTGAAGGCGCTTCACTCGCGTCCACCTCCAACGGCGCCGGCACGGCACTGGCCGACACCGGCGCAGACAGCAGCCTGCTCCTGTGGTCTCTGGTAGGCGGCGGCGCCCTCGCTGCCGGCATCACCTCCGTTGTTGTGGTTCGCCGCCGCGCGAACGCTGACGCAGCAGTCTAAGCACCAGCCAAAAGCAAAGGGTGGACGTCTCCGGGATCCCGGAGCCGTCCACCCTTTGCTTTGTCACAGTACTTGGCGAGCACACCCGTTCGGGATGAGCTGTGGTTAGGATGTTCTGTGGTTAGAGATTTTGAGGCCCGCATCAGGGCCCTGGCCACGCCCAAGGTATGGCGCAACATCCTGGCAGGCTTCCTGGCCGTCCTGGCGCTGGTTGGCTTCTGGCCGAGCCCCGTGGACCAGCCGGTGCAGGGACAGATCGCGGGATTCCTGTTTCTCATCCACGCCCTCGGTGCTCCGGCATGGCTTGGTTACAGGTTTATTGAGGCCTCCGCCAACGTCATCCTCTTTATACCCCTCGGCGTCATGGCGGCACTTGCCTTCCCGCGGAAAACCTGGTGGCAGATCGGCGCTCTGGGGCTGCTGGTCTCCAGCTTTATGGAGCTGGGCCAGCTGCTCTTTCTTTCCAGCCGCTACCCCAGCCGGCTGGACCTCGCCACTAACACCGTCGGCTGCCTCCTGGGGTTCCTCCTAGTGAGGTCCTTGGTTCGCCTCCGGAGCGGCACGGGAGCCGGGGTTAGCTGACGAAGGCCTTCATCCAGGTCTTGAGCTCCTCGCCGAACTCCACGCGCTCCGAGGCGATGGAGATGACCGCCTTCAGGTAGCTGAGCTTGTCGCCCGTGTCGTAGCGGCGGCCCTTGAAGACCACCCCATACACGCCGCCGCCCTCGCCGTCCGAGGCGGCAAGGGTCTGCAGGGCATCCGTGAGCTGGATTTCGCCGCCGCGGCCGGGCTGCGTTTCCTCCAGGACGTCGAAGACCGCCGGGTGGAGCACGTACCGGCCGATGACGGCCAGGTTCGAGGGGACCTCTGCGATTGAGGGTTTTTCCACCAGCCGGTTGACACGGACATGGCCTTCGCCGTCGACGGCTGAAATGTCCGCGCAGCCGTAGGCGCTGATCTCGGCGGGGTCCACTTCGATCAGGGCAATGACGGAGCCGCCCGTCCGGGCCTGCACCTCGATCATGGTGCTCAGGAGTTCGTCCCGCTCGTCAATCAGGTCATCGCCCAGCAGGACGGCGAAAGGCTCATCACCCACGTGCTGGCGGGCGCAGAGCACAGCGTGCCCCAGGCCTTTCGGGTCACCCTGGCGGACGTAATGCAGCGGTCCCAGGCTGGAGGCATGCTGGACGGCCTCCAGGTGGTCCACATCGCCCTTAGCCTCCAGAATGCGCTCAAGGTTCGGTTCACTGTCGAAGTGGTCTTCCAGCGCGCGCTTCTGCCGGCCGGTAATCATCAGCAAATCGGTCAGGCCTGCGCGAACTGCTTCCTCGACAACGTACTGGATGGCCGGCCGGTCGACTACCGGCAGCATTTCCTTGGGCATTGCCTTGGTGGCGGGCAGGAAACGAGTTCCCAGTCCGGCAGCAGGAATGACGGCTTTTCTAACTGCTTTCCCCAAAGTCATAAAAGAACCTTACAAGTACGCCCGGATAAACAAAATCCCCTTACTCAAAGACAAATACCCAGACGAGCTTCGTCGCATGCCTGTGCTAAATCCTTGAGAGCCTACCCGTCCCATTCATTGCTGAGGAGACACGGCGCATGGGTGGCAGCAGCCCGGCCAGCAGAACCAGCAGGGTAAGCCGGGCAAGTACCAGCCCGTACCCGGGCAGCCGCCCTATCCCCCGCGCGCAGACCAGTACAACGCGGGCCAGCCGTCCTACGACGCCCCCAACCAGGGCCCGTATGGCCAGCCGGGACCGGGACAGTTCGGCCAGGCCCCGCCCAAGGGCGGTATGCTCGTCTGGGGCTGGGTTGCCGGCGGCGTGGGTGTAGCCGCGGTCCTGGCGGTTACAGGGGTCATGGTCCTGGGAGGCCCCGGTTCGGGCAAGGGGCCCGAAGCGGCGCCGGCGCCCACCGAAAGCACCCGAAGCACGGAGTCCCCGGAGGCCAGCGACGGTGCTACCCCGGACCAGTCCCCGGCCGCAGCCTCCGGCGCCGAAAGCGTGTATCTCTTCCAGGATGCGGACTTCACCTCGCCGCCAGTCTGGTCCACCAAGATTCCCGACGGCTGGACGATGTCCGACGTCAAGCTCGGCACCGTCACGTATCGCAGCAGTGACAGCCCCTGCATCTTCACCACCCACCAGGCGATCCTGCCGCCCAGGGAAGCCACCGTTGACGAGGAAGCAACCGTTGACGAGGAAGCAACCGTTGACGAGGAAGCAACCGTTGACGAGGAAGCAACCGCGGCCACGATGCAAACCGAGATCGAGGGCGTCAAGTCCTTGGCTGGATCGCCGGTGACAGTGGTGAGTGACGCTGGTTCGTACCTGCCCGCCGAGTCAGACCGCTGGACCGAACTGAGGGACAGCGTCATCATGGTGGACGATCCGGCGGCCTGATTTCACTGGCCCTTGAACTCCGGGGTCCGTTTCTCCTGGAACGCCAGGAACCCTTCCGCGTAATCTCCGGTCCGGCAGAGGCGGGCCTGCTCGGCGTTCTCCTCTTCCATGGACTCCCAGAGGCCCAGCCGCCGGTCCCGGATGTGCGCCACAAGTTCCTTGCTGGCGGTGAACGCGCCGGTGGCGCCGGTGGCGGCCTTGGCCACGATGGCGCGGGTGTTCTCCAGCAGGTCGGCCGCGGGCATGGCCCGGCTGAACATCCCCGAGGCCACGGCGTCAGCGCCGCTCATCAGCTCAGCGGTGTAGATCAGGTCCAGGGTCCGGTGCATGCCAAGACGTTCGGTGAAGTACCAGTGCCCGCCCGAATCGAGCGTGGCCCCCAGCTTCGCGAAGGGGGAGCCGAACTTGGCGTTCTCCGCCACGTACACCACGTCCGTGGCCAGCAGCAGGCCCAGCCCCACGCCCAGGCAGGCGCCCTGGGCGGCCGCGAAGGTGGGGGCCGGGAAGGCTGACATCTTCTTCAGCAGCGGCTGCAGCAGCCCGCCCAGGTAGGCCTGGACGTCGTCGGTCTCCGGCGTCACGCCGGCGATGTCCCGCCCCGCGCAGAACGCGCGGCCTTCTCCCCGCAGCAGCAGCGCACGGACCTCACCGCGCGAGGCGGCGGCAGCGGCGTCGTCGTACGCCTGTGCTAAATCCTTCAGGGCCTGCCCGTCCAGCGAGTTGAGCTTGTGCGGGGCGTTCAGGACGATCTCGGCGATGCCGCCGGCGATGGAGAGGGAAATCATGGGGCTCCTGGGATCGGGGCGGAAAGCGGGGTCGGTACTTTAGACGTCGAAGTCGACGGTGACTTCCGGCGTGGTGGGGTGCGACTGGCAGGTGAGCACGTAGCCCTTGTCCAGTTCATCCTGTTCCAGCGCGTAGTTCTCGTCCATGGTGACGGCACCGGTGACCACCTTGGCGCGGCATGTGCCGCAGACGCCGCCGGCACACGCGAACGGCACGTCCGGGCGGACCCGCAGGGCCGCGTTCAGGATCGATTCGCGGGCGTGCGTGGGGCTGGCCACCTCACCCTGGAGGCCGTCCAGCTTGAAGGTGATCTTGTAGGTGGCCTGGGACTCGTCCACAACCACCGGGCGGCCGGCGTTGCCCTCGGGACGGTCGGGCTTGCCGGTGGTGAACAGTTCGAAGCGGACGTGGTCCGGGTTGACGCCGCGCCCGGCCAGGGTGTCCCGGCAGAGCTGGACGAGCTCGAACGGGCCGCACAGGAACCACTCGTCGACGTCGTCGGCGTGGATGGCGGTCCCGAGGAGGGCCTGCAGCTTTTCCGCGTCGATCCGGCCGCTGAGCAGTGGGGCGATCCGCTGTTCGCGGGAGAGCACGTGGTGCAGGGCCAGCCGGGCCGGGTACTTGTCCTTGAGGTCGGCGAGTTCCTCGAGGAACATCACGTCCATGGCGGCCTTGTTGGCGTAGACCAGGTCGAAGCGGGTTTCCGGGTGCGCCGCGAGCAGGGTGCGGGCAATCGCGATGACCGGGGTGATGCCGGAGCCGGCGGCGATCGCGACGAAGGAGCCGGGCTCCCCCGCGAGTTCGCTGGCCATCTCTTCCGGGTGGTTCATCGAGTTCATCAGGTTCTGCTCTTTGCCGTCCCGGCCGTGCTTGGACACGAACGCGCCCATCGGGCTCATCACGTCCATGACGTCGCCGGCCTTGAGTTCGGCGTTGGCCCAGGTGGAGAACTGCCCGCCGAGGTCCTTCTTGATGGCGACCCGGATCTCGCTGCTGCCGTCCGCGAAGCTCCGCGGTTCGGCGCAGATCGAGTAGCTGCGCCGGACTTCCTTCGGCTCGCCGTTCTCATCCGACAGGGTGGTGCGCAGGGCGACGTACTGGCCCGGGAGGTAATCGAACTGCCCGGCGAGCCCGGCGGGTACTCCGAAGGTCACCTCGATCGCATCATCGGTGAGCCGGCGGACCTCATCCACCGTGAGCTGGTGGAAGGACGCGCGGCGGCGGCCGGTGGCTGCAGCCGTTTCAGCGGCGGTCTGGCGGACAACAGTCATGGGTGCACCTGTTCCTTACAAAACTTTGAAGTAGTCGAACGGTTCCTTGCAGTCCTGGCAGACGTACAGCGCCTTGCAGGAGGTGGAACCGAAGCGGGTGAGCTCCTTGGTGTTCAGCGATGAACACTGCGGGCACTTGACGGCCAGGGACAGGCGGATCGGCCCGGCGTGCCGCACAGCGGCCGAGTGCCCGGACGGCGGCGCGATGCCGTATTCCTGCAGCTTGGCTTTGCCGGATTCCGTCATCCAGTCCGTGGTCCACGCCGGGGAGAGCACCAGCTCAACCCGGACGTGGGGGTATCCGGCAGTCTGGAACGCGGTGGTGAGGTCGTCACGGATGGCGTCCATCGCGGGGCAGCCGGAGTAGGTCGGTGTGATGGTGACCTGGACCGCGGGAACCGGGCCGCCGTCGTCGAACAACTGGACGTTCCGAAGAATGCCCAGGTCCGCGACCGTGAGGACCGGGATCTCCGGATCGCAGACCGTGGCCGCGATGTCCCAGGCCTTCTGCTCGGCCGTCTTGGTGTCCATCTCGGCCATGATTACCAGCTGGCTCCGGGGTACTCGCGGGCGAGCACCTGCATTTCGGCGAGGAGGTAGCCGAGGTGTTCGGAGTGCAGGCCCTGGCGGCCGCCGCCGGGGGCGGGCTGGACCTTGGGAACGTCCAGTTCCGCTGCGGCGAGGACCTCGCCGGTGAGGCGGTCGAAGTCGGCGCGCAGGCTGGAGGGCTCGACGGCGGCGCCGGCCGCGGCGAGGCGGGCGGTGAGTTCGTCGTCGCGGAACAGCTCGTCGACGTAGGGCCAGATGACCTTAAAGCCGTGGATCATCTTCTCGCGGGACTCATCCGTACCCTGGGCCAGGCGCAGCACCCACTGGGCGCTGTGGTCGCGGTGGTAGTCCACTTCCTTGACGGCCTTGGCGGCGATGCCGGCCAGGGTGGCGTCGGTGGATTCGGTCAGCCGGCGGTAGAGCTCGAACTGGTAGTAGCTGACGACGAACTGCCGGGCGATGGTGACGGCAAAGTCGCCGTTCGGGAGTTCGAAGATCTCCACGGAACGGAACTCGTGCTCGCGGCGGAAGTATGCGAGGTCGTCCTCGCTCCGGCCGTCGAGTCCGCCGGCGTAGCTGAGGAAGGACCGGGCGTGGCCCAGCTGGTCCAGGGCGATGTTGCCGAGGGCGATGTCTTCCTCGAGCTCCGGGGCCCGGGAGATCCAGTGGCCCAGCCGCTGCGCCAGGATCAGGGCGTCATCGCCCAGGCGCAGGGCGAACTCGGCGACGTCCTCTCCCGGCTTGGCGGTGCCGCGGCTGACGGCCTGGGCGATGTCCTCGGGGCGGAGGGCGTTGCCGGGGGTGATGCGGGTGGCGCTGGCCGTGGCCTCGCCGCTGTTGCCGGAGCCTTTGACGCCGACGGAGATCTCTCCGTGGCCGACGGTTTCAGGTGAGGTGCTCACAGGTGCTTCACGCCCTCGCTCTTGGTGTAATACGTGGCGTGCCGGTAGTCCTTGCCCTGGGGCGACTCGAAGAACGCGCCCTTGGAGTCCGGATCGCTGGAGGCGATGGCGTCAGCCGGGACAACCCAGATGGACACGCCTTCGTTGCGGCGGGTGTACAGGTCGCGTGCGTTGCGCAGGGCCATGGCGGCGTCCGGCGCGTGCAGGGAGCCGGCGTGGACGTGGGAGAGGCCGCGGCTGGAGCGGACGAAGACTTCCCAGATGGGCCAGACGTTTCCTGCGTGCGGTTCGGGGGTGGTCATGCGGCTGATTCCTTCTCTTGCTTGAGGCTCTGCTTTGCCGCGTAGGCGGCGGCGGCTTCGCGGACCCAGGTGCCGTTGTTGTGAGCTTCGCGGCGCCGTTCCAGGCGCTGGGCGTTGCAGGGGCCGCGGCCGGCGAGGACTTCGTGGAATTCATCCCAGTCCAGCGGGCCGTGCTCCCATTTCTTGGTGTCCTCGTTGAAGCGGATGTCCTTGTCCGGGAGGGTGAGCTCCAGGACCTTGACCTGCTCCATCATCATGCCGACGAAGCGGTTGCGCAGTTCGTCGTTGCTGAAGCGCTTGATGTTCCAGGCCATGGACTGCTTGGAGTTGGGCGAGTCGTCATCCGGCGGGCCGAACATCATCAGGGCCGGGGCGTACCAGCGGTTGACCGCGTCCTGGGCCATCTGCTTCTGCTCGGGCGTGCCGTGGGAGAGTTCCAGCAGGATCTCGAAGCCCTGGCGCTGGTGGAAGGATTCTTCCTTGCAGACACGGACCATGGCGCGGCCGTAGGGGCCGAAGGAGGCGCGGCAGAGCGGCACCTGGTTGGCGATGGCGGCGCCGTCGACCATCCAGCCGATGGCACCCATGTCCGCCCAGGTGCGGGCGGGGTAGTTGAAGATGGAGGAGTACTTGGCTTTGCCGTCCATCAGCGCCTGGTTCATCTCATCGCGCGGCTGGCCGAGGGTCTCTGCGGCGGAGTACAGGTACAGGCCGTGGCCGGCCTCGTCCTGGACCTTGGCCATCAGGATGGCCTTGCGCTTGAGGCTGGGGGCGCGGGAGATCCAGTTGGCTTCCGGCTGCATGCCGATGATCTCCGAGTGCGCGTGCTGGGAGACCTGGCGGAGCAGGGTCTTGCGGTATGCCGGGGGCATCCAGTCGCGGGGTTCGATCCGCGAGTCATCCGCCATGACTTTGTCGAAGTATGCCTGGCCTTCAGCGTCGCGCCGGGCCGCATCTTCGAGGCTCTGTTCGTGCCGGGCCGCTGTTGGCTCTCCGGGCACTGACTGCAGGGTCTGCGCTGCCATGGTTGCTCCTATGCATTTCCGATAAATAATTACCGACCGTTCGTTCAGGATATGCGGAAGGCGGGAGATGCGTCAAGCACCCGGGCGCTCCAGAAGGGGTGTTCACCGGTACCGGCCGCCGTCCCCATGTTAAGTTGGAGCTCCCGGTTCGCGCCGACCTGCCCCCCACCCCTGAAAGAGCCTCCCAGTGGAAACGCCCCACCCCGTTCGAATCCTGACCGTGTGCACCGGCAACATCTGCCGCTCCCCCGTTGCCGAGCGCCTGCTGCAGGCCGGCCTGGACGAGGTGCAGCCCGGCGCCTTCGTGGTGCGCAGCGCCGGAACGCGGGCCATGGTTGGCGATCCCATCCAGCCGCCCTCCGCGGACATCATCAAGAGCTACGGCGGGACGCCCGAGGATTTCGCGGCCCGGCTGCTGACCCCAAAGATCCTCAAGGAATCCGACCTGGTGCTGGCCATGACCGCCCAGCACCGCGGCGCCGTGATGCAGATGGACGCGTCCCTGCTGAAGCGGACCTTCACCATCCGTGAATTTTCCCGGATGCTGCAGGTCCTGGAGCAGCGCGACGCGCCCTCGGCCGCCGTCGACCTTCCGGCGTTCTGGCGGGGACTCCCCGCCCGGGCGGCGTCCGTGCGGCATCTGGCGCTGGCGCCGGATCCCTCCGACAACGACGTGGTGGACCCCTACCGGCGCGGGCAGGAACTGTACAACCGGATGGAGGACGAGCTGGCCCCGGCCATCCTCACGATCCTGCGGTTCGCCCGCCAGTACAGCTGAGCCATTAACCTCTCCGCCGCCCGCATCTTTTGACGGACAGCGGCTCCGGCGTGAAATGGAATCGTTCAGTACAGTTTCCAAATTGTTGCGAGCGGAGTTGCACCTATTTAACTGCAATTTTCGGGCGGTTGAAGTTAAGTGTGATTTCGCTTTCGAGATATCCGACATAATCGTTTTATGATCCGTATTCCCAGCTCGCTCCCGCGTGTCCCCACAGCATTCGTCCGCGGCGGGTTCATCGTCGTGGCTGGCGTGGCCGGCCTTGTTTCGTGGCGTTTTGCCGAAGCGGAGCGCAGGAACGTTCAGCGCGTGCTGGACGCGGCCGGGGATGGCGTCTACGGCGTCGATAAAGCCGGCCGGATCATATTCGTCAACCAAACACTTTGCGAGCTGATCGGCGCTGACCGGGCCGACGCCCTGGTGGGCCAGGATCACCACCGCGCACTGAGGCACCGCCGGCCGGTGGCGGACGCCGCTGCCGGGACCTCCGCGGGGAACAGCGAAACAGACAACCCCGACGGGTGCGCGTTGTGTGCCGCCGTCGGCCGCACGGAACCGGCGGATGGTCACATCTCCCTTGGGGGCCTCGACCAGGAGCCGCTGCCCGTCGAGTTCATCGCCCGTCCCATCACAGGGTCCGGGAGATACCAGGGCACCGTGATCACTATCCATGACCTGCGGGAACGCCGTGCCCTCGACGCTCAGCACCGCCGTGCACAGACGGAACGCGACCGGCTGATCTCCGTCGTGGAGGCCAGCCCCGACCTGGTTGTCGTGGGCAGGTCCGATGGCCAGGTGCAGTGGATGAACTCCAGCGGCCGCAGCATGCTCGGCATCGCCGAGGAGGAGGACATCCGCGCATACACCATCCAGGACATGTTCTCATCCGAAGAGCTGGAACGGATCCAGGAGGTGGACATGCCGGCTCTCGTCAGGGCCGGCCGGTGGCGGGGGAACCGGTCCCTGCTGTCCGGTTCCGGGGAATCGATTCCCGTGGATGTCGCGTCCCATCTGCACCGCGACGACAATTTCCCGGAGGGCTACTACGTGACGGAAGTGATGCGGGACCTCCGGCCGCAGCTTGAACAGGAGCGCAGCCTGCGGCTCAGCGAGAACCGCCTTTCCAACGCCGAGACAATCGCCCGGCTGGGGAGTTGGGAATGGGATTTCGCGACGGATTCCGTCAAATGGTCGCGTGGGCTCTACCAGCTGTACGGTATGGAGCCGGGCAGCAGTGACGAGTCCCCGGACACCTGGCTCGCGACGCTGCATCCGGAAGATCATGAACGCGTCACGGAGATTTGCGCGCGGGTGGCCGAGGGAGACGGCACCCTCGATATCGTGTGCCGTTCCAGCCGCACTGACGGTACCCAGATGGTCGTCCACAGCCGGGGCGAGATCGTCGATGAACCCGGCGCTCCGCGCGTCATGGTGGGCACCCTGCTGGACATCACAGAGCAGCATGCCGCATTCGCGGCGGTTCAGCGGAGTGAGGAACTGACCCGGCGGATCCTGGAGTCCGCAGGCGAGGCCTACCTGCAGTTCAGCGCGGCGGGACTGGTCACCGAATGGAACGGCCAGGCCGAAAAAACGTTCGGGTGGTCCCGGGCTGAGGCGATAGGCCAGCCCCTGATTTCGCTGGTCCTGGGGGCAGGGGAACAGGAATCCTTTGGGCGGCTGCTCGGCCTGGCCAGTGGGTCCGACGAAGCGGGGAAGCCTACAGAGCATTTTGAACATCCGCTGCTTCACCGCTCGGGCCATGGGTTTCCCGCTGAAGTAACCGCCTGGACCACCGCCGACGGCGAGAAACGCGTGTTCAGCTGCACGATCCGCGATATCAGCGAACGGCACGCCGCGGAGCGGGTTAAGAACGAGTTCATCTCGGTGGTGGGCCATGAACTGCGGACTCCCCTGACTTCCATCCACGGGGCATTGGGCCTGCTGCGGGCTGGTCTCCTGGGCGAACTGAACCCCCGAGGAAAGCAGATGGTGGATATCGCTGCCCACAACACAGACCGTTTGGTCCGGCTGATCAATGACATCCTGGATATCGAGCGGCTAAATTCCGGCAACGTGGCCCTGGAGCTGCAGGCAACCGATGTCGCCGTCCTGGCTGAGCGGTCCATGGAGGTGATGCGGTCCATGGCCGACGGCGCCGGGGTACACCTGACGCTCGACGCCCGGCCCGCCGTCCACCTGGTCGACCCGGATCGCATCGAACAGACCATAACCAACCTCCTCAGCAACGCCATCAAGTTCTCGCCCGCCGGCGCGGAGGTCCGGCTGGTGGTCCGTCTGGAGGCGGGCGGGGTGACCATTCAAGTCCGCGACCAGGGCCGTGGTATTCCTGCTGCAGACCTGGAACGGATTTTCGACCGTTTCCAGCAGGTGGATGGCTCCGATGCCCGGGAGAAGGGCGGAACGGGCCTGGGCCTGGCCATTTGCCGCACCATCGCGGAACAGCACGGCGGCCGGATCTGGGCCGAAAGCAGCCTTGGCGGCGGTGCGACGCTCACCATGACGCTGCCGGACGCCTGCGCCGCGGGCCTGGAGGTGAGGGCAGACGCGCCCAGCGGACCGAAGATCGTGGTCTTCAGCGAGGACGCCTCGGTACGGGCCCGCATCATGGAGATGCTGCTGCCGCACGGGTATGAACCGATCGAGGTGACTGCCGGCTCGCTGCTCCTCGACGCGTGCCTCCAGCACGGTCCCTCCGTCATCTTGCTCGAACAAAGGACCCCCAAGGTGGCCACCTGGGAGGCTGTCGTCGGTCTGCGCGACCATCCCGCGACCCGGGAAATCCCGGTGGTCTTCCTGAGCTTCGACGGTGACAAGATTTTGGCTGAATCTGAAAGTCTCTCTTGTGTTGACGAGCCGTTGGACATGGCTGGGCTGTTGGCCGCCGTCGGCGAGGCCATCGGTAAGCGGGGTAAGGGACCGAAAGTGCTGCTCGTGGAGGATGACGAGGGCTTGGCCGCCGTCCTGACGGAGGGATTCCGCCAGCTTGGCATCGAGGTCCACAACGCGCCCACCGCCCGGCAGGCACTGGCATTGTGCGCCCATATCGTCCCTGACCTGATGGTGCTTGACCTTCAGCTGCCGGACCAGGATGGTTTCGCTGTGGTGGCGCAGCTGCGCCGGGACGCGCGGCTGCGCAGTGTGCCGTTGGCCGTTTACAGCGCCCGTGACCTCAGCGAGACCGACCGGAAGCGGCTGCGTCTCGGGAAAACCGGGTTCTTTACCAAGGGACGGGTTAACCCGGATGAGTTCGAACGAATCGTGGTGGACCTGCTCGGCCATCTGACCGATAACGCAAAGGTAGTGACCCATGGATAATCCCCGGCGCATCCTGTTAGTTGACGACGACCAGGGCATCCGGGAGGTTGCCCGCACCGTGCTCGAAATGGTGGGCGGATACGACGTCGAAACGGCCGCCTCCGGGCCGGAAGGCCTCGAGAAGGCGCGCACCAGTCCGCCGGATGCAATCGTGTTGGACGTTATGATGCCCGGGCTGGACGGGCCGGCCACCTTTGCCCTGTTGCAGGAACACCCGGAAACGCGCGACGTGCCGGTCATCCTCCTGACTGCAAAGACGCAGCCGGCCGACCGCAGCCGGTTTGCCGCCATTGGAGTAGCCGGCATGCTCCCGAAACCTTTCGACCCCATGACGCTGTGTGACCAGATCAGGGCCATCCTGGGCTGGGAGCCATGACCGGCGCGCAGACAAGCGTCAGGATTGACCCGACGTCGGTGATCAGGGCCATTTGGAACAACAACCGCGATGAAGTGATGGGGCGCGTGGCTGTGCTCGAGGACGCGGTGGCGGGCATCATTGAAGGACGGCTGTCCCCGGAGGATCGCGTTGCCGCCGAAGGTGAGGCCCACAGGCTCGCCGGTGCCGCGGGCACCTTCGGCTTCGGGCGGGCCTCCGAGGCGGCCCGCACGCTGGAGGGGATCCTGGCGGGAACGTCCCCTATTCCACTTGACCGGACACTTGTAGCGGCCGACGAAGTGGTGGCGCTCCGGCGAGACCTCAGCCGAGACCCGGCAGCTGCTGCGGAAGCCGCTGTGGACCACTCCTTGAAGCCGGTGCCGGCAATCCCGGCGGGCCAGTCTGCAGCTGTCACCACCGCCGGTCCCCTCGTGGCCATCGCGGTGACTGGCCGTGGGCGCCGGAAACAGTTGGCCGCGGCTGCCATCGACCGCGGTTTCCAATCCCTGACGATCGGTGCACACGGCTGGCTACCGCAGGAGGGGCCACAGCCCGACGCCGCGCTGATCGACCTTAGGGAGGGCGACGGCAGCCTTGACCTCATAGCGCGCCTGGCCGCGCTGGATCCTCCCGTTCCCACGCTGGCCCTGACGCCGTCCGACGCACCCTGCGACCGGGTCTCGGCGGCGCGCGCGGGAGCCCTCGGATTCCTCAGCGCTGAGGCGTCCCCCGAGGAACTTTTCAGCGCGGTGCAGGGCCTGCTTGCACCCCCCGAATCACCCGGAAGCACAGTGCTGATCCTCGACCACGTGCCGGCGGGCGTGCCCTCGGTTCGGGCCGCCCTGCAGAACGCGGGGCTGGGCGTGGTGGGGCTGGCGGACCCGGCGCATTTTTGGGAGGTGTTGGAGGAGAAGCAACCGGACCTTGTGATCCTTGAATCGGGTTTGCCCGGGGCTGGCGGAGCCGAACTATGCCGGGTACTCCGCAGCGACGCCAGATGGGCAAACCTGCCTGTGCTCCTGTTGACGGCATACGACGATGCGGCCACTGTGGCCGCACTCTACAACGCCGGCGCGGACGACGTTATGGCCAGGCCATTCGTCGGCACCGACCTGGCGGGCCGTGTCCTGAACCGGCTGAAACGCACACGGGTGCTCCGCGCCGAAGTGCTGACTGACCGTACCGCGGATGCGCTTGCTGCTGGCCGGACCGTCAC
Source organism: Pseudarthrobacter leeuwenhoeki (assembly GCF_055412885.1). Lineage (NCBI taxonomy): Bacteria > Bacillati > Actinomycetota > Actinomycetes > Micrococcales > Micrococcaceae > Pseudarthrobacter > Pseudarthrobacter leeuwenhoeki. The sequence continues at coordinate 200,825 of NZ_JBVAYY010000007.1, read as the reverse complement.
GCCCACGGCCAAAACTGTCGCCGCCGAATACGATGTGGATGTTGTCGTTGTTGAAGACGATCCGCTGCTCGCGGAGCTGCTCCGGCATGCCTTGACCACGCGCGGCTACCGGTTTCGGCACTTCACCGACGGGCAGGCTGCAGCGGGCGAGCTGACGGGCAGCCCGCCGGCGCTGCGGCCGCGCGTCGTCCTGCTCGACGTCGATCTGCCCGCCCTCAACGGGTTCGGTGTGCTGCGGCAGATGGCGATCGCGGGCAACCTTGCTGCCACGCGCGTGATTATGCTGACCGCGCACTCCGGCGAGGCGGAGATCGTTAATGCCTTGGAACTGGGCGCATTCGACCACGTCGCCAAACCGTTCAGCGTGCCTGTGCTGATGCAGCGCGTGCGCCGGGCACTGGGAGAGTGACATGCAGCTGTACGACGTGCTGACCGGTGTTTTGCTCGCCGAAGCCGGGATCCTCGGTGCCGGGCTGAGCCTCATTTTCGGCCATGCTGTGTTCCAGCGGGTTCGCGCCGCGCGGGTGCGGCCCGCGATGCGGGAAAGTATGCATATTTTGGCCCGGGTTCTGGGCGGCGACCCGGAGCGTCCGGCCCTTCCACGGCTTCCGCTGGACAAGACAATCGAAGTCGTGGCCGAAGCAACGCGCAGCGTCGACGATGTGGGCCGGGCACGGCTTGCGGAGCTGCCCGCGTACGTGGCGCTTGCGCAGCGCTCCGCGCGCTGGTGCACCAGCCCCCGATGGCCCCGCCGTCTCAAGGGCGTCCGGTTGCTGCTCATACTGGGCGCCGGCGAGGCCACAGTCCCCCGGTTGCTCGACGACCCCCGTCCGGAAGTGCGCAGCGCCGCGGCCGCCGGAGCGGCGAATCAGCCAAGCCCGCAAGTCGCCGCCCGGCTGGTCCGGATGCTCAGCGACGAGGCTCTCGCCTGCCGGGTAACCGCCCAAGGCGCCCTGATCCGGATGGGCCGCCACGCCGTGCCCGCGATCATTAGCCACTTGGCCGAAGCGGTCCCGGCCTCGTTGGCCACCGCGCTCCGCGTCGCGTCCCGCGTCCACGACTCCGCACTGACTGGACCGGCGCTGGCGCACCGGAGTAACAGTGATCCTGCGGTTCGGGCCGCCGTCGCTCAGGTGATCGCTTCCGGTGGCGGGACCGACGGCGTCGAGGGCCTGGAAGGGTTCCTTACAGACCCCGCGGCCGCGGTCCGGGCGACGGCCGCGGCCGGGTTGGGCGGCTTGGGGCACTGGCCAAGCTCGCCCCTGCTCGCCGCCCGGCTGGGCGATCCAGCCTGGGAAGTGCGCCGCGCGGCCGGCCTGGCGCTCGCCCGGCTCGGCGCCCCCGGTCAGCTGTACCTTCAGCGGGCACTCCATAGCACGGACCGGTTCGCGCAGGACATGGCCCGGCAGGTGCTGGACCGCGCCAGCCCGGACCAGCGAGCGCCGGAACTGACCACACCGGCAGAGTTCGCCGTATACGAGCAGGAGCTCAGATGATCTACGACTTCGTCACCATGGTCTTGGCAGGTTTCGCGTGGGCGGTGTTCGCCTATTTCATTGTGGTCAACGGTTGCCAAACGGCCCTTCTGGTCAGCGCCACGGCGGGCATGCGCCGTCATCGTCAGCGGGTATGGCAGGAGGACCGGGTTGGCCTGCTCGGGTCCGCCGTGACACCGACGATCAGTGCCCTCGCGCCCGCGTACAACGAAGAAGCTAACGTGGCTGAAAGTGTGCACGCGCTGATGATGCTCCAGTACCCGGCGCTGGAGGTGGTGCTCATCAATGACGGCTCCGGAGACTCGACCCTTGACGTGCTTATCCGCACTTTTGACCTGTACCCAATCCACCCGATTTTCCGCAACCAAGTGCAGTCCCAGCCCGTCCGGGGCCTCTACCGCTCAAAAATCCATCCCCAGCTACTGGTGGTGGACAAAGAGAACGGCGGGAAGGCCGACGCCCTCAACGCGGGCCTCAACTGCGCAACAGGCGAGCTTGTGTGCGCCATCGACGCCGACACGCTTATCGAGCCCGATGCGCTGCTGCGGATTGTCCGGCCTTTCCTGACCGACGAGAACGTGGTGGCCGCCGGCGGTACCATCCGCGTTGCCAATGGTTCCACGGTGGCCCACGGGCGCGTAGTGGACGCGAGGGTTCCCCGGGGGCTGCTTGCAGGCTGCCAGACCGTGGAATATCTCCGCTCGTTCCTGTTCGGAAGGCTGGGCTGGAATAACCTCGGCGGGAACCTGATCATTTCGGGCGCCTTCGGTCTGTTTCGCCGGGAATCGGTGCTGGAGGTGGGTGGCTACACTCACGACACGGTGGGTGAGGACATGGAGCTCATTGCCGACCTGCGGCGCCAGGGCCAAGACCGCGGGACCGCGAGCCGGGTGGACTTCGTACCCGATCCGGTGGCGTGGACCGAGGTTCCGGAGTCCTGGCGTGTGCTCGGACGGCAGCGGGACCGTTGGCACCGTGGTCTGACCGACGTGCTGCGCCGGCACCGGGGCGTAATGTTCAATCCGCGATACCGTGCCCTAGGCCTGGTGGTGTACCCCTACTACCTGGTGGTGGAGCTGCTGGGTCCGGTCGTTGAGGCGCTGGGGGTGGTCGCGGTGCCATTGGGATTGATGCTCGGAGCGGTCGATGTGACGTTCGCCGTGTTGTTTCTGGCGGTGGCTTATGGCTGGGGTGTGCTGTTGAACGTGGCGGTCATCGCGCTGGAGGAGTTGACGTACCGGCGGTACCAGCGGTGGCCCGACCTGCTGCTGCTGCTTTTCTGGAGTGTCGTGGAGGGTGTTGGCTACCGTCAGCTCACCGTTTTCTGGCGGCTGCTCGGACTATGGCGTTACGCCCGGGGCAGCAAGGACTGGGGCGTCATGAGCAGGAAAGGCCTCGGGACGCCAGCGCGGGTGTGAAGGGGACGGACAGCGGTGGTAGTGTCCGGCCATGGGAACGTCGCCGGAACCAGCAGAAGCAGCCGCAGGCTCACCGGCGGCGCCGGGCGGAACGAACCGCCGTCGAACCATAACCATCGCCGTCATCGCCGGGCTGATGGTCCTCGCCGTGGCCGCGGCCGCCTTCCTGCTGACCCGGCCGCGCACCGAAACCGCAGCCCCGGCGCAAACCTCGGCCCCGGAGACACCTCCCGCCCCCACGCCGGAACCCACCCCGACCCCGGATCCGCCGCCCACGGCACTGAACATCCTGCTGGTGGGCAGCGACAGCCGGGTGAACGACCGGGCCGTCGCGGCATCCGGCGGAACCTCCGACCAGCGCGGGGACGCACTGATCTTCATCCATCTCCCGGCAGACCGGCAGAACATCTACGGCATCTCGATCATGCGCGACCTGTGGGTGGATGTCCCCGGCCACGGCGCGGCCAAGATCAACGCCGCGCTGGAACTGGGCGGGGTGCCGCTGATGACGCAGACCGTGGGGGCGCTGCTGGGCCAGCCCATTGACCACACGGTGATGCTGGACTTTCAGGGCTTCGCGGCCATGACCGATGCCCTCGGCGGGGTCGATGTCAACGTCACGCAGTCCTTCCAGGGCACGATCGACGACTTCGTGTACTTTCCGCCGGGTGTGAACCGGCTCAATGGCGCGCAGGCCCTGGCCTTTGTCCGGGAGCGCAAAGCCTTCACCGACGGCGACTACCAGCGGGTCCGGAACCAGCAGACCTTCCTCAAGGCTGTGATGGCCAAGATGGCGGCCGACGGCGGGCTCTCGGACCGCAACACCGTCAAGCAGTTGGTGCAGACCGTCCTCCCCCACGTCACCGTCTCCCCGGGACTCACCGTGGGGTCGCTGGAACAGCTCGCGTACAGCCTGCGCAGCACGCCTCCCGGCAACGGTGTGTTCTTCACGCTCCCCACCGCCGGCATCGGAACCAGCAGGGACGGCCAGTCCATCATCCGGCAGGACCCCGCCGCGACCGCCGCCGTGGCCGCTGCGCTGTCCGCCGGGACCCTGGACGAGTACATCGCCGCGAACGGGCTGCAGGGCGGGAACTGAGGCGCCGGCTACGGGTTGCCGGGCAGGTTCCGGCTGCCTCCCCGAAGCCTAACTTGAGGGAACCGATTTTTCCTGACAAGCTGTCGGAAAGATGCTGACATGATGTCAGCATTGTTCCTCCATCGCTAGATTAGGACGTCCAATGTTCCTTGCACTCCGCGAACTCATGTTCGCGCGTGGCCGCTTCAGCCTGATGGGCGGTGTCGTGGCACTCATTGCGGTACTGATGGTCATGCTCTCCGGCCTTTCCTCCGGCCTCGTCAACGACGGCGTGTCCGGCCTCAAGTCGATGCCGGTGACAGCATTCGCCTTCGACCAGGGCACCAAAACCGACAACGCGTTTTCCCGATCGGTGATCGATGACCAACAGCTCACCGCCTGGCGCGACGTTGACGGCGTCGCTGCCGCCTCGATGATGGGCGTCAGCATGGCCAATGCCACCACGGAGGCCGGCAAGCAGGTTGACCTCACGCTCTTCGGTGTCGACCCCGGCTCCTTCCTGGAACCGTCAACGTCCTCGGGGACCGGTCTTGGGGATATTGACGGCGTCGTCGTTTCCTCGACCGCGAAGGCCGAGGGAGTGGAACTGGGCACGGTGGTGACGCTGGACCGGATCGACACGAAGCTCAGGGTCGTCGGCTTCACCGATGGCCAGGCAACGTTCGGCCACGTCGATGTCGCCTACCTGCCGCTGAAGACCTGGCAACTGATCGCCTCCGGCCAGGCCGCGGCCGGAACCCCGGGCGCCGCGCAACTGTCCTCGCTGACCTCAAATACCGCCAGCGTGATCGCCGTCCAGGCCAAGCCCGGCGCACAACTGGACCTCTCCGCCGGCGACACGGCCGCGGGAACATCCAGCAAGACATTGTCCGCCGCCTTCAACGCTTCCCCCGGCTATGAGGCCGAGACCCTCACCTTGAGCATGATCCAGGTGTTTCTCTACGCGATCTGCGCCCTCGTGGTTGGAGCGTTCTTCACCGTCTGGACCATCCAGCGCAAGCACGAGATCGCCGTCCTGCGGGCCATCGGCGCCTCGACCGGCTACCTGCTGCGGGATGGACTGGCCCAAGCGGCAATCCTCCTAGTGGCCTTCACCGCCGCGGGAATCGCCGCGGGCCTTGGACTCGGAGCGGCCATGCCGGACGCCATGCCGTTCGATCTCGAGGCCGCCCCGATCGCCACCGCCACCGCACTCACCATCGGGCTGGGCCTGATCGGCGCCGCCGTCGCCGTCGTGCGCATTTCCCGGATCGACCCGCTCAACGCCCTTGGAGGCCAGCGATGACCAACTCCACCTTTCCCGCAGCCGGCACGGTCCTTGCTGACACCCGGGCTGCCACCGGCCTGTCCATCCGCCACGCGGTGATGGAACTTGGCGATGGCGACACCCGCGTCACGGCCCTCGATGACGTCAGTCTCGAGGTCGCCCGGGGTGAGTTCCTCGCGATAGTTGGCCCGTCCGGTTCCGGCAAGTCCTCGCTGCTCGCCGTAGCGGGCGCACTGGCCGCCCCGGACGCCGGAAGGGTCACGGTCAACGGCCAGGACCTGTCCCGGCTGAGCCAGGGCAAACGCGCCGCCTTCCGGCTGGCCAACATCGGCTTCGTCTTCCAGTCCGGCAACCTCATTCCCGCACTGACCGCAGCGGACCAGCTCCGGCTGGTGAACCGGCTCGCAGGCGGTCCGAGGACCTTCGATCCCCTTCCCCTGCTGAAGTCTGTCGGCATGGCCCACCGCGCCGCCAACCGTCCGGGCCAGCTCTCGGGCGGCGAACGGCAGCGCGTCGGCATCGCCCGCGCGCTTGTCACCGGGGCGAAACTGTTGCTCGTGGATGAGCCGACGGCGTCCCTGGACCGGGCCCGCAGCCGCGAAGTCGTGGAACTCCTGGCCCAGGAGAGCCGCGAACACGGCGTCGCAACCGTCATGGTCACCCACGACAACGACGTCCTCGGCTACTGCGACCGCGTTCTTGAAATGGTGGACGGCCGTTTGGCCGCCGCCACCCCGGTTGCCTGACACTCCCTGTTCCGGGCACGACGGCGCCGGCCCGACAGGCTGGCCGGCGCCGCGCGTCGTACTCTTGGTAAGAAAGCCAGCCAGTTCCGAAGGACCCGCCATGCCCCGAATCAGTGCCGCCACCGTCGCAGAGCACCGCGCCGCACAGGAACGTGCCCTGCTGGACGCTGCACATGAGTTGCTGCAGGAGACCTCCGAGGCGCCGACCATGGCAGAAGTGGCTGAGCGGGCCGGGCTCTCGCGGCCCAGCGTCTACCAGTATTTCGGCTCCCGCCAGGACCTGCTCCAGGCCCTGGTCCGTGACATTTTCCCGCGCTGGACCGAGCGCGTCACCGGCGCCATGGCGAATGCCCCCACGAAAGCGGACCGCATCCTGGCCTACGCCCTAGCCAACGTGGACCTCGTCGCCGAAGGAGCCCACGCTGTAGGGTCAGCGCTGGCCGCCCTGGCGCCCGGAGCCGAACTGGACGAGCAAGCCACCCGGATGCACCGCCAGCTTCAGGAGCCGCTCGTGGAGACGCTCACGGAGCTTGGCGTGGCCGATCCCGCGTCGTTGGCCGAAATGATCAATTCCGTGGTCTATGCCGGCACCCGCATGCTTGAATCCGGGCAGACGCTTGAACAGGTCCACAGCCACCTGAAGACCCTGCTGGGGCCCTTCGTGGCCGAGCGCCAAATGCCGCGCTAGTCAGCCAGGAGGTCTGCGAGGTAGTCCGCCAGGGCTTCTTTCATGAACCTCGGCTGGAACCCCGCTGCCTGGATCTTGTGCAGGGGCAGCACGCTGTTGAGCGGCCGCGGCGCTGCAGCTTTGCCCTGGAAGTATTCCTCTGTGCTGACGCCGGCAACATCGTCCCGCGACCTGCCGGACAGTTCGTAGACGTCCGCGGCGATGTCCGCCCAGGACTGGGGTTCGCCGTCGTTCGTCAGGTTGTAGGTCCCGTAGCCGGCGCCCGACTCCAGCAGGTGGCGGATGCCGGCCGCGATGTCCTGGGTGAAGGTCAGCCGGCCGATCTGGTCATTGACCACCTGCGGGGCTATCCCCCGCTGGGCCAGGGAGGCCATGGTGCGGACGAAGTTGTTGCCTTCGCCGATCACCCAGCTGGTGCGCACGATGTAGTGCCGGGGTACCACGCTGACGGCGGCGTCGCCGGCGGCTTTGGTCTGCCCGTAGACGCCCAGCGGTGACACGGGCTCATCTTCGGTGTGGCCGTCGCGGGTGCCGTCGAAGACGTAGTCCGAGGAGACGTGGACCAGGGTCAGGTCGTGGTCGACGGCGGTCCGGGCCAGACGGGCGACGGCGGTGGCGTTGATGGCCCAGGCCGTTGTGCGGCCTTCGGGGGTCTCGGCGGTGTCGACGGCGGTGTAGGCGGCCGCGTTGATGATGGTGGAGTAGCTTTTCCAGTTCCGTGCGGTGAAGGCCTCCCCGCTGCCGAGGTCGAACTCTGCGCGGCCGGCGAACTCGACGGCGGAATTGCCGGCGTAGAGTTCCCTCAGCGCCTTGCCGAGCTGGCCGTCCGCGCCCACGACGAGGACCTTCTTTGGCGGCATCGGCACGACCTCCGTGAGCCGGGGATGGGCCTCGTCCTTGTCCGAGAGTTCGGCCTGGTCCAGGGGAATGGGCCAGGTGATCGCGGCGCTCTCATCGGCCAGGTTCAGGAAGGTGTACTGCCCCTGGGCGTCGGCGGACCAGTGGTCGTTGACCAGGTAGGTGTAGGCGGTGTTGTCCGCCAGCGTCTGGAAGGCGTTGCCCACCCCGCGCGGGATGAAGATCGCCTGGCTGGCATCGAGCTCTGCGGTGAACACCGCACCGAACGACGGGCCCTCGCGCAGGTCCACCCACGCCCCGAAAATCCTTCCCGTCGCCACGGAGATGAACTTGTCCCACGGCTCGGCGTGGATGCCCCGGGTGGTTCCGGCCTTTTCGTTGAAGGAGATGTTGTTCTGCACCGGACGGAAGTCCGGCAGACCCAGGGCCACCATCTTTTCCCGCTGCCAGTTTTCCTTGAACCAGCCCCGGTTGTCGCCGTGCACCGGAAGGTCGTAGAGAACGACGCCCGGGATCGGGGTGCCGTGCGCTGTGAGCTTTTTCGAGAACTCGATCAACATTCTCTACTGGCCCTGTTCCGTGTACTTGGCTTCCGTGGCAGCCTTCTGCGGGCGCCACCAGTCCTCGTTGTCCCGGTACCACGCAATGGTGTCCTCGATGCCGGCGTCGAAGTTGGAGAAGCGTGGCTCCCAGCCCAGTTCGGTGCGGAGCTTCGTGGAGTCGATCGCGTAGCGCAGGTCGTGCCCGGGGCGGTCCACCACGTGGTCGTAGGCGTCCGGCGTCTGGCCCAGGTGCTTGAGGATCAGTTCGACGACGTCCTTGTTGTTCTTCTCCCCGTCGGCGCCGATCAGGTAAGTCTCCCCGATGACGCCCTTTGCGATGATGGCCAGGACGGCGGAGGAGTGGTCGTTGGCGTGGATCCAGTCGCGGACGTTCTCGCCCTTGCCGTAGAGCTTGGGGCGGATTCCGTCGATCACGTTGGTGATCTGGCGCGGAATGAACTTCTCCACATGCTGATAGGGGCCGTAGTTGTTCGAGCAGTTGCTGATCGTGGCCTGCAGCCCGAAGGACCGCACCCAGGCGCGCACCAGCAGGTCCGAGCCGGCCTTGGTGGAGGAGTACGGGCTGGAGGGGTTATACGGCGTCTCTTCCGTGAAGCGCTCCGGGTTGTCGAGTTCCAGATCACCGTAGACCTCATCGGTGGAAATATGGTGGAAGCGCTTGTGGTGCTTCCGGGCCGCTTCAATGAGCGTGTAGGTGCCGATGATGTTTGTATCCAGGAACGGGCGCGGATCGTGCAGCGAGTTGTCGTTGTGCGACTCCGCGGCGTAGTGGACCACGACGTCGCAGTCCGCAACCAGCCCGTCGACCAGGCCGGCGTCGCAGATGTCGCCCTGCACGAATGTGAAGCGCTCAGCGGGAAGGCCCTTCAACGACTCCAGGTTGCCGGCGTAGGTGAGCTTGTCCAGGACGGTCACGTGGTCGCCCGTGTTCTCAAGTACATGGTGGACGAAATTGGCGCCGATGAAGCCCGCGCCACCTGTGACAAGAAGTCGCTGCATGGCTCAGACCCTACCTGCTGCACTTGCTCCGGGGAACCGTTGCGCTTGACCCGGGGAACATAGAGGATGTGCCCATGCGTGGAATCATTCTGGCCGGTGGAACCGGCTCGCGGCTGCATCCGATCACGTTTGGCATCAGCAAGCAGCTGGTCCCGGTGTATGACAAACCGATGATTTACTATCCGCTGTCCACGCTCATTCTTGCCGGAATTCGGGACATCCTGATTATCACTGCCCCGCAGGACGTGGACCCGTTCCGCCGGTTGCTGGGTGACGGCTCGCAATTTGGTGTCAACATCACCTACAAAGTCCAACCGTCTCCGGACGGGCTTGCCCAAGCCTTCATTCTTGGCCAGGAACACGTCGGCAACGATTCGGCAGCCCTCGTCCTCGGCGACAACATCTTCTATGGCCCCGGGATGGGCACCCAACTCGGCAAGTACACCAACGTCGACGGCGGATCAGTGTTTGGCTATTGGGTGCAGGATCCGGGGGCCTACGGCGTCGTCGAGTTCGACGATTCCGGCCGCGTGCTGACGCTGGAAGAAAAACCCGCGCAGCCCAAGAGCAACTATGCGGTGCCCGGACTGTACTTCTATGACAACGACGTCGTGGAAATTGCCCGTGAACTGAAACCGTCGGCCCGTGGCGAACTCGAAATCACGGACGTGAACAAGGCATATCTGGGCCTGAACAAGCTGCACGTTGAGGTCCTTCCCCGCGGGACTGCCTGGCTGGACACCGGCACCTTCGACGATCTCAATGATGCGTCGAACTTCGTACGGACAGTCCAGAAGCGGCAGGGACTGATTGTCGGTGCGCCGGAGGAGATTTCGTGGCGGCTGGGATTCCTCAACGACGACGAGCTCCGTGCCAGGGCCGAGCCACTCGTGAAAAGCGGCTACGGCACCTACCTGCTCGGACTGCTGGAGGACGGGCCCCAGCAGCACGGGTCCCTCCGCTCGGCTGGGGCGGTGGGGCGGGCAAATACCCCCGTGGCGAACGTGGGCGCCAAGCACCGGCCGGCTCTATATATTGGGGAGCATGACTGAGACTCCCGCCACTGGTGGCCCTTCCATTTCCGTGGAAAATTCCGCTGCGACCGCCCCCGTTGCCAAGAAAATCCCTGCCGTCCGCACGCACCACGGTGACGCCTTCGAGGACAACTACGAGTGGCTGCGGGACAAGGAATCCGCCGAGGTCGTGGAGCTGCTCAAGGCCGAGAACGCCTACCAGGAGGCCGTGACCGCCCACCAGGAGCCGCTGCGCGAGGCCATCTTCGGCGAGATCAAGGGCCGCACCCAGGAAACGGACCTCTCCGTGCCCAACCGCAAGGACGGCTGGTGGTACTACACCCGCTCGGTGGAAGGCAAGGAATACGGCATCCAGTGCCGCGTCCGCGCCCAGGACACCGCGGACCGCGTCGCCGACTGGACTCCCCCCGCCGTCGAGGTCGGCGTCGAGATCCCCGGCGAGGAAATCCTGCTGGACGGCAACGTCGAGGCCGAGGGCAAACCGTTCTTCGCCGTCGGCGGCGCCGCCGTGACCATCGACGGGAACCTCTACGCCTACGCCGTGGACAACGCCGGCGACGAGCGCTTCACGCTGCGCATCAAGGACCTGCGGACCGGGGAACTCCTGCCCGACGTGATCGAGAACATCTTCTACGGCATCTCCTTCTCCCCCGACGGCACCCGGATCTTCTACACCGTGGTGGACGACTCCTGGCGGCCCTACCAGGTGAAGTCCCACGTCCTGGGCACGCCCGTTGACGGCGACGAGGTCATCTACCAGGAGGACGACGTCGCCATGTGGCTGGGCTTCGAGCTCTCCGGCGACCGGCGGCACCTGGTGCTGAGCATCGGCTGCTCCGAGTTCAGCGAAACCCGGCTGCTGCGCTTCGACGCGCCCGACGCCGGGCTGAGCACCGTGATCTCCCGGGACGAACGCATCCTCTACGAGGCCGAGCCGTTCCTGCTGGCGGACGCCGCCGGGACGCAGTCCGAGGCCATCGTCCTGACCCACAACAGGGACGCCATCAACTCCATGGTCTCCCTCGTGGACCCGGCCGAGCTCACCAGGCCGCTCGCCGAGCAGCACTGGACCACCGTCGTCGAACACTCCGATCAGGTGCGCGTCAACGGCGCCGGCGTCACCTCCACGCACCTTTTGGTCTCCGTCCGCAAGGACACGATCGAACGCGTGCAGGTCCTGCCGCTGGCCGGGCTGGGCACCCCGGAACAGGGCGCACCGGTGGAGCCGGCCTTCGAGGAGGAGCTCTACACCGCCGGGGTGGCCGGCTCCGACTACGAGGCCCCCGTCATCCGGATGGGCTACACCTCCTACTTCACCCCGTCCCGGGTCTACGACTTTGTGCTGCCCACCGCGGAGCAGCCCGCCGGCGAGCTGCTGCTGCGCAAGGAAAGCCCGGTGCTCGGCGGCTACTGCGCCACCGACTATGTCGCCACCCGCGAGTGGGCGGAGGCTGCCGACGGAACCCGCATTCCGCTCTCGGTGCTGCGGCACGTCTCGGTGGCCCGGGACGCGACGGCGGCGGGCCTGGTGTACGGCTACGGCTCCTACGAGCTGAGCATGGATCCGGGCTTCGGGATCCCGCGGCTCTCCCTGCTGGACCGGGGCATCGTGTTTGTGATCGCCCACATCCGCGGCGGCGGGGAACTGGGCCGGCACTGGTACGACACCGGCAAGAAGCTGCAGAAGAAGAACACCTTCACCGACTTCATCGCCGCCACCGACTGGCTGGCGGAGTCCGGCTGGGTGGACCCGGCCCGGATCGCGGCCATGGGCGGCTCGGCGGGCGGGCTGCTGATGGGCGCCGTCGCCAACCTGGCCCCGGAGAAGTACGCGGCGATTGTGGCCGCCGTCCCGTTCGTGGACGCCCTGACCACCATCCTGGATCCCGAGCTGCCGCTCTCGGCGCTGGAGTGGGAGGAATGGGGCAACCCGATCACCGACCGCGCCGTGTACGAGTACATGAAGTCCTACACGCCGTACGAGAACGTCCGCGCGGTGGCGTACCCCAGGATCGCGGCGGTCACCTCGTTCAATGACACCCGGGTGCTCTATGTGGAGCCCGCCAAGTGGGTGCAACGGCTGCGTGAACTCAACACCGGCAGCGAGCCGATCGTGATGAAGATCGAGATGGAAGGCGGCCATGGCGGTGGCTCGGGCCGCTACGTGCAGTGGAAGGAACGGGCCTGGGACTACGCCTTCGTCGCCGACTCCCTGGGCGCCACGGAGCTGCTGCCGGGGGCCGGGGTTAAGTAGCGCACGCTGCGCCTGCTCCTCCTCCTCCTCTTCCTCCTCCTCCTCCTCCTCCTCCGGTCGATTGCTCCTCCTCCTCTGGTCGATTGCTCCTCCTCCTCCGGTCGATTGCTCCGATCGGTGCTCCGTAACCGCCCTCGTGGACCTTCATAAGGGCACTTGCGGAGCAACCGATGGTCCGGGTGGGAGCGCTGGCGCCGGGAGCCCGCCCAGTTCGCCCGTTCGCCACGAATGGCCGCTATGAGACCCCTCATGGCGGCCATTTGCGTCCACTCGGCGCTACGGGATGCCTCATGGCGGCCATTTGCGTCCACCCGGCGCTACGGGATGCCTCATGGCGGCCATTTGCGTCCACTCGGCGCTACGGGATGCCTCATGGCGGCCACTTGCGTCCACTCGGCGCTACGGGATGCCTCAAGGCGGCCATTTGCGTCCACTCGGCGCTAAGCGATGCCTCATGGCGGCCACATCATCGGCCTCCATGTTCTGAAGTGTCCGCCCGGGCCCAATCACTAACCCCGCCGCTGAACATGCTCAGTGGCGGGGTTTCCGTGTCCGTCCTTGCGTCCCGGTGGCGACGCTCCATCCCAGTTACTCGGTGCCGCAGCCCGTTTCAGCGCCCAAAAACCGCGGGATTCCGGCGGTGCGGGCAGGTGCGCCTGGAGGTAACTGGGCGGGAGCGTCGTGCCGGAGCGGAGGCCTGGCCGGGCTGGCCGGGAGCCGGGCTGAAGTAGCACGGGGCCCGGGGCACAGGGGCGCGGGGCGGGGCGCTCGCCCGTTCGCCACGAATGGCCGCTAAGGGACCCCTCATAGCGGCCATTTGCGTCCAATCGGCGCTAAGGGGTGCCTCATGGCGGCCATTTGCGTCCAATCGGCGCTGCACCGTTCACACAGCCCAAGACCTCTTCAGCCCCAGGCGGCACCGCTTCAGCACCAAGCGGCACCGCTCGCTCAATTGCGCGCTATTGCTTCCACGAAAAAACGGCAAAACAAAAGGCCCGGCCGATTCCATGCGTGGAATCGACCGGGCCATTCGATGCTTGCTAGACGGTCAGCTTGCTGTCCGCCCGGCGTGCGTTCGACACCCGCCGTCGTACGAAGGGGTAAATGACCACCACGAACGCGTACACGAACAGGGCCACGAGCCCTGCGGAGTTCATGATGAAGTCGAAAATCACCTTCGGTGCCACGTAATTGGCAGCGATCGCGACGTAGCCGACCACGGTCGAGAGCAGGATTGCCTTCCACGGCACGCCGTTCCGGTTGCGGTCCTCGACCCAGCGGGGGCATAACCGTGCTTGGAGAGAGCGAAGAGCATCCGTGATCCGGAGTAGAGACCCGAGTTGAGCACGGACAGTGCCGCGGTGAGCACAACGGCGATCATCACTTGGTCGGCCGCCGGGAGGCCGAACTTACCGAATGCGAACGCGAAGGGGCTCATCTGGAAGGGAAGTTCGTCCCAGGGAACCACCATCAGCAGGATCGCGACAGAGCTGATGTAGAAGAACACGATGCGTCACACGATAGTGTTCGTGGCCTTCGCAACGGACTTGGCCGGCTGCTCTGATTCTGCAGCTGCCATCGTGACGATCTCGGTGCCGAAATAGCTGAAAATGACGACGGCGACGCCGTTGAGGACCGCGGTCCAGCCGTACAGCATGAAGCCGTGCACTGTCAGGTTGGATACAGACCCGGTCGAGTTCGGCAGCAAACCCGTGACGTAAAGCGTGCCGAAGATGAGGAACACGACGATAGCGGAGACCTTGATCGACGCGAGCCAGAACTCTGTCTCGCCGAACGAGCGCAACGACCTGGTGAATCCGGCCCACTCGCCAAGTCCGTCACGGGCATACTCCATAAACGAGCCGACGACCGGACGGTTCGCGGACATTTCGCCCAGCATACGCATGACGAGGATGACGAGCGCTCCGCCGATTGCATACGAAATCAGCGCGGCGGGACCTACTGAACGTGACCGTGCCGGAACCCACGAAAAGACTCGCGCCGATGATGCCCCCCAGAGCAATCATGGTGAGGTGCCGCGGACGGAGGCTCGCGTGAACGGCCGGTGCCGGTCCCCCTTCGGGGGACTTGCCGGTAGTGGCTGGTGGTGGTGCAGCGGGGGTAGGGGGTTATGCATACGAATCGTAATGCCTAAACTGGGGGGTGCGATGCCGAACACCGTGCCCGTCAAATGTGAGGGACACCACCCGCTCAGCCTAAGGATGACTTGCACAGTTGACCTCGGCGCCTTTGAACACAGCGCACAATTAGATGTCGGCGGATAAGTCCGCAGAGATCCCATTAGACGGAGTCTCCCCTGGTCAGCCGCGTGGTCCAGGTCAGGGCGGCAACTGCGCACCCTTGAGAGGACGATAGTGACGATCGAAGACACAAACCCCACCACGAAGACAGCCGGCCGCACGAGAACCATCCGCGGTGCAGTGCTCGAAACTATCGGGGCGGACCGGCCCTATCAGGACTCGCTTCCCATCCGCGTGGAAGAACTTGAGCTGGAGGCTCCGGGCCAGGGTGAGATCCTTGTGCGCATTGAGGCCGCCGGGGTGTGCCACTCGGACCTTTCCGTGGTTAACGGAAACCGTCCCCGGCCGGTTCCAATGCTGCTCGGTCATGAAGCCGCCGGAATCGTGGAGGAACTCGGTGAGGGTGTCACTGACCTTTCCCCGGGCCAGCGTGTCGTCATGACCTTCCTCCCCCGGTGCGGGGAGTGCGCCGGATGCCGCTCGAACGGCAAGACCCCGTGCGCACAGGGCAGCGCCTCCAATGCCGAGGGCACTCTGCTCGGTGGCGGCCGGAGGCTCTCCAAAGACGGAGAGCCTGTGCAGCACCACCTCGGAGTCTCCGCATTCGCCACGCACGCCGTGGTCTCCCGCCGCTCCGTGGTGCCCGTCGGCGCGGACGTGCCGGCACACATCGCAGCGCTGCTCGGCTGTGCCCTGCTCACCGGCGGCGGAGCCATTCTCAACGTTGCCAAGCCCGGCCCCTCTACACGGGTGGCCATTGTCGGGCTCGGCGGGGTCGGCATGGCCGCGCTCATCACCGCCAAGGCCACCGGCGTCGAACACGTGGTCGGCATTGATACGCTGCCGGCCAAACTGGAAGCCGCCATGGGTCTCGGCGCCACTGACGCCATGACCTCCGCGGAAGCGCTGGAACGCGGTGAGAAGTTCGACGCCGTCATTGAAGCCGCCGGACACCCCCGCGCACTGGAGGCTGCCATCGCCCTGACAGCCCCCGGCGGCATCACCGTGACGGTCGGACTGCCGGCCCCGGGCCAGCCTGCCTCGATCGACCCGCTCGCCCTCACGGCCGAGGCGCGGTCCATCGTCGGCAGCTACCTCGGCTCAGCCGTTCCCGAACACGACATCCCGATTTACGAAGAGATGTGGCGCTCCGGGCAGCTCGCCGTTGAAGGCCTCGTCTCGGACACCATCCCGCTCGAGGAGATCAACCGGGCCATGGACACTCTCGACGGCGGCCACGCACTCCGCCAGATCATCACCTTTTCCTGAACCAGCTTTCATTCCCTGAGGAGAAAGAATTATGACAAACACCAACGACCACGTTTAGGGCGCCATCATCATCGGCGCCGGCTTCGGCGGCGTGAAGCACTCCGGGCTGGGCCGCGAAGGCGGCGCCGAAGGCATTGCCGAATACACCACCACCCAGTACATCGGCATCTCCGACCACTACGCCGGCTGACCTAAACGGGTCCCGGGCCGCCGCACCGGTTCCTGGCCCGACGTCGACCGTTCCCACGGCCACGGCACCTATGCTGCGCCGCCGAAGTTCGTCCGTTCGCCACAAATGGCCGCTATGAGAACGCTCATAGCGGCCATTTGCGTCATTTCGGCGGGCCGGGGATTTCGGTCCGGAACCGGATCAGTTTGTGGGTGCCGTCGCAGTAGGGTTTGATCGCCGAGGCGCCGCAGCGGCACAGGGCGACCGTTTGGCGCTGCCGGGGAACGGGTTCCCCGGACGGCGTGACGATCTCGAAGTCGCCGCGCACCAGGATCGGTCCGTCGGGGCAAACAACGATGGAGTTCTCGTTGGACGATTCAGGCGGGTTCTGGTTCATCGAAGCTCACTGTCTGGGGTTTGTTGGGCCGGGCGTTAGGTCAGACCGCGGCGGGCACAGCGGAACGTAGTGACGGTTCGCCGTTCTCCCACGCCCCCATGACGTGCTCCGTGACGCGGGCGTCGATGGCGATTACCGCCGTCGCGCCGAACAGGACGTCCGGGAAGAGGTCCGGCTCGGACTCCACGAGCCCGCCGGCGAGATCCCTGCCCGCGATCTGTTCATGGACGGCGTCCGCTTCGACGTGCTCGTCGAAGTACCCGGTCACAGCGGCCCCGAATCCAAGGCGCCTGAACCCGTTCCCGTAGAGCTGGTTCGGCCGGGACGACGTCATCTCGTAGATCGCCAGGTGCCCTGCGACGGCTCCGCGGAGTCTGCGGTTCAGCCCGAAGAGGGACATCACGTTGACCGAGGCCAGGGAAATGGCCGGGACGGCGTCCGCGTAGGCGCCGTAGCGGTCGTCCAGCCCCAGGCCCCGCATGGTCCTGGCGAAGAGTGTGCTGTGCATCCGCTCCGGGCGGCCGCCGCCGTACTCGTCAGCCTGGATCTCCACCAGCGCAGCCTTGGCCCGGCCGTTCAGGCGCGGGATCGCCCAGGTGTGCGGGTCGGCCTCCTTGAGCTGATAGATCGATTTGTGGATCAGGAATTCACGGAGCTGCGCAAGGGTCGCCTTCTTCGCCACGTGGCGGGTCATACTCGGTCCGCCCTCCTGGGCCGCGATCCCGAATAGAATGTCCGCCACCGCGTCACTGTCCAGGCCCGCGGCCGGGGAAGGCTGGACCGGCTCGGCGTAAGGGCCGGCAGCGGAGCGCAGCGCCCGCTCGAAAGGCTCCTCGATCAGCTGCCGGAGGGCGATCAACCCGGGGTTCCATTCCCAGCGGTCGGTCACCCCGTCGAGGCCGCCGTAGTGCAGCTCGTACAGGCAGAAAAGCGTCAACTGCACGTCGCCATCGTCGATGATGTCATCGGTGAGGGGCAGCTGCGCCGCGACGAGATCATGGAGGGCGTCCTGGGCCGCGGCATCGTCTCCTGGGCTGCCGGCCAGAAGCCGGAACAGCCCGGCACTGACGGGTCCGCGCGCGTTGGGGATCTTCATATTCTGCTCCTACGGGGCCCAAGCAACTTATCTACAATGTGGACTCTAAGCGTACACAAAATACTAAGCAAACTGTCTATTGTTGCCGTTCGCTTTCGTCCGCCCGTCCCGCAGCGCCCCCTGGAGAGTCTTCGCGGGCATTATCCTCAGCGGAACCGCCCTCGGCCCGCTGGCGCTTCCGAGGCCGGGCGTCCGAGACCGCCCCGGATCCCGACGTGGCGGTCTTGAACAGCGCCTCGCGTGGCCCCCTCCGCCGGTGCAGGCGCGGCTTCCCGGGGGGCGACGCTCCAGCCCAGTTACTCGGTGCCGCACCCCCGGCTCCACCCGGAAGAACCGCGGGATTCTGCGGTATTCCGGTGGCGCGGTGAGGTGTGGGCCGAAGTAACCGGGCGAGAGCGTCGCACCACTGCCTGGTAGGTTTCCGAGCACGACCTCCCCCGTCGAGCGGCTCCGCCGACGCTGCGTTCCAGCAGCTATTCGCTACGGTTCCGGGCTGGCGACGCGCAATCGGTCCAGCGCTACGGGGATCCCCGTAGCGCTGGGCCGATTGCGCGTCATGGGCCGCTTGCCGCAGCGGAATTGGCCGCGGAAGGAGTCGCGCCCGCGGTTTTCGCGGCCGCGGTTGCTGCGGTCGTCCCTGCATCCCTGGTGGCGGCATCCCGGGTGGCGACGCTCCCGCCCTTCGACGCTCCAGCCCAGTTACTCGGTGCCGCACCCCGGTTGCACCCGGAAGAACCGCGGAATGCTGCAGGATTCCGGGGGCGCGGCGTGGTGTGGGCCGAAGTAACCGGGCGGGAGCGCCGCGGCGGGAGCGCCGCCACCGGGCGGGAGCGCCGCACGCCGGCGGGAGGGCTGCACGTCAGCCTCCCGCCGACCGTATTGGCGCTTAGCCCGCGTGCTCCTGGAGTTCGGGGGCGCGATCGCCGGCCCGCAGCAGGGTTGCGAAAAACTCGCCGAGCTCCGCCGTTGCCGTCAGGGGCAGGACGTTGGCCACGTACTGGTCAGGGCGCACCACCACCACCACGCCGCCGCGGTCCAGGCCGCGCAGTTCGAAGATGTCCGCTGCCGGATCGGTGGCGTAGACCTTCTCATAGTCCGTGAGCTGGAACGGGCCCACGGAGGGCTTGAACACGGCCGGCACGGCGCCGATGTCGATGCTCGTGTGCTCCTGCTGGTAGATCACCTTCACGTCGAACCACGCGTCCCGGTCCGCCCCGTCGGGGGTGGCGGCGAGCGGGGAGTCCGGCGCGTTCGCGATCCAGTCGGCGAGGTCGGCGACCGGCGACGCCGCACCCGGCTGCCCCGCACCCGACTGCCCCGCACCGGGCGCTGCCGGCGTTGCGGCGTCGGCGAAGACGTAGATCCGCCACCGCCCGTCGGCCGTGGCGTGGTGGCCGAGGTGTATCGGGTTGGTGTCGCAGACCCGGACGACGGGCGCGGATTTGAAGCGCTTGCCGATGGGGAAACCGGTGGCCAGGTCCTGGTGGGTGGCCTCGCCGATGAGCATCGACGGGGTGTACTGGGTCATGAATCCGGCGGGGAACTCGGCGGTGCTCACGTAGAAGTCCTCGAGCTCCGAGGGGCTGTTGAACTCCTCGGGCTTCTTCGCCATAAGCGTCGACCACTCCTTGTCGAAGTCGATGAGGTTCTTCGCGATGACCTGGCGTTCGGCCGAATACGTGGACAGCAGGCTCTCCGGGCTGCGGCCCTCCAGCACGTGCCCGAGCTTCCAGCCCAGGTTAAGGCCGTCCTGCATGGAGACGTTCATGCCCTGGCCGGCTTTGGCGCTGTGCGTGTGGCAAGCGTCGCCGGTGATGAATACGCGCGGCGTGCGGGTGCCCTGCTGCTCCGGCAGGACGTCGTCGAACCGGTCCGTGAGGCGGTGGGCAACCTCGTACACGCTGTTCCAGGCGACGTTGCGGACGTCGAGTGTGTAGGGGTGGAGGATCTCGTTCGCCTGGGCGATGATCTGCTCGATGGTGGTGCTGCGCACGGCGCCCTTGTCATCCTTGTCCACCTCGCCGAGATCGACGTACATGCGGAAGAGGTGGCCGCCCTCGCGCGGGATCAGCAGGATGCTGCCGCCGGTGCCGGACTGGATGGCGCACTTGGTGCGGATGTCCGGGAAGTCCGTGACGGCGAGGACGTCCATGACGCCCCAGGCGTGGTTGGCCTGGTCACCTGCGAGGGTGCAGCCGATCGAGTCCCGCACCTTGCTCTTGGCGCCATCGGCGCCAACGACGTACTTCGCCCGGACGGTGCGCTCCCGGCCGGCGTCGGGGCCGGCCGTGTGGACGAGGGTGACCGTGACGGGGTACTCGCTGCCGTCGTCGACCGTGAGGCTCCGGAACTCATAGCCGTAGTCAGGGGACATGCGGGTGGGCGCGTTGGCCATGAATTCGGCGAAGTAATCCAGGACCCGGGCCTGGTTGACGATGAGGTGCGGGAACTCACTGATGCCGGTGGTGTCGTCCTTGGCGCGGGCGGAACGGACGATCCGGGACGGGTCGGCGGGATCCGGCTTCCAGAAGGCCATCTCGGTGATGCGGTACGCCTCGGCGATGATCCGCTCGGCGAAGCCGAAGGCCTGGAAGGTCTCGACGCTCCGGGCCTGGATGCCGTCGGCCTGGCCGATCGGGAGCCGGCCGCCGCGGCGCTCCACGATCCGGGTGGTGATCCCCGGGAACTGGGACAGCTGCGCGGCGGCGACGACGCCCGCGGGGCCGGTGCCCACGATGAGCACGTCGACCTCGTCAGGAAGTTCTGTGGGCCGGTTGATCCCGACGCCGGCGGCTGGCTGGACTCGCGGGTCACCGGATACGTAACCGTGGTGGTGGAACTGCACGGGCATTCCTCACTTCGCTGTGTGGCACTTCGCGGGGTGGCGGACTGTCGCCGCCGCTGCGTGGTCAGTACTAGAAATTGTGTGTTCGATATTAGAACGTGACGTTCGATAATAGAATTTTTGTCTCCACCCAAAACTGTACGCAGATATGACGTGGGTTACAAGTGCCCGGGAATCCCGCCCCAAAGGGGGGTTGACGTTCCCCGGATCCTGGGCAATAGTCTTCGTATACGATTTCGTACTCGATGAGGAGTCATTCTTGGAACAGGTCACCGACCACACCCTGGCAGCGGCCCGCAAGGTCGTCGCGGTGCATATCAACTATCCCAGCCGGGCAGCCCAGCGCGGCCGCACCCCCGAGCAGCCCTCATATTTCCTGAAGCCCTCCTCGTCCCTGGCCCTCGGCGGCTCGACGGTGGAGCGCCCGGCCGGCTGCGAGCTCCTCGGCTACGAAGGCGAAATCGCCCTGATCATCGGCAAGCCCGCCCGCCGCGTGGGCATCGAGGACGCCTGGAACCACGTCGAATGGGTCACGGCCAGCAACGACCTCGGCGTCTACGACCTCCGCTACGCCGACAAGGGCTCCAACCTCCGCTCCAAGGGCGGCGACGGCTTCACCCCGGTGGGCCCGGGACTGATCGCCGCGGACGCCGTGGACCCCGCAGGCCTGCGGATCCGCACCTGGCACAACGGCGGGCTGGTCCAGGACGACACCACCGGGGACCTGCTCTTCCCCTTCGCCCGGCTGGTCGCCGACCTGTCCCAGCTGCTCACCCTCGAAAAGGGCGACATCATCCTGACCGGCACCCCCGCCGGGGCGTCGGTTGCCAAACCGGGCGACGTCGTCGAGGTTGAAGTCAGTGCCGGGAGTACGACGGCGGGTGGCGCCGCGTCCGGCGGCCTCACCACCGGCCGGCTGGTCACCCTGGTGGCGGAGGGCACGACGGCGTTCGGGGACTTCGGTGCCCGGCCCAAGACCGATGACCTGCAGCGGGAGGAGGCCTACGGCTCCCGCGCGGCCGCCGGGCTCGCCGCTGAGCCGGCCGCCGCCGTCGTGCCTGTCCAGTCGGCAGAGCCGCCGGCCGCCGCCGTCGTGCCTGTCCTCTCGCCGGAGCTGAAAGCGAAGCTGGAAAGCGTCTGCACCGCCACGTTGTCCTCGCAGCTGCGCAAGCGCGGCCTGAACAACGTCAGCATCGACGGCCTCACCTCCACCCGCCCGGAGAAGCGGATCGTGGGCCTGGCCCGGACCCTGCGTTACGTGCCCAACCGCGAGGACCTCTTCAAAACCCATGGCGGCGGCTTCAACGCCCAGAAGAAGGCGATCGACTCGGTCAACGAGGGCGAGATCCTGGTCATGGAGGCCCGCGGCGAAAAAGGCACGGGCACCATCGGCGACATCCTTGCCCTGCGCGCCCAGGTCCGCGGCGCCGCAGCCGTCATCACCGACGGCGGTGTGCGGGACTTCTCCGCGGTGGCAGCTCTGGACATGCCCACTTACTATGCCAACCCGCACCCCGCCGTCCTGGGGCGCCGGCACATCCCGTGGGACACGGACATCACGATTGCCTGTGGCGGCACCACCGTCCAGCCCGGGGACATCATCGTGGCCGACGCGGACGGCATCCTGGTGATCCCGCCGGCGCTGGCCGAGGAGCTCGCCGACGACTCCATCGCCCAGGAGCGCGAGGAGGCCTTTATCGCAGAGATGGTGCAGCAGGGCCACAGCGTGGACGGGCTCTACCCGTTGAACGCCGACTGGCGGGCCCGCTACGAGAACTGGGAAGCAGGCAAAGCCAATGAATGACACCGCCAGCGCCGTCGGCACTCCCGCCGCCACGCAGGCCGCCACGCAGGCCGCCACACAGGCTGCCACACACACGGCCACACACACCGCGAGCAAGTCCGAGCAGGCCTATGCGGCCGTCAAGGCCCGGATCGTGGACGGGACCTACTCCCCCGGCTACCGGCTGGTGCTGGCGAAGATCGCCGATGACCTGGGCGTCAGTGTGGTGCCGGTCCGCGAGGCCATCCGCCGGCTCGAAGCCGAGGGCCTGGTGAAGTTCGAGCGGAATGTCGGGGCCACCGTCGCCGGGATCGACCCCACCGAGTACCTGTACACAATGCAGACCCTCAGCATCGTCGAGGGCGCCGCCACAGCCCTGTCCGCTCCCCTGATCGGGCCGGCCGACGTGGCCCGGGCCCGGGCCGTCAACGCCGAGATGCGCGAATGCCTGGAGCACTTCGACCCCGTCCGGTTCACCCGGCTGAACCAGGACTTCCACAGCATCCTGTTCGAGCACTGCCCCAACCCGCACATCCTGGACCTGGTCCACCGGGGCTGGAACCGGCTGGCGTCGCTGCGGTCCTCCACGTTCCGCTTCGTCCCCCGCCGCGCCCACGAATCGGTGGACGAACACGAGGCCCTGCTCCGGCTCATCGAGACCGGCGCCGAGGCCGACGTGATCGAAAAAGCCGCCCGCCTGCACCGCTCCGCCACCCTGGACGCCTACCTCGCCCAAAGCAACGCGGGGTCAGTTAGCGCCCATTAGAGCGCCGCGCATGGGCCGGAAGTGACCCCGCGTTGCTCTAACCGCGTTGCAAGAAGCAGCGTTGCCACCCCAGAAGTAGCCACATCAGTAAGGACAACAATGACGTTCACCGCCCCTGAAGCCACCACCCACTACGTTCCGCAGGACCTGACCACCCACATCCAGCACTACATCGACGGCGAGTTCGTCGACTCCGTCAGCGGCAGGACCTTCGACGTGCTGGACCCGGTGTCCAACACCACCTACGCCACCGCCGCCGCCGGCCAGAAAGAGGACATCGACCTCGCCGTCGCGGCCGCCCGCAAGGCCTTCACCACCGGGCCGTGGCCGGGGATGAAGCCGCGCGAACGCGCCCGGATCCTGAACAGGATCGCCGACGCCGTCGAGGCCCAGGAGTCACGCCTCGCCGAGCTGGAGACCTTCGACACCGGCCTGCCGATCACCCAGGCCAAGGGCCAGGCCCTGCGCGCGGCGGAGAACTTCCGCTTCTTCGCGGACCTCATTGTCGCCCAGTTCGACGACGCCATGAAGGTCCCCGGCGCGCAGATCAACTACGTGAACCGCAAGCCGATCGGGGTCGCCGGCCTCATCACACCCTGGAACACCCCGTTCATGCTCGAGTCCTGGAAGCTGGCCCCCGCCCTGGCGACCGGCAACACCGTGGTCCTCAAACCCGCCGAATTCACCCCGCTCTCCGCCTCGCTCTGGGCACAGATCTTCAAGGACGCCGGCCTGCCCGACGGGGTGTTCAACCTGGTCAACGGCCTCGGCGAGGAAGCCGGCGACGCCCTGGTCAAGCACCCGGACGTCCCGCTGATCTCCTTCACCGGCGAAACCACCACCGGGCAGACCATCTTCCGCAACGCCGCGGAGAACCTCAAGGCCCTGTCCATGGAACTCGGCGGCAAGAGCCCGTGCGTGGTGTTCGCCGACGCCGACCTCGACGCCGCGATCGACTCGGCCCTGTTCGGGGTCTTCTCCCTCAACGGCGAACGCTGCACCGCCGGGTCCCGGATCCTGGTCGAGCGCGCCGTGTACGAGGAATTCTGCGACAAATACGCCGCCCGCGCCAAGAACATCGTGGTCGGTGACCCGCACGACCCCACAACCGAGGTCGGCGCCCTGGTCCACCCCGAGCACTACGCCAAGGTGGCCTCCTACGTGGAGATCGGCAAGTCCGAGGGCCGGCTGCTCGCCGGCGGCGGCCGCCCGGAGCACCTCCCGGAGGGCAACTACATCGCGCCCACCGTGTTCGCCGACGTCGCCCCGGACGCCCGGATCTTCCAGGAGGAGATCTTCGGACCCGTCGTCGCGATCACCCCGTTCGATTCCGACGCCGAAGCCCTCGCCCTGGCGAACAACACCAAGTACGGCCTGGCCGCCTACATCTGGACCCAGAACCTCACCCGGGCGCACAACTTCGCCCAAAGCGTCGAGGCCGGCATGGTCTGGCTCAACAGCCACAACGTCCGGGACCTGCGCACCCCGTTCGGCGGGGTCAAGTCCTCCGGCCTCGGCCACGAGGGCGGCTACCGCTCCATCGACTTCTACACCGACCAGCAAGCCGTCCACATCACCCTCGGCACCGTCCACACCCCGAAATTCGGTGCCCCAGCGGCGCAGTAGCGCCAGCCGGCCAGCCGTCGTCGTACATCAGCCACCGCCCCTCCTCAACGAAGAGAGAACGCCATGAGCAACGTCATCCCCAAGCCCTCAGTCCCCGCCCCCGACATCGTCCGCTGCGCCTACATGGAGATCGTGGTCACTGACCTGGCCAAGTCCCGCGAGTTCTACGTCGGCCTCCTCGGCCTGCACGTGACCGAGGAAGACGAGAACAACATCTACCTGCGCTCCCTGGAGGAGTTCATCCACCACAACCTGGTGCTGCGCAAGGGACCCATCGCGGCGGTGGCCGCGTTCGCCTACCGGGTGAAGTCCCCCGCCGAGGTGGACGCCGCCGAGGCCTACTACAAGGAACTGGGCTGCCGCACCGAACGCCGCACGGAAGGCTTCACCAAGGGCGTCGGCGACTCCGTCCGCGTCGAGGACCCGCTGGGCTTCCCCTACGAGTTCTTCTACGACGTGGAGCACGTCGAACGCCTCACCCAGCGCTACGACCTCTACTCCGCCGGCGAACTGGTCCGGCTGGACCACTTCAACCAGGTCACCCCGGACGTGCCGCGCGGCCGGAAATACCTCGAGGACCTGGGCTTCCGCGTCTCGGAGGACATCCAGGATTCCGACGGCGTCAGCTACGCCGTCTGGATGCACCGCAAGCAGACCGTGCACGACACCGCCCTGACCGGCGGCAACGGCCCGCGCATGCACCACGTCGCGTTCGCCACCCACGAGAAACACAACATCATCCAGATCTGCGACAAGATGGGCGCACTGCGCATCTCGGACCGGATCGAACGCGGTCCGGGCCGGCACGGCGTCTCCAACGCCTTCTACCTGTACATCCTTGATCCGGACGGCCACCGGGTGGAGATCTACACCCAGGACTATTACACCGGCGACCCGGACAACCCCACCATCACCTGGGACGTGCACGACAACCAGCGCCGCGACTGGTGGGGCAACCCGGTGGTCCCGTCCTGGTACACCGAGGCCTCCCTGGTCCTGGACCTCGACGGCAACCCGCAGCCCGTCGTCGTCCGCGAGGAAAAGTCCGAATTGGCCGTGACCGTCGGCGCCGACGGGTTCTCCTACACCCGCAAGGACGCTGAAAGCGCGGCCGAGGGGTTCAAGCTCGGGGCGCAGCTGTAGCCATGCTGGATGCCACGACGATTGAGGCAATCGCTGATGAGCTGTTGGAGGCCGGCCGGAGCCGGACGCCGGTTCCCCGCCTGACCGCCCGTTATCCGGGAATGACGGTGGAGGACTCCTATGCCGTCCAGCAGTTGTGGCGGCGCCGGAACGAGGACGCCGGGCGGAAGCTGGTGGGCCGTAAGATCGGCCTCACTTCCAAGGCGATGCAGGCCGCCACCGGCATCACCGAGCCGGACTACGGCGCCATCTTCGATGACATGGTGCTGGAGACGGGCTGCTCCGTGGCCTGGGACCAGTACAGCCATCCGCGGGTGGAGGTTGAGCTGGCGTTCGTGCTGAAGAAGGACCTGTCCGGTCCGGGCTGCACCATCTTCGACGTCCTGAACGCCACGGACTACGTCATTCCGGCCCTGGAGATCCTGGACTCCCGGATCGAAATGGAGGGCCGGACCATCGTGGATACCATCTCGGACAACGCCGCGATGGGGGCCATGGTGATCGGCGGCAACCCGGTCCGCCCGGACACCGTGGACCTGCGCTGGGTCTCGGCCATCCTCTACAAGAACCAGACCGTGGAGGAAACCGGCGTCGCCGCCGGGGTCCTGGACCACCCGGCGAACGGCGTCCACTGGCTGGCCAACAAAATCGCCGCCCACGGTGACGGCATGAAGGCCGGCGACATCATCCTCGCCGGCTCCTTCACCCGGCCCCTCTGGGTCTACAAGGGTGATACCGTCCACGCCGACTACGGACCGTTGGGAGTTGTCACATGCCGATTCGAGTAGAACCCGACCCCACGTTCCGGGACGCCCTGCGCAACCAAACCGGCGCAGCCGGCCGCCCCCTGGCCGGGATGTGGGTCTGCTCCGGCAGCCCCCTGGTGGCCGAGCTCTGCGCCGGCTCCGGCCTGGACTGGCTGCTGGTGGACGCCGAACACAGCCCCAACGGACTCGAATCGATCCTGGCCCAGCTGCAGGCCATCCACGGGTACCCGGTCCAGGTTTTGGTGCGACCGCCGGTGAACGACACCGTGGTGATCAAGCAATACCTGGACCTCGGTGTCCAGAACCTGCTGATCCCCATGGTGAACTCGGTGGCCGAGGCGGAGGCCGCCGTGGCCGCCACCCGCTACCCGCCGCACGGCGTGCGCGGCGTCGGTTCCGCCCTGGCGCGCGCCGCACGCTGGAACCGGGTCCCGGACTACCTCGCCCGGGCCTCCGAGACGATCAGCGTCACCGTCCAGATCGAGTCGACGGCGGCTGTTGACGCGGTGGAGGGGATCCTCGCCGTGGACGGCGTGGACGGCATCTTCCTGGGACCTTCGGACCTCGCGGCCTCCATGGGTCTGCTGGGCCAGCAGGAACATCCCCGGGTGCGCGCCGCCGTCGAGCACTGCCTGGCCGCTGCGACGGCGGCCGGCAAACCCGCCGGGGTGAACGCCTTCAATCCCGCCACCGCGCACCATTACCTGGCCACGGGGGCCTCGTTTGTGCTGGTGGGCGCCGATGTGGCGCTGCTGGCCCGCGGATCCGAGGCCCTCGCCGCGGAGTTCATCCGGCCCGTGGGCGCTGGCACCCCCGCGAGCTACTGAGCCGGTCCTGCACCGCCAACTGCTGAGCGGTTTCTGCACCCGTTTGCCACAGATGGCCGCTATGGGACCTCCCGTAGCGGCCATTCGTGTCAGATGGGTGCACCGGCGCGCAGCGTGGCGGCCATTCGTGTCAGATGGGTGCCCCGGCGCGCAGCGTAGCGGCCATTCGTGTCAGACGGGTGCACCCGGCGCGCAGCGTGGCGGCCATTCGTGTCAGATGGGTGGCGGGCGCGCAGCGTAGCGGCCATTCGTGTCAGATGGGTGCACCCGGCGCGCAGCGTAGCGGCCATTCGTGTCAGATGGGTGCACCCGGCGCGCAGCGTAGCGGCCATTCGTGTCAGATGGGTGCACCACTGCGGACGTACCGGTCCGCACTCCGTCGATTCGCCACAAATGGCCGCTAAACCCACCCGTTTAGCGGCCATTCGTGTCAGATGGGTGCCCCGGCGCGCAGCGTGGCGGCCATTTGCGTCAACCCGGCGGGTCCCCAGCCCGGCGGGTCCTGCGCGGGCTGCCGGGACGGCGGGTCCTGCGCGGGCTGCCGGGACGCCCATTCGTGCTCAAGGATGGCGTAGACGACTTCCGTGGCCCAGCGTCCCTTGTCGTGCCACTTGTCCACCTGGGTGGATTCCAGCCGCATGCCGTGGCGTTCGCACAGCGCCGCGGAGGCCGTGTTCAGGGCATCGAGCTTGGCGTTGATCCGGTGGAATCGGAGTTCCCCGAAGCCGAGCTGCAGCAGGGCCCCGGCGGCCTCGGTGGCGATCCCCCGGCCGCGGGCTTCCGGGGCGAGGCTCCAGCCGATCTCGGCCTGGCCGCAGCCCGGCAGCCGCTTCAGCACCACCTCGCCGAGCAGACCGGGCGAGTCCGCAGCCTCGATGGCCAGGCAGATCCAGTCGCCCTCCTTCCCGAAGACGAAGTTGGCGTACTTGCCCACAGACTCCATGGACTTCGTGTAGCTCTTCGCCTCCCCGGGCAGGAACCGCGCGGTCTCGGGCAGCGAATGGCAGGCGTGGTACGCGTCCAGGTCCCCGGCCTCGAAGCGGCGCAGCACCAGCCGTTCGGTGCGGAGGGGCAGCGCAGGAAGGAGCTTGGCTTCCGTCATGGTCCCAACGCTCCCCGTCACCCATCTGACTGGCAGCTGACGCCGTTATGGACGCTCAAAACGGCCCACAACTGCCAGCCAGTTGGGGCAGTTGCGGGGCAACCTATGAGTGGCTGACGACGGCGGCCGTTGCCTCGGCGATCGCGCGCTCCTCGTCGGTCGGCACCACGAGCACCGGGATGGCCGAGGAGGGCGCGGAGATCATTCGGGGCTGCTTGGACCGCTCCCGGTTCAGGCCGGCGTCGAGCTCCACGCCCAGGGCGCCCAGCCGTTCCGCCACGAGGGCCCGGAACTGGTGCGAGTTCTCCCCGATCCCGGCCGTGAAGACCAGGGCCTTCGCCCCGCCGACGGCCACGTGATACCCGCCGATGTACTTCGCGAGCCGGTAAGAGGCGACGGCGAGCGCCATGGCCGCCCTGGCGTTGCCGGCTTCCGCGGCCTCCACGACCGAGCGCATGTCGTTGTTGCCGGCCAGGCCCTTGAGTCCGGACTGGCGGTTGAGCATGGCGTCAAGGTCCTCCGGGGACCAGCCGGCCCGGCCGAGGAAAACGAGGATGGACGGGTCCAGGTCCCCGGAGCGGGTGCCCATCACGAGGCCCTCCAGCGGGGTGAAGCCCATGGAGGTGTCGACGGACTGGCCGCCGCGGATCGCCGTGACCGAGGCCCCGTTGCCCAGGTGGGCGATCACGGCGTCGAACTCCTCCGGCGGGACATCCAGCAGCGCCGCCGCCCGGTGCGCGACGTATTCGTGCGAGGTGCCGTGGAAGCCGTAGCGGCGGATCCCGTGATTGGTATAGAGCTCCTCCGGCACCGCGTAGCGCCAGGCGTGCTCGGGCAGGGTGCGGTGGAAGGCGGTGTCGAACACGGCGACCTGCGGCATGTCCGGCCACTTCTTCGAGATCGCGCGGATGCCAAGCACGTTCGCCGGGTTATGCAGGGGCGCCAGCGGATTGAGCCTCTCGATGGCGCGGGTGATCTCGTTGGTGACCAGGACCGGCTCGGCGAAGCGCTCCCCGCCGTGCACCACCCGGTGCCCGACGGCGTCGAGCACCCGGCCGCCAAGGGCCGCGTGGATCTCGGCGTCCACCTGTTCCAGCGCCTCGGCGTGGTCGCGGGGGCCTTCGATCTCACCGTCGCCCCCGCCGCCGGTGCCCATCCCGATCTTCTCGACCAGCCCCTCGGCGAGTACACTGCCGGCCTCGACGTCGCGGACCTGGTACTTGAGCGAGGACGAGCCTGAGTTGATAACGAGCACGAGCATGGGGCCTCCTACGCCTTGGCTTCTGCGCTGACCCCGGAGGGCGCGCCGGGACGGGCATCACGGAAGAGCCTGGCGGAGCGCTCCGTGGGACCCACTATAAATTGCCGGACTGTCGTTTGCCGGACGGGCGGGGGCGCCCCTTCGTTGCGAAAGCCGCGGCGGGCGCCTAGAGTCGGCGGACCAACTGGAGAACTCACGAAAGGGACTTTCATGACTGACGACACGACCCAGGCAGCGAGCACGGAGCCGGAGGGCACCGAGCCGGCGAGCGGTTCCGGCAAGCCGGATCCCACCGGCGTCGAAGGCGCGAACCCGGCCCTGGACGACACGGGGACCGTCAAGGCCGCCGAGACCGGAGAAGCCGCCGGGGCCCCCGAGAACCTGGAGGACCTGGATCTCACGCCGGCGGGCCTGGCCGATGAGCCTGCCAAGCAGGAGGAGCCCAACAGCCCGGTGGAGCCGGAAAACAGCTGACCGGACAACAGCCGGCCGGACAACAGCTGGCCGGACAACGGCTGGCCGGACAACAGCCGGCCAGACAACGGCTGGCTAGGCATGGGCGGCCGCGGGGGCCGGCTCGGCGGCGGGCTTTGCGGAGTCCGGCTCCGCCGCGGGGGCCGGCTCGGCCGCGGGCTCTGCAGAGTCCCGCTCCGCGGACTGCGCCTGGATGGCGGTGATGGCCACCGTGTTGACGATGTCCTCCACGGTGCAGCCGCGCGAGAGGTCGTTGACGGGCTTGCGCAGGCCCTGCAGCACGGGCCCGACGGCGACCGCCCCGGAGGACTGCTGGACCGCCTTGTAGGTGTTGTTGCCGGTGTTGAGGTCCGGGAAGATGAAGACGGTCGCCTGGCCGGCCACGGACGAACCGGGGATCTTCGACTCGGCGATGGCGGCGTCGACGGCGGCGTCGTACTGGATGGGCCCTTCCACCGCGAGGTCCGGGCGGCGCGCGCGCACAAGCTCGGTGGCCTGGCGGACCGCGTTCACGGCCTCGCCGGCGCCCGAGCCGCCGGTGGAATAGGACAGCATGGCCACCCGCGGCTCCACACCGAACTGGGCTGCGGTTTCCGCCGAGGCCAGTGCGATGTCCGCGAGCTGCTCCACGTTGGGCTCCGGATTCACGGCACAGTCGCCGTAGACCAGCACCCGGTCCGGCATTAGCATCAGGAACACGGACGAGACGATCTTGACGCCGTCGCGCGTTTTGACGAACTCCAGCGCCGGCCGGATAGTGTGCGCGGTGGTGTGGGCGGCGCCGGAGACCATCCCGTCCACCACACCCAGCTGGACCATCATGGTGCCGAAGTAGCTCCCATCCAGCATGAGTTCCAGGGCCTTCGCCAGGTCCACACCCTTATGCGCCCGCAGCTCCGCGTATTTCTGCGCGAACCCCTGGCGCAGCTCCGAGGTGGCGGGGTCGATGATGTTAATGCCGGAGAGGTCGATGCCCTGGGTGGAGGCGAGCTCGCGGACGTCGGATTCGCGGCCCAGCACGGTCAGCTCGCAGACGTCGCGGCGGTGCAGGATTTCCGCGGCACGCAGGATGCGGACATCCGTGCCCTCCGGCAGCACGATGTGGCGGCGCTCGGAGCGGGCCCGCTCAATCAGGTCGTGCAGGAAGCGCAGCGGCGTCATCCGCTCCAGCCGCGGCAGGTGCAGCCGCTCCAGCAGCTCCGCCTCGTCAACCCGGCGCGCCCACAGGCCCAGGGCGGACGCCACCTTGCGGCGGTGCCCGGACCAGATCTCGCTGCGCACCTCGGAGACCTGCTTGGCGGTCACATAGGTGTCGTCCGGGGTGGCGAAGATCGGGAACGGTGCCTGCGCCAGCAGTGAGTAGATGGTGGGTCCCGGGGCCAGTCCGCCGGTGAGGATCAGGGCGGAGGGCACCGGGAACTCCGGCGAGAACGAGGACGCCAGGCAGGCGACGAGCACGTCGGCGCGGTCACCGGGGACGATCACCAGCGCGCCGTCGTCGAGCACGTGCAGGAAGTTGGCCACGCTCATGGCCGCCACCTTCACCGACCGCACGTCGCGTTCCAGGTCCGCCAGGCCGGCCACCTGGCCGACCCCCAAGGCGGCGGCCACCTCGCCGGTGGTGGGCCTGGCGATCTCCTCCAGCTCGGGCAGGACGTACACGGGACGGCCGGAGGCGCTGGGTCGGACCGCGGCAGCGATGGCCTCGAGGTCCTCCGGATCGGCGCGGTTGACCATGATGGCCAGCAGCGTGCACCGCTCCGCGACGAGTTCCTTACGGGCCACCTCGACGGCGTCGACGGTCTCGGCAACGGTGCGGCCCTTCGCACCGACGACGGCGACAACCGGGGCGGCGAGATTGTTGGCCAGCCGGGCGTTGAGGTCGAACTCGACGGCGGCGTCCTGGCCTGTCAGGTCGGTCCCCTCCACGATCACAACGTCGCAGTGCCGGGCCATTTCAGCGAAGATCTCCACGCAGCGCGAGTCGATCTCCTCGCGCTTGCCCTCGGCGAGCAGGCTGCGGACTTCGAGGAACGTCAGCCCGCCACGGCAGCGCTCGTCGTCGAGGTTAAACC
Source organism: Pseudarthrobacter leeuwenhoeki (assembly GCF_055412885.1). Taxonomy (NCBI): domain Bacteria; kingdom Bacillati; phylum Actinomycetota; class Actinomycetes; order Micrococcales; family Micrococcaceae; genus Pseudarthrobacter; species Pseudarthrobacter leeuwenhoeki. Next base: position 168,542 of record NZ_JBVAYY010000007.1, on the reverse strand, counting down.
GGGCTTTCATCAGCGCCACCATGGGGTCCGACGCGGCGTCGTGGCCGTTGACCACGGGTTTGAAGAACCCGATACGGTCCGCGTGCCGGTGCAGGGTGTCAGCCAGCCCCAGGGCTATCAGCGACTTCCCGGAGCCCGGGGTGGTCGCGCTGACATAGATGCCTTTGGCCATTGTTCGCCCTTTGCTGTGCTGGTGCTCGGTCCCTCCATACTTTCACGCGTTGCTGCCGTTTCTCCATGCGGCGCCCGGAGGCTGCCCGCAGGACCTTGGCCCCTTGCCCGGCCGGCGCCCCGCCAGCCAGTGTGAGGGGGACCAGCGCCGAGCGGAGGACCTCGTGGAAACGCTTCATATTGAACTGCAGGACATCGGCGGCACAGCCTGGTGGGCCCGCCTACTCACCACCCTCTCGTCCCAGACGGGGAGCACGCAGCTCCGGTTCGTCGGGCGGGTGGCCGACGAGGTCCGCTATTCGAGCTCCACTTTCATGTCCCCGACGCCGGTCTCGCCGGTTCCGCCGGAAGAGACATGGGCCCCGGGCATGACCCGCAGCCTGGAGGAACTCGTCAGAGACATCCGGGAAGACGGCTGGACCCAGACCGGCCGCGGAAGCGAACCCTGGTCCCTGACCTTCGAACGGAACTGACCCCCGGACTTCGCCGGCCGGTTCGACGGGCGGGCTGACGGGCCGCGCGGGCGGCCTTACCGGGCCGGCGGGCGGCCTTACCGGGCCGCGCTTCCCGTGGTTTGCGGCTCGTTTCCGAGCGTTTCGCAGCGTTTTCCGGACGCTTCGCCGTGTCCCCCCAGACCTTCATGCGGCCGCCAGCTCTTGACAGAAGGCCCCTAAATGGGATTACCTAATGAACATTCGGTAAATAAAGCTGGAGGCAACGACGCATGGCTGAACTGACGATTACCGGTGGCACCCACCCCATCCTTAAAGACGACTACGCCTCGGAGTGGATGGGCATCGAGGTTGTGGCACTGGACGACGGACATGCCACGATCCGCATGACGCTCCGGCAGGAAATGCTCAATGGATTCGGCATGGCCCACGGCGGAATGATCTTCGCCTTCGGCGACACTGCTTTCGCGCTGGCCTGCAACCAGACCCACCCGAGCCCGGCTGACGAGGGCAACATCACTGTGGCGTCCGGCGTCGACATCAACTTCCTCAAGCCGGCCTTCCGCGGCCAGGTGCTGACCGCCGTCGCCAACCGCCGCGCCAGCACCGGACGCAGCGGCCTCTACGACATCCAGATCTACGCCGCGGATCCCGTCGCGGGCACCGCGCCGCACACAGCGCCCTCCCCCGCCGCCACGGTCCCGGGCGGACTCCCCACCGACATCCTCCCGGGCGAACTCGTCGCCGAGTTCCGCGGCCGCAGCCGCACCATCTCCAAGAAATAGAAGCAGGGAACCCCAGATGACCCAAGAAACCGTCGCAGCCACCAGTGATGCTGTCCTGGACCGCGAAGAAACCATTTCCCGCGACGAGCTTGAGGCCTTGCAGCTCAGCCGCCTGCAGCACACCGTGGCTTACGCCTACGACCGTGTGCCCCTGTACAAGCGCAAGTTCGATGAGGCCGGCATCCACCCCACCGACCTGCGCGAGCTCTCCGACCTGGGCAAGTTCCCCTTCACCACCAAGGAAGACCTCCGCCTGGAGTACCCCTTCGGCATGTTCGCCGTGCCGCAGCACGAGGTGGCCCGCATCCACGCGAGCTCCGGCACCACGGGCCGCGCCACCGTCGTCGGGTACACCAAGAAGGACCTCGCCGACTGGGCCAAGCTCGTGGCACGCTCGCTGCGCGCCTCCGGCGTCCGTCCCGGCATGAAGGTCCACAACGCCTACGGCTACGGCCTGTTCACCGGCGGCATGGGCGCCCACGCCGGCGCCGAGGCGCTCGGCTGCACGGTCATCCCGATCTCGGGCGGCCAGACCGAACGCCAGATCACCCTCATCCAGGACTTCAAGCCCGACGCGATCCTGGCCACCCCGACCTACCTGCTGACCATCGCCGACGCGATGATGAAGCAGGGCATCGACCCGGCCTCCACCTCGCTCAAGTTCGCCGTGCTGGGTGCCGAGCCGTGGACCGAGGAGATGCGCCACGAGCTCGAAGTGACCATGAACATCAAGGCCTGCGACATCTACGGTCTCTCCGAGGTCATGGGGCCCGGCGTCGCCGGCGAGGCCGTGGAAACCCAGGACGGCAGCCACATCTGGGAGGACCACTTCCGCCCCGAAATCATCGACGCCTTCGACCCCTCCGTGGTCCTGGGCGACGGCGAACCCGGCGAGCTGGTCTTCACCTCGCTCACCAAGGAAGCGCTGCCCATCATCCGGTACCGCACCAAGGACCTCACCCGGCTGCTGCCCGGCACGGCCCGCCCCGCGCACCGCCGCATGGGCCGCATCACCGGCCGCAGCGATGACATGATCATCCTGCGCGGCGTGAACCTGTTCCCCTCGCAGATCGAGGAGATCGCGCTGCGCATCCCCGAGCTGAGCCCGCACTTCCAGCTCGAGCTCACCCGCCCCGAGGGCCATCGGATGGACCAGATGACCGTCAAGATTGAACGCCGCGAGTCCGTCACGATCGAGGGCGGCGCGGCCGCGGCCAAGGTCCTGACGCAGCAGATCAAGATCCACGTCGGCTCCTCCTGCGCCGTCGACGTCGTCGAACCCGGCTCCCTGGAGCGGTCCAACGGCAAGCTCCGCCGGATCTACGACATGCGTCCCAAGGCCTGAGCACATCGTGTCCAGCCCGCCGGGCCGGCCCGGGCGGCCGCCCGGCGGGCTGACTGATCTCCTGATCGTGAGAAACTAGCGAGTATGCCCACAACAGCAGCCACCACCAAACGCGGCCGACCCGGTTATGACCAGCAGTCGGTCCTGGTGATCGCTGTCGACGTCTTCAACCGCCACGGCTACGACGCCACGTCCATGGGCATCCTCGCTGAGAACCTGGGCATCTCAAAGTCAGCCATCTACCACCACGTGCCGTCCAAGGGCGATCTCCTGAAGCTCGCCCTGGACCACGCCCTGGGCGGCCTTGAGGGCATCCTGGACCAGCCGCAGGCCCAGACCGGCTCCGCCGAGGCCCGGCTGGAGTTCGTCCTCCGCGAGACCATCTCGGTGCTGGTGGAGCGGCTTCCGTTCGTCACCCTGCTGCTGCGGCTCCGGGGCAACACCGAGATGGAGCGCGACGCGATGGAACGACGTCGCACCTTCGACCACAAGGTGGCGGCCCTGATTTCCGCCGCCCGCGACGAGGGGTCACTCCGCCAGGACATCGACCCCCGCACCGTGACCCGGCTGCTCTTCGGCACCATCAACTCCATCGTCGAGTGGTACAAGCCCGGCGGCTCCCTTTCCCCCGAGAAGCTGGCCGACGACGTCATCACCATGGCCTTCCACGGCCTCCACGTCCCGCAGTAGTCCGCCCCCCCGCGCCCTCCCGCGGCACGGAACAGCGCCCCGGCAGAGGCCGAGGCGCTGTTCCTTACGCGGGTGCGGCTGCCGGCTAGAGCTGGTAATCAGCCGGCGCGGTGATGTTCTCGTGGACGCAGAGGATGTTGTGCTCGGTGTCCATGAACCATGCGCACTTCTCCGAATCCGTTGTACAAATGTGCTTTTCCGTCTTGAGGTCCGGCAGGTCGTAGTCCTGGAACTGGACGCCCTTGGACTCCATTTCCTGGACGGTCCGCTCGATCTCGGAGACTTCAAAACTCAGGGTCGTGTGCTCGGAATGTTTTCCGTCCCTGACGGGCATCAACTGCAGCATGGGGCCGCCGTCGCTGCCGAACAGGTCGCTTCCGTCGTCTGTCACTCCACGGTGAGGCAGGCCCAGGGTGTCCGCATAGAAGCGGTGGGCGCGCTCGACATCATCGACTGGCAGGACCGTTGTGGCCTTGTTGAGAACTAGGGTCATTTCGCCACCTCCTACGAACATGATTTTACGCCGGTCCGGGGCGGAAAGAGCCTGGAAATATCGGCCCCGGAGCTCCGGTAACGCTGGCGGACGCCGTCAGGGCACTGCCCAAGGAACCCTTCGGGCGCCGCTGCTTGCACAGCCCCTCCACAGCAAGGCCAGAGCGCCCCCACAGCCGACCCGCGGAGGATATGAAGTATCTGGAGCTGATGGACCGACTTGAAGGAGTGAAAGTGCGTACTTTGGAACATATTCCCGCCGCTGCCGGCCTCCCTCTGGAGCCGGCAACGACGGGGTACTGCCAACCGTCTGTTGCACTGCAGCGCGATCCCGGCCGGGAGCTTTATGCGGAACGGTCCCGCTGTCTGGCCGGTCTCTTTATGCCCCCGGCCCTGCTTTGGGAAGACCTGCCCGAACAGGACAGGAATAGATGGCGGGGCTACGCGGCGGCCCTTGGGTGAGCCGGCAGGGCTGTCCGTCCGCAGCCACGGGCTGCGGCTTCCACAGCCAATCCACAGGTTTCCCAGCATGCAGGCACAGCACGTGCTGGTGAGCTGGACCCTGCACCGGTTATCGGGCACGACGTGCATATTTTCGTCTACACCTTCTTGGGAGAAGCTCTTTGGATGCATCCGATCGCTCCAGCACTGGCGGGGAGTTTTCCGTGCCCGGGCCCAGCACGCCAGGGCCCAGCATGCCCGGGCCCAGCACGCCGGCAGGCTCAGACTCCGTGGCGCAGGCAACCGGCGGGACTCAAACCAAGCGGCGCCTCATGGGCCTGGATGCGGTCCGTGGCATCGCCCTGATCGGGATGATGGCCGTCCACGTGCTGCCTGCCTGGACGGAGGACTTCCAACCCACGCTCAGCTGGTCGCTGTTCGCCGGCAAATCGGCGGCGCTCTTTGCGGTCCTGGCCGGGGTCACACTGGCCCTCACCTCCGGCGGCCGGCAGCCGCTGCGGGGGCGTCCCCTCACCGCGGCGAGGGCTTCCCTTGCTGTCCGCGGGCTGCTCATCCTCGGACTCGGTCTGACCATCGCGTACTTCGATATGCCCGCCTACATCATCCTGGCTTATTACGGCGTGATGTTCCTTCTGGCGATCCCGTTGCTGGGGTTCTCCTTCCCTCTGGCGGCTGCCGCGGCTCTGGCCTTCGCGCTATACAGTCCTGTCATCATGCAGGCCCTGCAGGACCGGCTTCCCATGCCGGGGTCCGACCCCACGTTTTCCACGGCCATTGCCGATCCCGCCGCGTTTTCCAGCCAAATGCTGCTCACCGGGGCCTACCCGGCACTGCCGTGGATGGCCTATATCTGCGCCGGCTTGGCTGTGGGACGCCTGGACCTCATGGAGGCCCGGATCCAGGTCCGGCTGCTGATCGGCGGGGCCGCCCTGGCCGTGGGCGCCTGGCTGGCCTCAGTCCTTGCCCTGGGGCCACTGGGCGGGCTGAAGGCCATCACGGCAGCAACCCCCGCACTCTCCGCCGAAACCATCAACGACATTCTCATCTGGGGACCCGACCCCAGCCTGCCGACGACTTCCTGGTGGTGGCTGACGATCGTGGCACCACATTCCACCACGCCCCTCGATTTCCTCCTCACCATCGGAATATCCCTGGCCGTCCTCGGAGCCGTGTTGCTGGCCGCTCCTGCCATCTCCGGTGTCCTCACGCCCCTGGCGGCCGCCGGCACCATGACCCTGACCCTCTACTCGACCCATCTCCTGGTCCTTGCCAGCGGTTTCCTGGCGGACCTGCCCTATCTCTCCTGGGGTATCCAGGTGGCCGCCGCGCTCGTGTTCGCCGTCCTCTGGCAGAAATCATGGGGACGGGGACCGCTGGAACGCCTCATCGCCGCAGCGACCGGACGGACCCGGAACCGTGTCCTGGCCGCAGGTCCCACTTCCAAGTAAAGGGAAGATACGCGTCGAGGTGAGACTTCGCGCCCATGTCCGCGTGGACAATGGGCGCCAAGTCTCACCTCGAGGGCTCGGCGGCAGGGGTGTCTGCGCCGGGCAGGGGTGTCAGCGCCGGGCAAGGGTGTCAGCGCCGGGCAAGGGTGTCAGCGCCGGGCAGGGTTATTTCTCCACGAGGGTGAGGACGTCGTAGGTGGCCACGATTTCGTCGTTCTGGTTGGTCAGGACGGCGTCCCAGGCCACCTCGCCGTACTCGTCGGTCTCGCGCGGGGTGATCTTCTTGGCGGTCAGGGTGACCCGGATGGAGTCGCCCGCGGCCACCGGAGTGACGAAACGCAGGCTCTCCAGGCCGTAATTCGCCAGCACCGGGCCCGGCGCGGGCTCCACGAACAGCCCGGCGCCCCAGGCCAGCAGCAGGTAGCCGTGGGCCACGATGCCCGGGAAGAACGGGTTGGCCGCGGCTGCCTCCTGGTTGGTGTGGGCGTAGAAGGTGTCGCCGGTGGAGTTGGCGAACTTCGTGATCTCGTCCAGGGTCACTTCGCGCAGCCCGGAGCGGATCGCATCCCCGATGTGCAGGGTGCTCAGGTGCTTCCGGAACGGGTGCTGGCCCTCGGTCTCGAGCGTGAAGTTGCGGTCGGCGCCGGTGTGCCAGACGCCGGTGACCGCGGTCAGCATGTTCGGCGAGCCCTGGATGGCGGTGCGCTGCATGTGGTGCAGCACGGAGCGGATGCCGCCGAGTTCCTCGCCGCCGCCGGCGCGGCCCGGACCGCCGTGGACCAAGTGCGGGACGGGTGAGCCGTGGCCGGTGGAGCTGCGGGCGTCCTCGCGGTTGAGCATGTGCACACGGCCGTGGTGCGCGGCGATGCCGGTGACGAGTTCGCGGGCGACGTCGGGGTCATTCGTGCAGACCGAGGCGACGAGCGAGCCGCCGCCGCGGGCGGCGAGGCGGACGGCGTCGGCCAGGTCCGTGTAGCCGATCACCGAGGAGACCGGGCCGAAGGCCTCCAGCGAGTGGACCTCGTCGGCTTCCGGATCTGCCCAGCTCAGCAGCACCGGGGACATAAACGCGCCGTCGTCGACGACGCCGACCGTGCCGTCCGCGCTGGTGACCTTCGGCGAATCGAGGGTGCCGTACGCGAGTTCGCCGCCGGCGTCGAGCATGGACTGGACGGCGGCCCGGACATCGGCGAGCTGTTCCCGGGACGCCAGGGCGCCCATGTTGACGCCCTCGGCGCGCGGGTCACCGAGGACGATGCGCTGCTGGATCCGCTCCCCCACGGCGGTGATGACGTCCTGCACCAGTTCCTGCGGCACGATGGCCCGCCGGATCGAGGTGCACTTCTGGCCGGCCTTGGCGGTCATCTCGGTGACAAGGGACTTGATGAAGGCGTCGAATTCCGGGGTGCCCTTGACGGCGTCCGGGCCCAGGATCGAGGCGTTCAGGGAGTCGGTTTCCGAGGTGAAGCGGACCCCGCCCTTGACCACGTTGGCGTGGGACTTGAGCGTGTTGGCGGTGGTTGCGGAGCCGGTGAAGGCCACGATGTCGCGGTAGTCGAGGTGGTCCAGCAGGGTGCGGACCGAGCCGGAAATCAGCTGCAGCGAGCCCTTGGGCAGGATGCCGGATTCGATGATCGCCTTGACCACGGCGGCGGTGACGTAGCCGGTGGGGGTGGCGGGCTTGACGATTGTGGGCACGCCGGCGATGAACGCGGGGGCCAGCTTCTCGAGCATGCCCCACACCGGGAAGTTGAAGGCATTGATCTGCACGGCAACGCCGGGGATGCGGGTGTAGATGTGCTCGCCGGCGAAGGAGCCGTCCTTGGAGAGCACCTCCATGGGCCCGTCCACAATCACCTGGGCGTTGGGGAGTTCGCGCCGGCCCTTGGAGCCGAAGGTGAAGAGCACGCCGATGCCGCCGTCGATGTCGACCATCGAGTCGATCTTGGTGGCGCCGGTCTGGGCGGAGAGCGCGTAGAACTCCTCGCGGCGGCCGTTCAGGTACTGCGCGAGCTCCTTGAGCTTCAGCGCGCGCTGGTGGAAGGTCAGCTTGCCGAGTTCCGCCTGGCCGGTGGTGCGTCCGTAGTCCACGACGGCGGCGAGGTCGAGCCCCGCGGTGCTGACCTTGGCGAGGAGTTCACCGGTGCTGGCGTCCAGGACGGACGCGGCGCCGGCTGCGGAGCCGGCGTCGGGGGTCCACCAGGAATCCCGGATGAAGCTGGGAACGATCTCGACAGTGTCTACTGTGGGTTCCGGAGCAGTTGCAGTGGTGGTCATCGTTGACGGGTCCTTCCAACAGGGGCAAGATCAACACGGCCAGCATTACTGACCGTCCGTTCGGTAATATGTCTACAGTACATGAATGAGGCCTGCCGCACACTAGCTGCGGCGGCACTGACCCGCCGGAACCCCTGGATTTCCGGCCACAGAGGAGACGTTATGACGCCCGAGCCCCGCAGTACCGAGCTGTGGAAGATCACCCTCGGCGAGCTCGACGTAAAGATGGGCGTGAAGATCGTTGAGGAATCGGTTGAACGGGTTGTGGCGACCATGCCGGTGGAGGGCAACCGGCAGTCCTTCGGGCTGCTGCACGGCGGCGCCTCGCTGGCCGTCGGGGAAGCGGTGGGCTCCTGGGCCGCGGTCATCCATGCCAGCACCCTGGGCAAGACCGCCGTCGGGGTTGACGTCTCCGCCACCCACCACAAGTCCGCCCGCGGGGGACTCATCACGATCACCGCGACCCCGATCCACCTCGGCGGCACCGTGACCACCCACGAGGTGCTGATCACCAACGCCGCCGGCGAACGGCTCTGCACCCTGCGGATCACCAACCTGCTGCTGGACCGCAAGGGCTGAGTGCAGGTCCAGGGGAGGCCTGCCCGCCGGGGCGAGACCGCCGAGTTCGCCCCAGAGCTGCGGAGTCGCCGTAAAGTTCCGGCGACCCCCGCCCCGGCGCTCCCCGCGAATCCCGGCGAATCCCGGCGTGCCCCGGGCCAGCAAAGTTCCGACCGGCTGCATCCAAACGCGGGCCCCTGCCGGTAGTAACGGGTGTAAGCAAATCACCGCCCGGATCCGGGCACTCAATGAGGAGTTTGAAATGCGCAAATCCGTTTATGCTGCCGGGGCCCTGTCCATGCTGGCGGCGCTCACTTTCGCCGCCCCGGCCCAGGCCGGCGGGAATCACGACGGCGGCAATCACCACGGCGACGATGCCCTCCTTTCCGTCCTGCACGGCGTACCCGGCCTCACCGTGGATGTGTGGGTGGACGGCGAGCTCACCCTGGACGACTTCGAGCCCGGCACCCTCGCGGGCCCGTTGGAGCTCGACGGCGGCAGCTACAAAATCGCCATCACGGCCTCCGATGCCACCAGCGCCGACGACGCGGTGATCGGCCCGGTCAAGGTCCATCTCAAGGAGGGCCGGAACTACACCGCCGTGGCGCACCTGGATGCCTCCGGGGATCCCACTGCCACCCTGTTCAAGAACAACATCAAGGCCAGCCCTGAGGGCGAGGGCAAGCTGACGGTCCGGCACGTGGCGGCGGCGCCCGCCGTCGACGTCCTTGCCGGCGACACCCCGGTCATCGAGAACCTGGAGAACCCCGAGCAGGAGGTGCTGACGCTGGAGGCCGGCACGGTATCCGCCTCGGTTGCGGCCGCCGGCACCACCGAGCCCCTGATCGGCCCGGCGGATATTCCGGTCACGGAGGGCCAGAACACGATTGTGTACGCGTGGGGCAGCCTGGAGGACGGCACCCTCGACGTTGCGGTCCAGGTGGTCGACTCCAAACCGCGTGGCCACGACCGTCATGGCCGCTGAGCCGTCGGCCCGGTCCTGAATAGAATGCCTGCCCAGCAGCGCATCCGGCCCGGGATGCGCTGCTGGTCAGGCCTACACCCATCCCGCCCGTTGCTGTAGGGCCAATGGACCCGGAAGGCCCCGGACCCGGACTGTTAGCTTGGAAGTGCTGATTCACCCGACACTGCCGGGTAAAACCGGTTCCACCGGAAGGGATCCACCATGCTCTCAGACACCTCACTTCCCGTCATCAAGGCAACGCTGCCCGTCGTCGGCGAACACATCGAGGAGATCGCCAAGCGCTTCTACCAACACATGTTCGAGGCGCGGCCGGACCTCCTGGACGGGCTTTTCAACCGGGGAAACCAGGCGGACGGCCGCCAGCAGCAGGCACTCGCCGGTTCCATCGCGGCGTTCGCCGGGCTGCTCGTGGACAACGTGGACCAGGTCCCGGACCACCTTCTGTCACGGGTCGCCCACAAGCACGTCTCGCTGGGGCTGAGGCCGGACCAGTACCAGATCGTCCATGACCATCTCATGTGGGCGATCGTGGACGTGCTGGGGGATGCCGTCACACCCGAGGTCGCCGCAGCCTGGGACGAGGTCTACTGGCTGATGGCGCACATGCTCATCAACAAGGAACGCGGGCTGTACAATGCGGTGCACCTCACCCCTGACACGATCTGGCGGACCTGGCGGGTGGCCCAGCGGATCCAGGAGACGGCCGACGTCGTCAGGTTCGTCGTGGAGCGGGTTGATGAGCGCGAGGTCAAGCCCTCCCTGCCGGGGCAGTACGTCACCATCAAGATGGTTATGCACGACGGCGTCCACCAGCCCAGGCAATACAGCCTGACGAAGGCCGACGACGGGCAGCACCGCCAGTTCGCGGTGAAGCGGGTCCACGGACTCGGCACTCCCGACGGCGAGATGTCCACGCTGCTGCACAACGAGGTGCAGGTGGGCGACGAGGTGGTGCTCTCCGCACCCTTCGGCGACGTGGTGCTGGAGTACACCGACCGGCCCCTGGTGCTGGCCAGCGCGGGGATCGGGATCACGCCGATGGCCGGCATGCTCTCGCACCTCGTCAAGTCAGGGATGCAGCGGCAGGTGATACTGCTGCACGCCGATGACAGCGAGGAGTCCTTCCCGCTGCGGGGGCAGGTCAGGGAGGATCTGGCGGCCCTGCCGGACGGGACGCTGAAGACGTGGTTCCTGAATCCCAGCGTGGGAGGGACGGCGTCCGGATCAGAGTTCTCCGGCTTTATGGACGTCGGAGCGGTGGAGCTCCCCGACGACGCTGAGTATTACCTCTGCGGCCCCCTGCCGTTCCTGAAGTCCGTCCGGAGCGCGCTGGTGGCCGGCGGGGTGCCGGCGAAGGACATCCAATACGAGGTGTTCGGCCCGGACCTGTGGCTCGCTGACTTCCAGTAGCGGCAGCTAGCTGACGGCCCGGCGCCGTGTGGCGGCCAGCAGGACTCCGCCCAGGAGGATCGCGCCGCCGGCAAGTCCCGCCGTCGGGAGTACCGGACCGGCGCCGGTGTCCGGCAGCTGAGCGGAGGCGGCCGGGAGAACCGGCTGCTGGCTCGCGCCGGCCGGAAGCACCGTGATCCCGGTCGCCGCCGGATTCGCCGGGGCTGCCGGTACCGCCGGCGCTACGGGCTCGGCCGGGGCAACGGGTGCAACGACAGGGACGTCAATGGAGAAGTTCCGCGTGACGGAAGGGCTGTCCGCCTTGCCGGGGGATGTTTGGACGGCGCGGATGGTGAATCGGCCGGGTTCGGCTCCATCGATGGGAATGGTCCACTGGCCGTCGTCCGCGACGACTGCGGTCCCGCTGATGTCGCCCGTAAGTTTCACCGTGAGCCCGGGGGTTCCGGTGCCATCGAGGCGCGTGACGGTGTTCAGCGCCGCGCCCTCGGCGGGTGAGATGATCACCGGTGCGGCCAGGTCTGAGACCTCGACCACCAGGGAAACGCCCCCGGAGCTGCTGAATCCGTTCACCGTCTCCGCCGTGAACCTCAGTGGGCCGTTGCTCTCGGGGGCGGGGAAAGCCCAGTTTCCGTTGGCGTCGACCGGCACGTCCACCGTTTGCTTGTCAGTCTTGTCAAAAGTGAGGCGGACTTTCGAGCCGGCGGCCACGGCCGACGCCGGAGCGGCCGGGACCCGGCCCGTGATGCGTTGGCCCGCCAGGACGGTCAGGTCCTCCGGCGCCACGAGCTCGGGCTTGTTCAGAAACAGCTGGAGCTGAACGGCGGTCGGGATCTTGGTGAGGGCGTCCTCGAGGGTGGTGGCGATGGCGAAGTTATCCCCGGCCGTCTCGCCGGCCGAATGGGAACCGACGGCAAAGTTGCCGCTGATCCAGGGCCCACCGGAGTCGCCCCCGCGGGACTGGACGTTCTTGGACAGGAAGCCTCGGAAAGCGCGCAGGTCCGCGGCTGCGGGGGTTCGTCCGCCCACCACATAGATGCCGGTCTCCTCCACCTGGCCGCAGGACCAACCATCGGTCCGCCCGGAGCGGCACACTTCCTGGCCCTGGAACGGGGCAACCATGCCGATGATTTTCACCGCGGTGGCGCCCGGGTTCGCCGCGTCGGCCCAGGTGCTCGCGGCCGGCTGCAGGGCGATTCCGCCGTCGAGCCCGTCAATGACGGCGATGTCCGTGCCCACGTTCCCGGGGTCTCCCGGATCGCCCGGTTCCCATTGGGGGTCCAGAACCGGCGAGTTATTGAGTCCGCCGAACTGGCTGAAGCCGAAGCTGCCGAGCGGCGCGAGCGTGCGGGGCAGGGGTGACGATCCGCCTGCCGTGGCGGAGGTCGGCGGCTCCAGTTCGGCGATCCGTGCCGTGCCGTCCTCGGCGCAGTGCCCGGCCGTCAGCACGACCGGAAGTCCCGCTGCATTGAACGCGCCAAATCCCGTCGAGCAGATGGTCCGCCGGTCAACGGCGAAGCCCTCCCCGCCAAAGACGTCCGCTTCGGTGGTGACCGGGGACCCCTGCTCCAGCTCGACGTTGGCGTACCGGCCCACGAAGTCAGCCGGGGAGGTCTTCCCGGGCGCCGTGGATGCGGGCTCGGGGGCGGGGGTTGCTTGCTGGTCCGGGGCCTGGGTCAAGCCGGCTTCGGCTGTGTTTGTCCCGCCGGTGCGGATTATGAAGTTCTCCCCGGCGTAGGCCACGGCCTGCAGTCCGGCCGGCCCCACCTCGCGGACGTAGGCCTGGAACAACTGCTCGGTGCTGGTCGCGAGCAGCTCAGCAGCCGAGGGTGCCGCGGCGGGAGCCGCATAGGGTGCAGTGGCCGGAGGCGTCGAAGGCTCAACGGCCGGAGTAATGGAGGCGTCAGCTGCCGGCAGCACGAGGACGAACACTGCCGCGCCTCCGGACCCGTTCAGTTCATCTACCCGGGCCTGAAGCTCGGCACCGCTGCCTTCGATGAGGATTTGGCCGTCCTGGAGGCGAATCCCCAGGTAACCGGGGAGCTCTTGCAGGGACGGGAGGGCGTCGGCGGCGGTCCTGCCCAGCTGGCCCGCAGCGTTGAACTCCGCAAGCGTCATGCCCAGGTCCCGCCGCACGGCTTCCGCGAGTCCGGTGTCGCTGATTGCCGGGGGCGCCACTTCGGGACCCACTGCCGGTGCTGTCACGGGAACTCCCGCCCCATTAGCCCCCGCGCCACCCGCCGTCGTCGACTGAACCGGAGCCGTGGTGGCAGCCGGAACCGCCAGCGAAGCTGCAGAAACGGGCTCCGGTCCCCCGGCTTCGGCCAACGCAGGAACGGCGTGGAACGAGCCCGCGAGCGCGAGGGCCGCAGCCGCCACCGCCCGCACTGTCAGGTGATACTTCCGTGTCTTCACCCGGTTACTCTAACGCCCCATTTTGGCCAGAATGGCAGTCGCCTCCGGGTCCGTGACCCCATTGTGGCGCAGGAACTCCCCGGTCTTCACCTGACGCACAAACCTCAGCAGGCTCTCCACCCGCGTTTCAAGCAGCGGCGCGAGAACCTCCTCGGGCAGATACCGCTCATGCGGATGCGGGACAACCGACACGCGATGGTGTTCGTTGATGCCCCGCACAGCCCGCTCGTAGCCCCCGGCAATGGCGTCCTCACCCTCCCCGGCGAGGTCCTGGAGCATGGCCGCGATCATACCGCTGCGGTCCCGGCCGGCCGAGCAGTGGATCACGACGCCGCCGCGCGCCTCCGCGACAGCCTTGAACACCCCGGCGAGCTTCTCCGGGAAGATCCGGGCATTGTCCGCGTATCTCGCCGGATCGTTCAGGTAGGGAACGCAAAGCCCGCGGAACTCGATGTTGCCGGGGTCCTCAGTGGGTGCGTGCACGATGTCGAACGCCGCCAGGATCTCGGCGCTCACCCGCGGATCGGTCTCGCGGCGGCGGATCTCGTCCGGGTTGCGGAGATCAATCACCGTCCGGATGCCGCCGTCGTGCGCCTGCCGCCAGCCCGCGTCGGTGAGCCACTCGCGGCGTCCCATCCGGAACACACTGCCTCCGACGTGCCAGGCGTTCACCGCCCCGTCCCAGTCCATGGCCCCGGGCAGCGTCCGCCCTGTGGCTGGGCCACCGGGCGCGGCAGGATTCGTCATCTTGACAGCTAAGCACAGGTGTCGCCGCCAATCCACGGGCAGGATTCACGAAATGTTTCCACAACGGGTGCATTGGCATGGTGCGGGGGTCAGGCTTCCGCGTAGGGTGGCGTTGATCCCGGTAGCCGCCGGGCTCTTTTCAGCTCGCCGGCCGCCGGAACTGACACCTCATCACGGCAGGGGACGCTGAACCAGCGTGATACTGAGGGGAACACCATGGGAACTCTGAATCTTCGACGCCGGCGAACGGCGTTGGCTGCCGGTCTCGCCACCCTGGCCATGGCGGCCGGCCTCGCGGCGGTCCCGGCCCAGGCCGGGGACAAAACCAAATACATCGCACTCGGAGACTCCTACGCCGCCGGGCAGGGAGCGGGACCGTACCAGGATGACATTTGTTACCGCAGCGAGAACACCTATTCCGAACTCGCGGCTGACGTCAAAGCCATCAAGCTGATCCGCAACGCGGCCTGCAGCGGCAAGACGACCCAGGACGTCGTGAACATGCAGCTGCGCCAGCTGAACAAGAGCACGGAGCTGGTGACCATCACGGCCGGCGGCAATAACCTCAAGGTCGGGGATATCTTCATCGCCTGCGGCGCGGCCATGGTCGACCCCACGGCCGCTCCGGCGTGTGACGCTGCCAGCGACTTCGCTGTGGGCGAGATCTCCAGCCAGAAACTGGCCGGCGACGTGATCGCAATGATTCAGACCGTCCAGGCCGCCGCGCCCAACGCCGAGATTGTGGTGACCGGCTACCCGTACCTCTACGATCCGGTCCCCTTGAATCCGGCCGATCCGATGTCCGTGTTCATCTACAAGGCCACTCTGCTGGTTGACGGGCTGAACGGGTCCATTGCCGCCGCTGCAGGGGCCACCGGAGCACAGTACGTCGACGTCCGGGCCGACTTCTCCGGCCACGGCATCAACTCGTTGGACCCTTGGATCAACCTCGACCTTGCCAACCTGGGCAGCCCCGACAACTTCCACCCGAACGCTGAGGGCTACAAAGCGTACTACGAAGCGATGAGCAGGGCCGGGGCGTATTCGGCCCGCTAGCGCCGCTTCATGCCGCTTAGCCCGGCTTTGGGTCGCTCAGTCCGGGTTGCTGCCGCTGCCGTGCGCGGACGCCGCGTTCCAGGTGGAGCCGATCTCCACCCGGGGCGTGGCGGCGTCGATGTTCATGTACGTGGTCATGCCGATCACCGGGCCCGGCCCTCCGGTGGCGGGGTCAATCAGCCGTGTGGTGAAGGGCAGCATCGACCCTTGCGCCTGAAGCGCGAGCCGCCGTCCAATTTCGGCGGCCATCTGCTCCGGGGCGGGCACACTGGTGTACCAGAGGTGCCACAGTCCGCCGTCGCGGAAGCGATCACGGGCAAGTGTGCACTGTCCGGGCCCTGGTCCATTGCCATTGCGGGCGTGCTGGTTAGGCTGGATCCATGATCACAGTTACCGGCACCGTCCAGTCCGTCCTTGAGCCCGGCAGGGCCTTCGACTACTTGTCAGCGTTCGAGCACACCCCGGAATGGGATCCCGGAACCCCTGTGGTGGACAAGCTCTCCGCGGGGCCGGTGGCCGTCGGGCACCGGTACCACGCCGAAGCCGAGTTCCGGGGCAAGCGCCAGTCGCTGACCTACGAGGTGATCGAACTGACGGCAAACCGCATCACGCTGCGGGGCGAGAACAAGTCGCTCATCTCCGTGGACACCATCCAGGTGTCTCCGTCCGGAACGGGCTCCAAGGTGGATTACACGGCGGAGTTCCAGCTCAGGGGCTGGCTCAAGGCCGCCGAGCCGTTTATCCGGCCGGCGTTCAACTCCCTCGCCGGCCCCGCCATGGACGGAATGAAAAAGACCCTCGACTCCCAGGCATCGCTGTAGCGGCGCTGTGTTGAACAGGAGAAAACCATGACATCTCAGAATCCGGATCCCCTGGAGAACAAGCTCACCGGTCTCGAACCGGGCGGCGGCGTGCCGCCCGGTGAAACACCACCGGCGGAGGGGACCTCGGTGGGACCGCAGGGGCCGCGGATCCCCGAGGACCGGGGCTTCGCCCAGTACATATGGATCATCATGATCGCCGTGGTGGTGCTTCTGGTGATGCTCTTCTTTGTCGGATCCATCGTCGGGATCCTCAACTAACGTCCCTGGAACCTAGGCGGTCCAGTCGAAGAAGCCCTTGCCGGACTTGCGCCCGAGTTCGCCGCGGGCCACCTTGTCACGCAGGATCTGCGGCGGGGCGAAGCGCTCGCCGAGGGTGGAGGCGAGGTATTCGGCAATCCCGAGGCGGACATCCAGTCCCACAATGTCGGTGGTCCGCAGGGGTCCGGTGGGGTGCTTGTAGCCCAGGACCATGGCGTTGTCGATGTCCTCCGCGGACGCCACGCCCTCTTCCACCATGCGCATCGCCTCGAGGGCAATCGCGACGCCCAGCCGTGAGGACGCGAAGCCGGGGGCGTCATTGACGACGACGGCGGTCTTGCCCAGCGCCTCGACCCAGCCGCGGGCCGCCTGGGCCAGCTGCTCCGAGGTGTGCTCGCCGAGGACGACCTCGATCAGGGTGGACGCCGGCACCGGGTTGAAGAAGTGCAGGCCCAGGAAGTTCTGCGGGCGCGCCAGCTCGCGGGCCAGCGCGTCGACGGAGATGGAAGAGGTGTTGGAAGCGAGGTAGGCGTCCTCGGCCAGCCGTTCCTCGATCCCCCGCAGCGAGGTAACCTTCAGGTCCCAGTCCTCGGGGACGGCCTCGATGACCAGCTGGCGGTCCTTGAAATCGTCGTAGTCCACGGTGACCGCGAGCCGCGAGACCATCTCGTCCAGGTTGCCGTCCGTGGCGCCGCGCTCAATGCTTTTGGCTGCCGCCGATTCCACCCGCTCACGGGCAGCTTCTGCCGACGCCTCGTCGCGCTCGACGACGAGGACGTTGGCACCGTTGACCAGAAAGGCGTGCGCGATGCCGGCGCCCATCCGGCCGCCGCCCAGGACCCCGACGGTGGCGGGAAGGTTCGCGGGAAGTACGGAGTTGCTCATCTTCAGTTCTTCTTCCGGTCTGGATCCTGCTCGGACTTCTTGGCTGACTTCTTTTCAGACTTTCGATCGAGGAAAGCCTGCATGCGGTCGAACTTGGCCTGGGATTCAAAGAGGATTCCCTGGGCCAGCTGGTCGATCAGGGGGTGCGCCTCGGCAGGCGCGTGGAACACCGACTTGGTGATCCTGACCGCGAGGGGATCCTGGCCGGCAATCCTGTCGGCCAGGGCGTGGGCCGCCGCCATCAGCTCGGGTGCCTCGTGGATCTCGGTGATGAGGTTCACGGCGAGGGCCCGGTCGGCGCGCAGCACGGTGCCGGCCAGCAGGATTTCCTTGGCCACCGGCTCCCCCACGAGCTCCTTCAGCCGCCAGCTCGCACCAGCCGCGGCGAGGATGCCCAGGCCGGTTTCCGGGTTGCCGATCCGAACCGACGGTGTGCCGATCCGGAAGTCCGCGGCGTATGCGAGTTCGGCGCCGCCGCCCAGGCAGAAACCGTCCAGGGCCGCGATGACGGGCATCGGCAGCTTGGCGATCCGCACAAAAATGGTGGAGTTGATGCCCTGCAGGGCATCGTCGCGGCGGCGTTCGCGCAACTGGCCGATATCCGCCCCGGAGGCGAAGACCCCCTCCGTGCCGGCGATGATGAGCACCTTCGGGGTCTGCTCCAGCGCGGCGCAGACGGCGTGCAGTTCGTCGACCATCTGCTGGTCAATCGCGTTGCGGACCTCGGGCCGGTTGAGGAGCACCACCAGCCGGTCCCCGCGCTCCTCGATCAGCAGCGTGCGGAAATCCTGCGGGTCCAGACCCGTCGCGGCGGCCGCCACTACACCCGCTCCAGCAGCATCGCGGTGCCCTGGCCCACACCGATGCACATGGTGGCGAGGCCGATCCGGGCATCCTCGCGCTCCATCCGGCCCAGCAGGGTGATCGCGAGCCGTGAGCCGGACGAACCCAGCGGGTGCCCCAGGGAGATCGCGCCGCCGTCGCGGTTCACGATCCCGGGGTCCAGGCCGAGCCGGCGCATGGTCGCGAGCGACTGGGTGGCAAAGGCTTCATTGAGTTCGACAGCGCCGATGTCGCCGACGCTGAGACCGGTCCGCGCGAGCACCTTCCGGGTGGCCGGGACGGGGCCGATGCCCATGATTTCGGGTTCACAGCCGGCGGAGGCGCCGTCGATGATCCGGGCGCGCGGCGTGAGGCCGAGCCGTTCGATGGCGGATTCGGAGGCAACGATGATGGCGGAGGCGCCGTCGTTGAGGGTGGAGGAGTTTCCGGCCGTGACCACCGAGCCGCCGGCGACGACGGGGCGGAGGGCTGCGAGGACGTCCATGGTGGTGCCGGCGCGCGGGCCCTCATCGGTGTCGACGACGGTTTCACCCTTGCGGGTCTTGACCGTGACCGGGACGATTTCGTCGGCGAAGCGGCCGGCGGCAATGGCCGCGAGGGAGAGTTCGTGGGAGCGGACGGCGAACGCGTCGGCGTCCTCGCGGGTGATGCCGTCCACGCGGGCGACCTCCTCGGCCGTTTCCGGCATGGAGTAGGTCATCTTCCCGCCGCGGGAAAGCTCGCCCTTCTGGAACAGCGGGTTCACGAAGCGCCAGCCGATGGAGGTGTCGAAGATCTGCCCCGGCTTCGCGAAGGCGGTCTGCGGCTTCTCCTGGACCCAGGGGGCGCGGCTCATGGATTCGACGCCGCCGGCGATGACGATGTCCGCGGCCCCGGACTTGATCATGTGGCTGGCCATGATGATGGCGCTCAGACCGGAGGAACAGAGCCGGTTCACGGTGATGCCGGGGATGTGCAGCGGGAGGCCTGCCAGGACGGTGGCCATCCGGGCGACGTTGCGGTTTTCCTCGCCGGCGCCGTTGGCGTTGCCGAGGATGACCTCGTCGATGCTGTCGGGGTCCAGCCCGGCCCGGGCCACAGCCTCGCGGACCACCAGTGCCGCCAGGTCATCGGGGCGGACCGCGGAGAGTGCCCCGCCGTAACGGCCCACCGCAGTGCGGGCGCCGCCTACGAGAAATGCCTGTGGTCCTGCTGCTGCTGATGCCATGGGTACACCCTTCACGCGATAAACGTCTCTGTCATCTCCACCGGCGGCGGCGTCCACCTTCGACCCGCTGGCGCGCCAATTTACTGACCGTTCGTTCTATAAAGATTACACGGCACGGCAAGGGGGTCAATCAACGCCCTGCGGATTACGCGAGGACGACGCCGAGATGGCTCGCCATGAGCGGGGCCAGCAGGCCGAGCTGGTAGTCGTCGATCACGAGGCCGGCGAGACTTTCCAGTCCGCTGATGGCACGGACGTCGGTGCCGCGGATGTCAAAGTCCTTGAGCCTGGCGCCGGCGACGTCGAGGGTGCCGATGGTGCAGTTCTTCAGCGCCACCCGGGTCGCCGCGCAGGAACCCAGATCCAGTTCGCTGATGATGCAGTCACTGATCTGCACGTCTGTGAGCCTGGACCCGCGGAGGTTCAGGTAGTCGAGCTTGCCGCCGTCGATCCTGACGGACTGCCAGCTGCTTTCGTAGAGTTCCGCGGAACCCCAGCGGGGGTTGCCGATCTCGACGTCGCGCAGGGTGCTCCGGGCCGCCATGAGCACGGGGGCGTACATCTCGGCCAGGATGCAGTCACGGAAGGTGGCGCCGCGCAGTTGGGTCTCATTGAAGGACACGCCCTGGAAGTCGCACTCGGCAAAGTCGGCGCCGGCAAGTTCCAGCCCGTCGGCCGAGGCCCTGCTGTACCGGACGCCGTCGTACCTCTCCCCGGTCCGGAAGTCCGGGGCGAGGTCGTCCCGAAGCTCCGCCAGCCGGACGGGGGTGAGCCGCGGTGCGGTGACCTTCGGCGCCTTGACCTTCGGCGTCTGGGACGCTGTGCCCCGCGCCACTAGAGCGCCTCGGCTTTGGCTGCGATTTCTGCCAGGTCCCTGGCGAGGGCCTTGCGGGTGATGCGCATGCCCAATTTTCCGAAGAGTGCCATCGCCAGCTTGTTCATCCGGGAGGGATTCCGGAGCTCGGCGCCGAAGGTCAGTGTCAGGTCCGTGCCGCCGTCGCGGTCGGCCAGCGTGAAGCGTGAGGTGTGGTCCGCTCCGCCCTGCAGCGCTTTCACCGTGGTGCCCCGGGGCGGGTCCGCCTGCGACACCCACATTTCCACGGTTTCCGACCTGCCCATCATGGTCCGGGTTTCTTTCCAGCGCGTCCCCTCGCCAAAGGGGCCGTCGCTGAGCATCTGGATCGCATCGATGCCGGAGAGCGTTGCGGCCGAACCGGGCACGTCGGAAATGACCGCCCAGACCTTGTCCGCCGGGGCGTTGACATGCCGGGTCAGGCTGATTTTGTGGTCCATGGCATCGAGCCTAGCCCTGCTCCGCCGCTGATTTCATCCGGCCGGTACCGGACACCCACTTGATTTAGTAAGCATGCTTTGTGTTATGGTGAGGGGACGTTGAATTTCCACCGGAAACGAAAGGTGTTGGCACCATGGGTATCGGAGACAAGATTCAGAACGAAGCAGCGCACCTCGGCGGCAAGGCCAAGGAAGCTACTGGCAACGCCACGAACAACGACGAACTGCGCGCCGAGGGCCAGAAGGACCAGGTAGTCGCAGACGCCAAGAAGGTCGGCGAGAACGTCAAGGACACCTTCAAGAAGGATTAGTCCTCACGAAGCGCGGCGGCGGACATTCCTTGGGGGATGCCTGCCGCCGCTTTTTTTGTGCCCGGGGGTTGGTGCTTTGGGATGGGGTTCTTGGTTCCGTCGGCCGCCGATTCGCCACGAATGGCCGCTAAACCACCCCGGATAGCCGGCCCGGCCCCGCCCATTCGCCACGAATGGCCGCTAAACCACCCCGGATAGCGGCCATCCTCGTCATACAGGCGCAGAATTGGCGAGGCCAAGGCCCGACGGGAAGCCCGCAGCCGCCCATTCGCCACGAATGGCCGCTAAACCAACCCGGCAGCCGGCCCGGCCCCGCCCATTCACCACGAATGGCCGCTAAACCACCCCGGACAGCGGCCATCCTCGTCATACAGGCGCAGAATTGGCGAGGCCAAGGCCCGACGGGAAGCCCCGCCCCCGCCCATTCACCACGAATGGCCGCTAAACCACCCCGGCAGCCGGCCCGGCCCCGCCCATTCACCACGAATGGCCGCTAAACCACCCCGGCAGCCGGCCCGGCCCCGCCCATTCACCACGAATGGCCGCTAAACCACCCCGGATAGCGGCCATCCTCGTCATACAGGCGCAGAATTGGCGAGGCCAAGGCCCGACGGGAAGCCCCGCCCCCGCCCATTCACCACGAATGGCCGCTAAACCACCCCGGATAGCGGCCATCCTCGTCATACAGGCGCAGAATTGGCGAGGCCAAGGCCCGACGGGAAGCCCGCAGCCGCCCATTCGCCACAAATGGCCGCTAAACCACCCCGGACAGCGGCCATCCTCGTCATACAGGCGCAGAGTTGGCGCAGGTCCCCCGACCGCGGCGCTGGCTAGCGGCCCTGCGGCCCCGCGAGGACACCCCTTAAGCCGACAATGGCGGGCCCCGCACTGGAGGCCCGCCGTCGTCGTCCGCTTAGATCTTGCCTGCAGCGGTTAGTTGAAGAGTGCGTTCTTCGGTTCGTTGTTCTTGACCTTCTGCCAGCCAAGCCACAGCAGGAGCGAGAAGAACGGGATGGTCGCCAGGGTCCAGAGGCCGAGGTGGAAGACCTCGCCGGTCTTGCTGGTCATCGTGTCGAAACCGATCAGCACCGTGATGAGCAGCAGGGCAATCAGGCCCGCCCAGCTGGTCCAGGTTCCGCCGGGCGCGGGCAGGGATGAGACCTTGCCCTTGGTCTTGCGGAGTGCGATCTGGCTGGCGAAGATGGCGCCCCAGGTGAACATCACGCCGATCGACGCGGAGTTCAGCGCCAGGTCGAAGGCGTGCGAGCCGCCGAGCCAGATGTTGAGGAGGATGCCGACGAGGTAGACGCCGCCGATGGCCAGGATGGCGGCGTACGGCACGTGGCTCTTGGACATCTTGGTCAGCCACTGCGGAGCATGCCCATTGTTGGCCATGGTGCGGAAGACCCGGCCGATGGAGTACAGGCCCGAGTTGCAGGAGGACAGCGCGGCGGTGATGACGATCATGTTCATGACATCGCCCATCCAGCCGAGGCCCATCTGGCCGAACACGGTGACGAACGGTGAGGTGCCGGCGACGTACTGGTCCGAGGGCAACAGCATGGCCAGGAGGGTCACGGAGCCGACGTAGAACACGACGATGCGGAACACGACGGCGCGGATGGCCTTGGGCACTTCCTTGGCCGGGTTCTGCATTTCGCCGGCGGTGACGCCGACGAGCTCAATGCCGTTGTACGCGAAGATCACGGCATTCAGTACCAGGATCATGACGATCCCACCCTTGGGGAACATTCCCCCTTCGGCGGCGAACAGGTTGTTGACCGAGGCGTTGCCGTCGCCCACCTGGGCGTTGGTGACCACCATGAAGGTGCCCACAGCCAGGAAGATGAGGATGGCGCCGACCTTGAGGACGGAGGCCCAGAACTCGAATTCGCCGAACGCCTTGACACTCATGAGGTTCACGCCCACGAGCAGCAGCAGCGCCGCGATGGCGGACAGCTCGATCGGGACGTTGGGGAAGAAGAACTGGAAGTACAGCCCGATCGCAATGAGCTCGGCGATGCCGGTCATGGCCCAGTTGATGAAGTACATCCAGCCGGACACATACGCGCCCTTTTTGCCGAACATTTCGCCGGCGTAGCTGACGAAGGAGCCCGACGTCTGGCGGTACATGATGAGCTCGCCCAGGGCGCGCATCAGCAGGTACGCGATGACGCCGGCGATGGCGTAGGAGAAGATCAGCGCGGGGCCGGTGGAGGCCAGGCGCCCGCCGGCACCCATGAAGAGGCCGACGCCGATGGCGCCGCCCATCGCGATCATGGTGACCTGGCGGCCGCTCAGGGATTTGGCGTAGCCCTCGGCGCTGAGGGTCGAGTCGACGACGGCGGTTTGCTCCGTGGTGCTCTTAAGTTCTGTGGGCGTAAGTGATGGCACAGCTGTTCCTTGTTGGTCGGAGTTTGGCCGGGAATTGACCGTGGATTCAAGTACACAAAATTCGGGCCAGAGCCCCTTGAGAGGGCCACAGCGTGTACCGAACCTCACAAGTGTCGAAGCTCGCGCGGCTCATCCATCGTACTAGCATTCCAGCCCCTGCCGTGACGCGGGCAACACCCTGCGGCTGCATTTCCTAATAAGTGAGGTCATCCTGGCAGGATTGCCGAATAATGTTCGATTTCAGGCCGCCGGGTCCCGGCGCATCCATCAGTTGCGCCGACAGTTCGGCCGCCTGCTGCGCAGCCTGCCTGACCGCTGCTACGCCAGGGCGCCGTCCCGCATGGCATAGCGGAGCCAGTTCCCGGCACGGTTCCCGGTCCCGGCACGGTTCCCGGTCCCGGCGCGGTCTTCCCGGGCGCTGTCTTCCCGGGCGCAGGTGTCGAACCATTCCCCCAGCGCGCGGTCGTGGCTGACCATAACCAGCGTCCCGGCGAAGTCCGAAAGTGCCGATTCAAGCTGTTCCACCAGGGCGGGCGCCAGATGGTTGGTGGGCTCATCGACGAGCATCGTCCCGAATCCGCCCAGCAGGAGCCGGGCAAGTGCCAGCCTGCGTTGTTGCCCTGCGGACAGGCTTCCCACCGGGACGTGGAATTCACTGGTCCGGAAGAGCCCCAAGCGCAGCAGCGCCTCCGCATGCTCATCGATGTTGCCGCCCAGTCCCGCGGCGAAGGCCGGCAACAGGCGCAGCCCCGGGCGCTGCGGGAGCTCCAGTTCCTGCTGCAGGTAGCCGATCCGGCCGTGTCTCAGCACGGCGCCCTGGGCCGGTTCCAGCGTGCCCGCGAGGACGGAGAGCAGCGTGGACTTGCCGGCACCGTTAGGGCCGGTGATGAGGATCTTTTGGCCCGCCTCCACCCTGATGTCGGTCGGTTCCAGGCGGCCGGGCACCGTCACTCCCCGGGCTTCCAGGGCCGGCCCTGCCGCAACGTCCGCCCGCAGGTCCGTCGCCAGCTTCAGCGGCACCGGCGGACGGTCGATGGGGTTTTCCTCCAGCCTGCGGAGACGCTCCTGGGCATTGCGGACCTTGCTGGAGGCTGCCTTCTGCCACGTGCCGGCCTTGAAGTCGAAGCCCATTTTGTCGTTGTCGCGCTGGCGGGCGTAGCCCATCTTCCCCGCCACTGTGTCCGCCTGGAGCCGTTCGGCCTCCATCGCGTCCAGCCACCCGCGGTACTGCTGCGCCCAGCGCTGGCGTTCGGCTGCCTTTTCCCGCAGGTAGCCTTCGTAACCGTTGCCGTAGCGGTTGACCGTGCGGCGTTCGGCGTCCACTTCAATCACGGTTGAGGCAACTTTGCGCAACAGGACGCGGTCGTGGGAAACCACCACCACGGTTCCGCGGTGCGCCGCCAGCCGCGCCTCCAGCCAGGCTGTCCCGCTGGCGTCAAGGTGGTTGGTGGGTTCGTCCAGGAGGAGGATGTCCGCGGGATCGGCCATCACGCAGGCCAGTGCCACGCGTTCCTGTTCCCCGCCGGAGAGCGAGCCCAGTGTCCTCATCCGGTCCAGCCCGCCCAGGCCAAGCCGGTCCAGGGCCGCCTCCACCCGGGATTCCGCGGCATAGCCTTCCCGGAGCTGGTACTGCGTCTGCAGGTTTCCGTAGCGTTCCAGTTCGTCCGCTTCCGCGTCGGCCAGCCCGTTTTCCAGACGGTCCAGCTCGGCCTCCATCTCGCGGAGGGATTCCAGTGCGGCGTCGATCGCGTTGCTCACGGTGAACGCATCAGGCAGGCCGAGGGTCTGGGCAAGATAGCCCACGCGGCCCCGGCGGACGGCGGTGCCCTCGTCCGGGGTCTCGAGCCCGGCCAGAATCCGGAGCAGCGTGGATTTGCCCGCGCCGTTTTCGCCGACGATCGCCACATGTTCACCGGCTGTGATGGCCAGGTCGACGTCGGCAAACAGCTGGCGGTCCCCGTAGCCATGGGATACGCCCGTAAGGCGGAGATGTTCGCTCAAGGAGTCCTCGCAAGTAGGTGGCGAGCCTGCCCGGCGGCGGCCTGCGTCGTCAAGTATGACACCGCAGGCTCACACTTGACGCGCCTGCCGCCGTCGGGCAGGTGCTCCGGCGCAACCCGGCCGTCCGCCTGCGGCGCTAGGCTGGTGGCATGGGCACAGTTCTCCGCACACCACCGGCGCCGCGGCCGGAACTCTACCGGTTCTCGCGGCTCGATTTGATCACGGCAGGCCTGTACGTCGCAGTGGCCGCCTTCTTCGCCGTGGCCGGCGGACTGCTGGTCCCGCTGCTGCTCGAGCTGTCCGCGAACCCGGCGGTGGCGTCCTACACCGTCAACCTGATCTTCTACGGCGTCATCGGCATCCTGGCCCTGGCCGCCGTCCGGCACGTCGCAGCCCGGGACCTCAGGGTGCTCGCCACCAGGCCCTGGTTCACCGTGCTGATGGTCCCGCTGGCCGTCGTGGCCATGATGATCCTCACCGGGGTCCTGGTCTCCCTCACCGGGCCGCCGCAGACGTCCGCCAACCAGGCCGGCCTGCAGGCGCTCATGCAGCAGGTCCCGGCCTGGCTGATGGTCCCGCTGCTGGTGATCGTGGGTCCCTTCGTGGAGGAGTACATCTTCCGCCACCTGCTGATCGGCAAACTCAGCCGGCGGGTCAACATCTGGGTGTGTTGCTCCCTGTCCGTGGTGTTGTTCGCGGCCCTGCACATCGTGGGCCAGGAGGACCTGAGCCTGCCGGTGCTGATGCCCTACCTCGCCATGGGCGCCGTGCTGGTGTTCGTCTACGTCTGGACCGGCAAGAACGTCATGTTCGCCTACTTCGTCCACGCCTCGAAGAACCTGGTGGCGGTCATCTTCATCTACGCGATCCCGCCGGAACTGATGGAGCAGCTCCAGCAGGTGCAGGGCTAAACCGAAGCAACGCGGGGTCACCTACGGCCCATTCCGGGGCCATTCATGGGCCGTAGGTGACCCCGCGTTGCTTGGGGGAGTTGCACAAGGGGTGCGTCGGGCGTTGCGGGGCGTCGTATCAGGACTCTGGTCGTCCGGCGGCAGATGGGCTATCTTGGGGGCACTTCGCGATAGTTTGGGCGGGCTAGAGCGGCACCCTTTGTTGTGCGAAAGGACCGCCATGAAAATCCAAGCCCGCCGATTCTCCGCACCCGCCGCAGTCGCGGCGCCTGCGGCGCTGCTGGCCCTGCTCCTGACGCTGTCCGGCTGTGTCACACTTCCCCCTGCTCCCCCGCCGTCCCCGGCTCCCCCGACGGCGGCAGCGCCGGCATCAGAGCCGCCCGCACCTCCGCCGTCCACGGCCACACCGGCCGCCCCGACCGCTCCATCCACCCCGACGAAGACGGCCCAACCCCCGGCAGGCTGGTCCGGCACTGTGGCGGCCGTCCGCTCCGGTGTTGCGAAGATCAACGTCACTCTCTGCGACGGTGGCGCAGTCGGTACGGGTTTTCTCGTCAAGGACGACCTGATCGTGACGGCGGCACATGTCGTCAAGGACCAGGCCGATATCAGCGTCAGCGTCGGAACGGAAATCGTACGGGCGGAGGTGCTGGGGGTCGACGAACTAGCGGACCTCGCACTCCTGCGAACGGCCCGTCCCGTCGACGGCCACGTCTTCACCTTCGTGAGCGTCCCGCCGGAACTCGGTGAAGAGGTGGCGGCGCTGGGCTACCCGTTGCAGGCAGAGCTCACTTTCACCGCAGGCCGCGTCAGCGGACTCAACCGGCAACAGACCATCGGTGCACGGACCGTCACCAACCTGATCCAGACCGACGCCGCCATCAACCCCGGCAACAGCGGCGGGCCCCTGCTCACGCTGGAGGGCGACGTGGCCGGTGTCGTCAGCTCCAAACGGGCCTGGGTCTTCGGCACCAACCGCCCTGACAATTACAGTGCCGAAGGCACGGCCTACGCAGTCGACGCCCGCAAGGCTGTTCTCGCAGTCGAGAGCTGGAGTAGCCGCACCGCGGCCATCGCTCCGGCCAGCTGTGGCGTGCCTCCAGCAGACGACGCCAGCTCCGTCGCCGTCACCGTCAGCTCCGACCATCCCGAAGCCGTCAACATCGCGGGGAGCCTGGTCTTCCACGGCCAGTCGATCAATCTCGGCGCCTACGACCTCGCGTTCGCCATCCTGACCCCTGACATGCAGGAAAGGTTGGGCGGGCTGGAGACCTGGCGCTCAGGCCTGGGCACGTCCTTCTGGCGGAGCCTCAACATCGCCGACGTGAGGACGTCCGGAACGGACCTGGCCGCGTTCGTCCGGCTACGGACCATCCAGGCCGCTAAGGACGGGCCTGAGGGCCAGACGTGCTCGGATTGGGCCCTGGAGTACGTTATGCAGTGGGATGGTTCGATCTGGCGAATCGCGGATTCCACCACCCCGCAGGGTCCGCCGTCGGCGTGCTGAGACGCACCCCCTTCCGCCGCCCGCACCGACGTCGTAGTTTCTTTCCATGACACTGAACATCCAGATCGCCGTCGACTGCCGGGACCCGCATGCGCTCGCCGACTGGTGGGCCGAAACCCTCGAATGGGCCGTGGAGCCGCAGGACGAGACCTTCATCCGCTCCATGATCGCGCAGGGCTTCGCCACGGAGGCGGAAACCACGACGCACCACGGGAAGCTCGTGTGGGGGGCCGGGGCAGCCATCCGCCCGCCCGAGGAACTCGACGCCAAACCGCCCGCCCGGCGCATCCTGTTCCAGACGGTCCCGGAGGAAAAGGCCGTCAAGAACCGGATCCACTGGGACGTCGACCTGGCCGGCGCGGATAAGGACACGGCGCGCGCCGCCCTGGCGGCCCGCGGCGCCACCTTCCTCTGGACCGCCCGCCAGGGGCCGCATTCCTGGCACACCATGGCGGACCCGGAAGGCAACGAGTTCTGCATCAGCTAAGGCGATTACTAGACTCGGACTGTGAGCAACGAAATCCCCACCAAGGTATCCGACGTCTTTGACCCCACCCGCTGGCGCATTGTGTCCGGCTTCGACGATTTCCAGGACATGACCTACCACCGGCAGGTGGAGCGTTCCGGCGACGGCAGCGTGGTCCGGGACCTCCCGACCGTCCGCATCGCCTTTAACCGGCCCGAGGTGCGCAACGCCTTCCGCCCCGGCAGCGTGGACGAGCTGTACCGCGCCATGGACCACGCCCGGATGAGCCCGGACGTGGCCACCGTGCTGCTCACCGGCAACGGCCCTTCCGCCAAGGACGGCGGCCACTCGTTCTGCTCCGGCGGGGACCAGCGGATCCGCGGCCGCGACGGGTACAGGTACGTAGTACAAGACACTGCGGGTGAAACCAAGGAAACCATCGACCCCGCCCGCGCCGGCCGGCTCCACATCCTCGAAGTCCAGCGGCTCATGCGCACCATGCCCAAGGTGGTCATCGCCGTCGTGAACGGCTGGGCTGCCGGCGGCGGGCACTCGCTGCACGTCGTCGCGGACCTGACTATCGCCTCCCGCCAGCACGGCAAGTTCAAGCAGACCGATGCCACGGTTGGCAGCTTCGACGCCGGCTACGGCTCCGCGCTGCTGGCCCGCCAGATCGGCCAGAAGGCCGCCCGTGAGATCTTCTTCCTGGCCCGCGAATACTCGGCCGAGGACATGGTCCGGATGGGGGCCGTGAACGAGGCCGTGGACCATGACCGGCTCGAGGACGTGGCGCTGGAATACGCCGCGGACATCGCCCGGCAGTCCCCGCAGGCCCTCCGGATGCTCAAGTTCGCCTTCAACCTCGCCGACGACGGCCTGGCCGGTCAGCAGGTGTTCGCCGGCGAAGCCACCCGGCTGGCGTACATGACGGACGAGGCCGTGGAGGGCAAGGAAGCCTTCCTGGAGAAGCGCGATCCGGACTGGTCCAGCTTCCCGTACTACTTCTAAGG
The DNA here is from genome assembly GCF_055412885.1 of Pseudarthrobacter leeuwenhoeki. Classification (NCBI taxonomy): domain Bacteria; kingdom Bacillati; phylum Actinomycetota; class Actinomycetes; order Micrococcales; family Micrococcaceae; genus Pseudarthrobacter; species Pseudarthrobacter leeuwenhoeki. Next base: position 139,342 of record NZ_JBVAYY010000007.1, on the reverse strand, counting down.
CGGCCCGATGGCTTCCGGAGCTGTGACGTCCCGACCCCCGGACATCGAACCCGCGCTCAAGGCCCTGGCGGAGGCCCTCCACGGCGAGGGGCCCGCCGTCGAACTGTCCGCCGGCGCCGGCGGGAACGTTGTGGTCTCCGCCGTGGAAACGCCCGGCGAGGAGGACGCCGCCGTCGTGGTGCGGACCTCCGGCTCCACCGGCACACCCAAGGCGACGGTCCTCACCGTGGACGCCCTGGCGGCGTCCTCCGTGGCAACCGCCTTTGCGCTGAAGGGCGAGGGCCAGTGGCTGCTCGCGTTGCCCGTGCAATATGTGGCCGGGGTGCAGGTCCTGGTGCGCTCCCTGTTCGCCGGCACCCGGCCCTGGGCCATGGACCTCTCGGCCGGGTTCACCCCGGAGTCGTTCACCGCCGCCGCCCAGGAGCTCACCGACAAGATCCGCTTCACCTCGCTGGTGCCCACCCAGCTGCAGCGGCTGCTGGATGCGCCGTCGGCCGAAACACTGGCCGTGCTGCGGCGCTTCAACGCAATCCTGCTCGGCGGCGGCCCTGCCCCGCCCCAACTGCTCGCCGCGGCCCGCGGCGCCGGCGCCCGCGTCATCACCACCTACGGCGCCGCGGAAACCTGCGGCGGCTGCGTGTACGACGGCTTCCCGCTCGAGGACGTGCTGGCCCGGGTGGACGGGGACGGCAGGATCCTGCTGGGCGGCGCCACCCTCGCGTCCGGCTACCTCAACGACCCCGGGCTCACTGCCGACGCCTTCTTCGAGGAGGACGGCGTCCGCTGGTACCGCACCAGCGACCTCGGCTCCATCGACGCCACCGGGAAGCTGACGGTCCTGGGCCGGGCCGACGACGTCGTCATCACCGGCGGCGTGAAGGTCTCCGCCGCGCATGTGCAGGCGGAGCTGGAGAAGCTCGACGGCGTGCTGGCCGCCTTTGTCGCCGGGGTCCCCTCGGCCGAGTGGGGCCAGGCCCTCGCCGCCTACGTGGCGCTGGCCGACAGCTCGGACGAAGGCATCAGGGACTTCACCGCGGGCGCTGCCTGGGCGCCGGCGTTGGGCACACTGGCCCCGAAAACCCTGCTGGCCGCCGGTGAACTGCCGATGCTGCCGAACGGGAAACCGGACCGCCTGGCGATGACGGTTCGGCTCACCGAGCTGCATCAGGGAAAATAGATAAGCCGGGCACTCCCGGTTCAGACGAACCAACGCGAGGTACTGAACGTGGCAACAGCCGCTCAATGGATCCAAGGCGCCCGACTGCGCACCCTGCCGGCCGCGATCGCGCCTGTCCTGATCGGCACCGCGGCCGCGTACGAGATGGACGCCTTCCTGCCGCTCCATGCCGTGCTGGCCGCGCTGGTGGCCCTGCTGCTGCAGATTGGCGTGAACTACGCCAACGACTACTCTGACGGCATCCGCGGCACCGATGAGGACCGGGTGGGCCCGCTCCGGCTGGTCGGCTCCCGCGCCGCGAAGCCTGAGCACGTCAAGTACGCCGCGTTCGCCGCGTTCGGGCTGGCGATGGTGTTTGGCCTGGCCCTGGTGATCCTCTCGCAGACCTGGTGGCTGATCCTGGTGGGGCTGGGCTGCGTCCTCGCGGCCTGGGGCTACACGGGCGGGAAGAATCCCTACGGCTACATGGGCCTGGGCGATTTGTTCGTCTTTGTGTTCTTCGGCCTGGTCGCCACCCTCGGCACGACCTATACGCAGGCCGGCCAGATCAGCATCTCGGCTGTCATTGGCGCCATCGGCACCGGCCTCATCGCGTGCGCACTGCTCATGGCCAACAATGTCCGTGACATCCCCACCGACCGGGAGGCCGGGAAGAAGACCCTGGCCGTGCGGCTCGGCGACAAGCATGCCAGGGAAAGCTACGTGCTGATGCTCGCCGTCGCGATCCTGCTGCCGATTGTGCTGGTTCCGACCCGGCCGTGGATGCTGATTGTGCTGCTGCTGATCCCGGCCAGCCTGATGCCGTCCTGGCTGATGATCGCCGGCCAGCGCCGCAAGAGCCTGATTCCGGTGCTCAAGCAGACGGGGCTGATCAACCTCGGCTACGCGGTGCTGTTCTCACTGGGCCTGGTGCTGAGCCACGGGTTCTAGGAGACTCCGGGGAGCCTCAGGCTGCCGGGGACTCAGGGGTGCCGGGGACTCCGGGGCTCCGGGGACTCAGGGGTGCCGGGGTTACGGGGCGACAGGAGTCCTGCCGCCACCCGTGCCTGTGGGAGCTAGGAGTCCTTCGGGCGGTTGTCCTTGTGGACGGTGATGTCCGGGTGCGCGTCGACCAAGCGGTCCTCGGCGTCGGCGTCGTCCACTTCCCCGGCGCTGCGCAGCGGCTTGGCCTTGCCGGAGAACCGCTGCTGGAGCGAGGCTGCGGCGGCGGCGCGCTGCTTCTGGAAGAAGAGGAAGCTGATCGCGAAGGCCATCATTCCCGCGCAAAGGACGGCCAGCAGCCATCCGAGCTCGAGGTAAACGAAGAGTGCGAACAACGGCGCGAAGAGCGCCAGTCGGATGAGGGAATATTTCAGGAAAGCCACCCTCCAAGTTTAGCCGCCGGCGGCAGCCCTGGTTCACCCAGGTCTTTCTCCGGCCCCTCCGCCGGGCTCCTGCGGTGTTGCTGCGGGGCTGCCTGCGGGGCTGCCTGCCGGGTTCCCTGCGGAGCGGCCAAGCGCCTGCGGGGCTGCGACAGCCTTCACTGGGATTGCTTCGGAGTTCCCGCCCGGACCAGCCATCAGTACAAGCCGGACAGTCGCCCGGAGGCTAGACTAATTACATGCTCCGTGTAGTGGTTGTTGTCGCCGTTCTCGTCGTGTTTGTCTACGGACTCGTCGACGTGATCCGCACTGATCCTCGCCAGACCAAAGGCATCTCGAAGCCGGCCTGGATTGTGGTGCAAATCGTCCTTCCGGTGATCGGCGCCATCCTGTGGTTCCTCATCGGCCGGCCGCGCGGGACCAGCCCCGTGCGCACCACTTACAGCCACCCCATCGCGCCCGACGACGACCGGGACTTCCTGCGCAACCTCGAACTCCGCCGCCGCAAGCAGGCCGAAGCGGACAGGCTCAAGAAGCTCAAGGACGAGATGGACGCCAAGGAGCGCAAGACCAGCGACGGCCCGGGCACCCCGGGCCCGCACGACTCTGAGTCCGGCGAAGCCCGCGGCAGCGGCGACGCGCAGGGCACCGACGAGGTCAAGTAGCGCCGGCCCTTCCCCCCCTGCGTCGCTTCTGTGACGTTCGTTGCCGCTGGCAGCGCCCGCTCCTCCCCCAGGACTCTTCCTCCACACTCTTCCTCCACACTGTGGATAACCCCTGGGCCCTCTCCGGACGGGGCCAGAATGCTCGTATGCACCTTCCGAGCGAGCTGCCCCCGCAGCTTCGACACCAGCCCTTCACCGTGGCCGAGGCCCGCGCCGCCGGGCTGAGCCGACGTCGAACCCGGGCCGGGGATCTCGTCAACCCCTGCCACGGCGTGCGTGCCCCGGCTGCCACCCAGGACAGTTTCCTGGAACGCTTGCGTGCCCTGACTGCTGTGACCGGCGCTGTCGTGAGTCACCTGTCTGCAGCCGTGCTTTGGGGCTTCCCCCTGCCGATTCCTCTGGGGACCCTGGCTGTCGTTCACCTGACGAGTGGTCCGGGCAGGCGGGCCGTGCGGTACAAGGATGTCGTGGGCCATCAGCAGTCACTCAACCCGAACGAGATCGTGGCCGGGGCCTGGGTGACCTGCACCTCCCCGCTGCGGACGTGGTTCGACCTCGCCGGCATCCTGAGCCTCGATGATTTGGTAATTGCCGGCGACTTCCTGCTGCGCCGGAGGAACCCGCTGACCACACCCGATGCCCTCGACGTATTCCTCGCCGGGAAACGGGGCAGGACACGCTACCGGCGTGCCATGCGTGCCCGTTCACTGATGCGCGCCAACACGGACTCGCCGAAAGAGACCGAGCTCCGGCTGCTCCTGACTCGCCATGGTCTGCCGGAGCCCGGAATCAACGTCCCGATTTTCGACGAGACCGGCGGTTGGATCCAGGACCCGGATCTGTCCTATGAGCGGGAAAGAATCGCGATCCAGTACGACGGCGCGCATCACGCCAACCCGGGGCAGCGCCGCAGCGACATCTTTCGAGATGAAAGCGCGAGGGATGCCGGATGGCGCGTTGTCGTGTTGACGCAGACGGACCTGGACCCGTTGGCACCCGGTATGACTCCTTCTGCCGTGACCCGCGTGCGGGCGGCGCTACTGGAACGCGGATGGACCCCCGGACAGGGCCGGATTCCAAGGCGCAAAGGCCCCGCCCCGCACCCATCTGACGAGGATGGCCGCTAAACGCGTCGGCATAGCGGCCATTCGTGGCGAACCGATGGAGGGCGGGCCAGTACCTCCGCAGGCGTCCACCCATCTGACGAGGATGGCCGCCACCCGGGGCACCCCGTGCACCCATCTGACACGAATGGCCGCTAAGCGGGTCGGCTTAGCGGCCACTTGTGGCAAACCGATGAAGGGCGGGCCAGAACGCCCGCACCCGTCCACCCATCTGACACGAATGGCCGCTAAACGGGTCGGCATAGCGGCCACTTGTGGCAAACCGACGAAGGCCGGGCCAGTACCTCCGCACCAGTCCACCCATCTGACACGAACGGCCGCTAAACGGGTCGGCATAGCGGCCACTTGTGGCAAACCGACGAAGGCCGGGCCAGTACCTCCGCACCAGTCCACCCATCTGACACGAATGGCCGCCACCCCCCGCACCCGTCCACCCATCTGACACGAATGGCCGCCACCCCCCGCACCCGTCCACCCATCTGACACAAACGGCCGCTAAGCGGGTCGGCTTAGCGGCCATTCGTGGCGAATCGCGGAGGTTTGCGGGGCGGGTTACAGGCCCGAGTAGGAGTGCAGGCCGTTGAAGAACTGGTTCACGATGGTGAAGTTGAAGACCACGCAGAGGTAGCCGACGATCGACAGCCAGGCCGCGCGGGTTCCGGTCCAGCCCCGGGTGGCGCGGGCGTGCAGGTAGCCGGCGTAGACCACCCAGATCACGAAGGTCCACACTTCCTTGGTGTCCCAGCCCCAGAACCGGCCCCAGGCCTTCTCGGCCCAGATGGCCCCGAACATGAGCGTGAAGGTCCAGCCGACAAAGGCGATGGCGTTGATCCGGTAGGAGAGGTTCTCCAGGCTCAGCGCGGACGGCACGAGGCGCATGAAGCCCAGCTTGTCGGCACCGCCGGCAGCGATGGTCTTCTGCCGGTGCGTCTGGACCAGCTGCAGCGCTGACATCGCGAAGGTCAGGGTGAACAGCGCGGAGGACAGCACGGCGATGGAGACGTGGATGATCAGCCAGTAGCTCTGCAGCGCGGGAACCAGGTGCCCCACCGGCGTCCAGTACGCCACGGAGGCAGCCACGAGCATGATGATCGCCAGGCCCACCACGAAGGTGCCGAGGAAGCGCAGGTCGCGCCGGATCAGGACCAGCAGGAAGACGGCCACGGCCACGAACGCGCCGGTGGTGAGGAACTCGTACATGTTGCCCCACGGCACCCGGCCCGCGCCGATGGCCCGTGTGACGACGCCGGCCGCGTGGATGGCGGCACCCAGCACCGTCAGGGCGACGGCGACCCGGGCGGGCGCGCGGCGCTCGGCGGAGTAGCGCATGGCCCCGTCGGCGGTCTGGCCGATGCCGGCGGCGTTCCCGGTGGAACCACCCGACACGGACGACGACGGGCGCTCGGCCCGGCCCACGGGCCCGGCGACGTCCCCGTCGGCCCGGTCAACGGCCCCGGAGGAGGAGGCCCCGACGCCGGCAGCCACCGGAACGCGGGTGGCCCCGGCACCGGAGAGCCCGGCGGCCTTCAGGTCCACCGCGCGCAGCGTCTTGCTGCTCTTGGCCAGGTCCCACGCAAAGGCGATGAACGCCACCGTGTAGGTGCCTGCCGCGAGGAGCATGAACAACTCGCTGTACTGGCCCATGGTTTCGTTGATGGGGAGCATTACTGTTCCTTCTTTGACTCGGAAGAGCCTGCTGTTGACTGGATGAAGTCTGCTGCGGGGTGGTCCGGGGAGACCTGCTCGGCACCGGCACCGGGCAGCGTGGTATGCGTCCGGTCATTATCCGCTCCCCCGCTGGGAGCCGACTGGGAGCCGCCGTCGTCGAGATCCCAGCCGACGGCGAGCAGCTTGCGGATCGCGGCCGATTCCCCGGCCAGCCGGTGGTCCTCGCCGCGGGCCAGGAGCCCGTATTCGACCATGGTGCGGCCGTCCGTGTGCGTTCCGGTCCGGACCCAGACGCGGCGGCGGTTCACGTACAGCGAGGTGACCAGGCCGGCCACCGCCAGCAGCGCGAAGACCAGGGCGTAGAGCTGGCCCGGATTGTGGTGGATGTCGACGCCGATGTAGCGCTTCACGCCGTCGAAGCTAATGGAGCCCTTGCCGTCCGGCAGGGTGTAGCTGGCGCCCGGGGAAAGGGTGATGCCGCCGGCGTCAAGGTTGCGGGCGTTGAGCGGCGTGAGCTCCTTGACGTCGAGTTCGAAGACGTTCTGCGGGGCGCCGTCGTCCAGGCCGAGGTCGCCGTAGTACGAGTTCAGGGTCAGCTGCGGGTTGAACAGCTCCGGGTCACCGCTGAAGGACACGCCTTCATCGGTGACGAACGCGGTGGGCAGGAAGAAGCCGGCGAAGGCAAGCTGCTCCGGCTTGGCATCGGGGACCTTGATCACCGCGGAGGAGTAGTAGTTGTCGCCCTGCAGCTTGGCCACGACCGGGCCCTGCATGGCGATGTTTCCGGCGCCGTCGCGGATGGTGACGACCGGGGCGTAGCCGTTGCCGGTCAGGTACATGCTGGTGCCGCCGAGGCTGAGCGGCTCGTTGACCTTCAGCACCTCTGTCCGGGCGGGCGCATCCGGGGAGTCCTTGGTGGTCACGTCGGCCTGGAAGTCGATGGGCTGGCCGATCTTGCCCTGGGACTCGCGGTCGAACGTGATCTGGAACTTGTCCAGCTGGACCGAGTACGGCTGCAGCTGGCTGCTTTGGAAGTTGGAGCCCGGGGTGAACTGGTCGTAGCCGACGAGGGTGTTGACGAAGGTATCGCCCTCCACGAGGATCCGCTGCCCGCTGTAGCCGAACAACCCACCGATCGCGACCGAGACGAGCACACCGATCAGCGAGGTGTGGAAGAGAAGGTTTCCGACTTCGCGCAGGAAGCCGCGCTCCGCACCGATGGACGGCCGGGCGCCGTCGCGGTCGCGGACGTCGACGCGGTAGCCGCGTTTCTTCAGCAGACCGGCGGCATCGTCAATGGCGCGCGACGCCGGGATCCCGGCACCGGCGGGAATCACAAGGGTGCCGTATTCGGGCAGCCGGGACAGCCGTGCGGGCGTCCGCGGCGGCTGGGAGCGCATCGCCTTGTAATGCGCGATGGCCCGCGGGACCACGCAGCCGATCAGCGAGATGAACAGCAGGATGTAAATCGCCGAGAACCACGCCGAGGAGTACACATCGTAGAGCTGGAGCGAGTCGAGGATCTTGCCGTAGTCCGGGTTGTCCTTGATGTACTGCGTGACGATCGAGGGGTTGGCGGGCCGCTGCGGGAACAGCGAACCGGGAACCGCCCCAACCGCCAGCATCAGCAGCAGGAACAGCGCGGTGCGCATGCTGGTCAGCTGGGTCCAGGCCCAGCGGAGCATGCCCATCGGCCCGAGTGTGGGAAGGACAGCTTCAGCCTTGGCGGCCGCCACAGGGCTACCACCGGACCTGGTGCCGGACTTTGTGCCGGACTTTGTGCCGGACGTGGACCCAGGCATGGTGCCGGAGGCCGGGGACTTCTTCTCTTCGTTCACTCGCTCGCTCATCAGATCGGCAATTTCACATCGGTTTGGAACCAGTACTGCAACTCGGACACCCAGGTTCCCCATACGCCACTGGCCATCAGCAGGCCCAGCCCCACCAGGATGCCGCCGCCGATGCGCTGGATGGCGAGCCGGTGTGTCCGGAAGAAGGACATCACGCCGATGCCGCGGCGCACGGCCAGGGCGATCAGCAGGAACGGGATGCCCAGGCCCAGGCTGTAGACGAACGCCAGGAACGCGCCCTTGGCGGCAGATGACCCGCCGGAGAGGCTCAGCAGCTGGACCGCGGAATATGTCGGGCCGATGCAGGGCGCCCAGCCGAGGCCGAAGGTGATGCCCAGCAGCGGCGCGCCCCACAGCCCGGCCGGCGGCTTCGACTGGATCTTGGCGTCACGTTGGAACCAACCGAAGCCGCCCATGAACACCACGCCCATGACGATCACCAGGATGCCCAGGACCTGGGTGATCCAGGCGTTCTGCGAGCCGGTGATCAGCGTCCCCAGCTGCCCGAACGCCCCGCCGAGCAGCACAAAAATCACCGAGAATCCCAGGACAAAGAGCCCGATGCCGGCCAGCATGCGGCCGCGCTTCTGTTTCTGGAGGTCGACGCCGGTCAGCCCAGTGACGTAGCCCAGGTACCCCGGCACGAGGGGCAGCACGCAGGGCGAGAGGAAGGAGACAAAGCCGGCGAGCAGTGCCACGGGGATGGCAAGCAGCAGCGATCCGCTCAGGATGGCTTCGGCGAAGGGGCTGTTCATGGTCGCTGGCCCGTCCGCTACTCGGCCACGGCAGCGGCAATGAGGGACTTGAGGGTGCCCTTTTGGATTTCGCCGAGGACACGGGAGGCCACGCGTCCCTGCTTGTCGAGCACGAGCGTGGTGGGCACGGCCCCTGGGGGAACCAGCCCGGAAACGGCCAGCAGCACGGCGCCGTCCTTGTCGTTGAAGCTCGGGTAGGTCAGGTTGAAGGTCTTGTCGAACGCTTCCGCCGTGGCCTTCTCGTCGCGGAGGTTGACCCCGAAGAACTGCACACCCTGGCTCTTGAACTCCTGGTGCAGGGCCTCCAGTGAGGGCGCCTCCACCCGGCAGGGCGCGCACGCCGCGAACCAGAAGTTGAGCACGGTCACCTGGCCCTGGAAAGCCTCGGCCGTCACCGCGGTGCCGTCAAAAAGCGTGCCTTTGATGGCAATGGCGCTCTTGCGGTCCGTTACGGCGAATTCCGTCACCGACCCGTCGCCGGCCACGTAGTTCTTGTTGTCGCCGGCCTTGGCCTGCTGCGCCAGCGCATCCTCCTGGGCGCAGCCGGACAGACCCAGCACGACGGCGAGGGCGGCACCGCCCGCCGTCAGGACGCTGCGGCGGGACATCGGGGAGGCCTTGGCATTGTTTCCGGTCATGCTCAGGCTCCGGGGGTGCTGGAGGCACCGGGGAGAAGGGCGGCAGCAGGCTCGCTGTACTCAACGCGCAGGAGGTTCCCGGCGTCGTCGAACACCAGGGAGGTGACCGAGGTGAGGGTGCATTCGCGTTTGCGCGGATCATGCCACAGCGGTTTGCCCTCGGCGCTGAGCCGGGTGGCCCAGATGGGCAGCTGGTGGCTGACGAGGATGGCCTCGGCGTCCTCGCCGCCGAGCTCGATGGCGCGCAGCCGGGCCTCCTGCACTGCGGCGATGACGCGGGCGGCCTGGTCCTTGTAGGGCTCGCCCCAGGAAGGCCGGAACGGGTTGCGCAGCATGGGCCAGTGCTTGGGCCTGAAGATCTCGGCCTTGTTGACGTGGATGCCCTCGAAGTAGTTGGCGGCCTCGATGATCCGGCCCTCGGTGGTGACCGCGAGGTTGAGCGCCTCGGAGATGGGCAGCGCCGTCTCCTGCGCGCGGGTCAGCGGTGAGGCGACGAGGTGGACGATGTTCGCCCCCTGCGCGGACCTCGCCCTGAAGTGCTCCGCAAGGGTCCGTGCCATCTCCTGGCCGAGCTCGGAGAGATGGAACTCGGGCAGCCTGCCGTACAGGACGCCATCGGGATTGTGGACCTCGCCGTGGCGGAGCAAATGAACAGTGGCTTGGGGCATGTGTACCAGTTTCTCAAAGGGCAGGGGCAATGACGAAATCTTCTACACGAAGTAGAACTGACGAGTTTTCAGAAATGTTCCCCGGAGTTGGAATAAAAGATGCAAATGCATGTTTATACTGGATGGAGCAGTTAGTTGAGGCTTCAACCAATGGGGCGTCAACGGACGATCAGACCATCCGCACGAACCACCCGATCAAGGAGCACCACCATGACACTTCCCGCTAACGTCACCACCGGCACCTGGACCCTCGACAACTCGCACAGCGAGATCGGCTTCACCGTCCGCCACGCGGGCATCAGCAAGGTCCGCGGCCAGTTCAAGGATGCGGAGGCCACCCTGGACCTCGCCGAGAACGTGGCCGACTCCAAGGTCAGCGCCACGATCAAGACCGCGAGCTTCGACTCCGGCGACACCAACCGTGACGGCCACGTCCGTGGCGAAGACTTCTTCAACGTCGAGAAGTTCCCGGAAATCTCCTTTGTCTCCCACAGCATCGTCCCCAAGGGTGAGCGCTACGAGCTCCAGGGCGAGCTGACCATCAAGGGTGTCACCCGCCCGGTGGCCCTGGAGACCGAGTTCAACGGCGTTGCAGTGGACCCGTTCGGCATGACCCGCGCCGGCCTGTCCGCCGAGACCACGATCAGCCGCAAGGACTTCGGCCTGACCTGGAACGCAGTCCTCGAAGCCGGCGGCGTGCTGGTCAGCGACAAGGTTGCCGTCAACCTCGAACTGGCCTTCATCGCTCCCGCAGCCTAGCCAGTCAACGCTTGACCGGCCTGGTCCCCGGGGACCAGGCCGGAAAGTCGCGTCCCGCGGTGCGCGGAAGGGCATCCACCGGAGGCGCCCCGACATGCTCCGCAACATGCCGAAGTTCCTTCGATACCGGCACATTCGCGGTCTACAGTGAGAGCCATGAGCAACCCCCATGAGGTCCCTCAGCCGCACCAGCCGGGCAACCCACCGCCCGGGAAGCAGCCCTTGAGCCGGCTGCCGGGCCGGCTTTCGGGCCACAGGCTTGGCAGATTCCGCTTTGAGCTGCCCTCGGACCGGCCCCGGAACTTCAGCGACGTTATGCCCCACGGCGGGTCCTCCGGCATATTCACGGTCAGCTGGCTGCCCATCGAGCTCAAAGTCGCCTATTGGATCTGGCTCATCACCGGATTCCTGGGCCTGCTGGGCGGCGTCATCGGCCTCTTCAAGGCGTTCGTGCTCCTGGCCGTCGCTCCGGGCCTGGGATTCCTCGTGCTCCTGCTGGTGCTGGTGGCACTGGCCCTTTCGGGGGCACAGGTCATCCTGGCCATGAAGATGAAGGAAGGCCGCGAGTGGGCCCGGTTCGCCCTCACGATCATCGCCGGCATTTCCCTGCTGCTTGCCATCCTCAACACCAGCGCGGCCGACGGCCGTGGATCAGGCGACTGGCCGAGCTTCGCCATCAGCCTGGTGGCCACAGTGCTGATGTGGCTGCCCAACTCCCAGTCGTGGTTCGCCTCGCTCCGTGGCCGCATCTGACCTGCGCTTATGCAGCTTCCGGGCACCCTCGGCTCCCTGCGGCACCGGCCCTTGACCGGCGCCCAAGCACGCGGCGAGAATACCTCTCGGGAATGATCCGCGCGGGCGCCGGCCCGCGGTACGGTGGATGTAAACCATGCTGGGGGCAGGGCAGGAAGCTGTTTCCGGTATGCGAATCAGACCGCCATACAAAGGAACGCCCATGAGCATCCCGCCAGTCCCGCCGTCGCAACCGGACTCCCCCGAGCCGGGCGAACAGCCGGCCCCCCGCTACGGCCAGAATGCACCCCAGTACGGACAGGCCCCATCCGCGCCGCCGTACGGGCAGCAGGCTCCGCAGTACGGACAGAACGCCCCGCAGGCTCCGCAGTACGGGCAGCCGCAATACGGACAGAACGCCCCGCAGGCGCCGCAGTACGGGCAGCCGCAGTACAACCAGCAGGCTCCGCAGTACGGACAGCCCGGGTACGGCCAGTCCCCTTACGCCCAGTCCCCCTCCGATCAGCCGCAGCCGACGTCCGGGATGCCCAAGCTCGTCAACACGGCCTTCTGGCTAATCGTCGCGTCCGGCGCGGCATGGATCATCTCAATCCTGATGGCCCTCGGAGCCCTGGATTCCCCGGAAATGCGGACCATGTTCGAGGAATCGATGGCCCCCAGCGGCGGGGACATCCGCTATGAAGACATCCGGCCCGTCATCGTCGGGAGCATCGTGGTGTTCGCCGTGATCAGCGCCGGACTCTACGCCCTCGTCGCCCTGAATGTGCGCAAGGGCAAGAACTGGGCACGGATCCTGGGAACGGTCTTCGCCGCCCTGTCGATCTTCAGCATGTTCCCGCTGAGCCTCGCCACGCTGGCGGTCCCGCTCGGTATCGCCGGCATCGTGATGCTGTACCTGCCGGCCACGTCGCCGTACTTCGCCAAGCGGCAGCCGTTCGCCAACCCCTACGGGCAGCCGGGCGGACCGTACTAAGCCGCAGGCACCGGCGCGGCGGGCGCGGGAGCCGGACGGGCCGACTGTTGTTAGTCGGCATCCTCCGGATCCTGCGCCCTTTGTGCGTGATAGGCGAGGATCTGGAGTTCGGTGGCCATATCCACCTTGCGCAGGTTGACCCCGGGCGGCACCTGCAGCATCACCGGGGCGAAGCTGAGGATGCTCCGCACACCGGCGGCAATGACCCGGTCGCAGACGTCCTGCGCCACGGCGGCCGGCAGTGCCAGCACCACCATGTTGGTGCCGGTCCGCTGCAGTACCGGTTCGAGATCGGCAGCGTCGCTGACACGCAGCCAGCCCACCTCGCTGCCCACCACCATCTGGTCCGCATCGAAGATCGCCACAATGTCGAAGCCCTGGGATTCGAATCCGCCGTACCGGGCCAGCGCCTTGCCGAGGTTACCGGCACCGACGATGGCGACCTTCCAGTCGCGCGTCAGGCCCAGCGCCGCGGCGATATGCCGGTTGAGGTACTGGACGTCGTAGCCGACGCCGCGGGTCCCGTAGGAGCCGACATAGGACAGGTCTTTGCGGAGGGTGGACGAGCTGACCCCGGAGGCCTCGGCCAGGGATTCGGACGAGACCCGGTCAATGCCTTCGGCAAGCAGGGTGGTGAGGGCGCGCAGATAAATGGTCAGCCGGGCCACGGCCGCGGGCGGAATCTGCTTGGCGGCAGCCCCTGCTCCCCCGGGCATCGCCTCAGGGGAAGAATCCAGCGATGTCACTATCAGCTCCATTGAGTCGCGTTGTGACTTCCACTCTAGAGCCCCCGCGGTTCAGCGAACAAAGCAGCCGTCCCCCACGGCTCCCCGCGCCTCAGGCCTGCCGGCCCAGTGCCTGCCGCAGCGTCCGCTCCAGCCGGGCTTCGTCGATCTTCCAGAAGTCCCGCTGGACGCCGTCCACCAGCACCACGGGGATCTCCTCCGCAAAACGTTCCCGCAGGTCGGCGTCGTCATCTATCGACTGCTCACGCCAGCCGATCCCAAGGCCCCGGGTGACGCGGTCGACGGCGGCGCGCGCCGCCGAGCACAGGTGGCAGTCAGCTTTGGTGATCAGGACGACGTCGGGGCTTGGCATGGCTCCACGGTAGCCCGGCCGCCGCTCCCGCGTCGACGCGCCCGACACGTCCGGCGCCGCCGCCGCGGTCCGCGCGACGGGAACCGGCCCCGGCGGTGACTAGACTCGTGGCATGTCCGAAGAGAAGTACGCCGTTGTGGTCACCAACCCCGTTGCAGCACCGCAGCACGGCGAGGCCGCGTTCTTCGACGTCGACAACACCCTCATGCGGGGGGCCAGCCTGTTCCATGTGGCCCGCAAGATGCACCAGCGCGGGGCTTTCACGATCCCCCAGGCGCTCGGGATTGCCTGGAAGCAGCTTATGTTTGTGCTGCGTGGGGAGAAGATCGCTGACGTCCATGCCGTCCGCGAAACCGCCCTGGGACTGGCCGCCGGCTTCACCGTTGAGGACATCAACGTCCTCGGCCAAGAGGTTTATGACGAAATGATCGAATCCCGGATCTGGCCGGGGGCCAAGGCGCTGGCCGAGCAGCACCTCCGGGTGGGCCGCAGGGTCTGGCTGGTGACGGCGACGCCGGTCGAGGTGGCCACGGTGATCTCCACCAGGCTGGGCCTCACCGGCGCGCTCGGCACGGTGGGCGAGATCCTTGACGGTTCGTACACCGGCCGGCTGGTCGGGGAGATCCTGCACGGCCCCGCCAAGGCGGTGGCCGTCCAGGCGATGGCCGAGGCCGAGGGGCTGGACCTGGCCCGGTGCTGGGCGTACAGCGATTCGCGCAACGACATCCCGATGCTGAGCATGGTGGGACACCCCGTGGCCATTAACCCCGACTCCGGGCTCCGCCGCCATGCCCGCGACAACAACTGGCCGGTCTACGACTTCCGCGCCGGACGCCGCGCAGCCACCCTGGGGCTCAAGGCCGCGACCGTCGGAGGGGCCATCTACGGCCTCTGGCGGGGGTTCTCCCGCTTCCGCGGCCCCACAGTCTGACCCCGCACCGCTTTTCCGCTACGCTTCCGGGCGGGCGCTGCGCGTCCGGCTCAGCGCTACGCGGATCCGCGTAGCGCCCGCGCCAACCCGCGTCGCCCGTCTGAAAGCGCGTCGCTGGCCCGAAGGCGCGTCGCCCGTTTGAACCAGGCGCGGAAAGGCCACAGAAAATGCCCGCCGCCGTGAGGCAACGGGCATTCACCTGATGCGAAGTATCTCTACTTCTTATTGCGACGCTGGTGGCGCGTCTTGCGAAGCAGCTTGCGGTGCTTCTTCTTGGCCATACGCTTGCGACGCTTCTTAATAACTGAACCCACGAAAGTTCCTTACCGGCTAGATGCAGTACCTGCCTGTTGGAAAGGGTCCGCGGGCTAAGCAGCAGACTGTACAACTGACAGGTTCTTACAATGACGTAAAACGTTCCTTAACAGGGTACCGCCTATCGGGGGCACACCACGACCGCAGACACCCTCCGGCGCCCGCGGATCCTCATTCCGGCCGCACAAGACGGCGGAACGTCAGGCTGTTTCTGTATGCCCGTCGACCACAGCACCTTTAACGTACTGTTCGACGGCGGTTTCCGGCACCCGGTAGGAGCGGCCGAAACGGACCGCCGGCAGCTCGCCGGAGTGAACCAGCCGGTACACGGTCATCCTGGATACGCGCATCACATCCGCAACTTCAGCCACGGTCAAGAAGCGCGCATTGGAGAAGTGAGCCTCCGAAGACATTTCCCTATTCCTTTGCTCAAGCGAACGGCAGCCCCATCTGAACGACATGGCGGTGTGCCGATGCTGAGCCATCAAACAACCATGTGCTAGATACTCTAGGGGCTGATGGTGACGATGTGAAAGGGTTGCGGGAATCTCCATCCCCGGCCAGGAATTTCCGCCGCACTGCCCGACAGCCGCACTGCCCGACCGCCGCACTGCCCGACCGCCGCACTGCCCGGCCGGCGCGCTGCCCGGCCGGCGCGCCGCCCCGCCCGCCTAGCCCCGGGTCCGGCGGACGCGTGCGGAGGCTGCCAGCTGCGCCAGGACCGAGGCCGTGGCATCCCAGTCCATGCAGGCGTCCGTCACGCTCCGGCCGTAGACCAGCTCATCGGTTCCGGCGGCGTGCTCGGCGACGTCGAGGTTCTGCGCCCCGCCGACGAGGAAGCTCTCCAGCATGACACCGGCGATGGCACCTGCCGAGGTACCGCCGCTCTCCAGCTGCGCGCCGATTTCGAGCGCGACCTCGGCCTGCCGGTGGTGGTTCTTGCCGCTGTTGGCGTGGCTCGCGTCAACGATCAGCCGCGGGTTGAGCTGTGTGGCCGCCAGCCTGGCGGTGGTGGTCTCCACGTCGGGGGCGGAGTAGTTGGGTCCCTTGCGTCCGCCACGCAGGATGATGTGCGTGTCGGGGTTGCCGGCGGTGGAGACCAGTGCGGCCCGGCCCTCGCCGTCAATGCCGAGGAACGCCTGGGCTGCCCCGGCGGCACTGCACGCGTCGAGCGCGACCTGCAGGTCGCCGTCGGTCCCGTTCTTGAAACCGATCGGCATGGACAGTCCGGACGCCAGCTGGCGGTGGATCTGGCTTTCGGTGGTGCGGGCACCGATGGCGCCCCAGGAGACGAGGTCCGCCACGTACTGCGGGCTGATGGGTTCCAGGAACTCCGTGCCGGCCGGCAGTCCGAGTGCGGTGACCTGCTGCAGGAAGCGCCGCGCGGCGCGCAGCCCGGCGGCGATGTCGTGGCTTCCGTCGAGCCGGGGATCGTTGATCAAACCCTTCCAGCCCACCGTCGTGCGGGGCTTCTCGAAGTAGGCCCGCATCACGATCAGCAGGTCCTCTTTGTGCTTCTCGGCCTGGCTGACCAGCCGGCGGGCGTATTCGAGGCCGGCCTTGGGATCGTGGATGGAGCAGGGGCCCACAATGACGAGCAGGCGGTCATCGACGCCGTCCATGATGGCGCGGACCTCGTCCCGGCCCCGGGCCACGACATCGGCCAGGCGGGTGTCCAGCGGCAGGTCCGCGATGATTTCCTGCGGGGTGGGCAGCGGGGTGAACTCGCTGATGCGCAGGTTGGACGTGGACTGCTGGGATTCGGGGGTTGCTTCGATGCTCATGGGGGTCCTGTTCCGGGGTGCGGAGCGGGCCCTGATCAGAACCCGCCGGGAAATGGCGAAGGGCAGAGAATGATCTCTGCCCTGTTGGCTCTGAAGGAAGGTTGGATGCGTGTCAGCTAGACGCGGGCCCCTCCAGAGCCAACGAAAAATACGCATACCAACGGTTTGTCATGGTGTGACGATAGCCCGGCGATGGTCTTCCCGGCAAAATCCGGGACGTAACATTCCAATCTTGGCGAGAGGAACAGCCCAGCCTTGGCGAGAGGAACAGCCCAGCCTTGGCGAGAGGAACGGCCGGCGGATAAGGCGGCCGCAGGGGCGGATCAGGTCCCGGAACCCAGCCCGGCTTCCGCGTAGTAGCCCTCGATGTGGTCCGCCACCAGCTGCGCCGCGCGGCCGCCCTCGTGGCCGGCGATGGCCGCCAGGATGCCCCGGTGTTCGGCCCGGAGCCGCGCCGCGGTGGAGGCCCAGTCCGGGACGTTTCCGGTCAGCCGTCCGGCATAGTCCTGAATGGCTTCCCGGAGCGAGCCCATCATGGCGCTGACGACGGCGTTGCCCGCGGCATCCGCCAGGGCCAGGTGGAAGCGGACATCCAGGGCGAGAAACGCCTCCGTGTCGGCGCAGCTCTCCATTTGCTCCAGCAGCCGGGCCGCCTCGGCCAGCGCCGGCGACTCCGGGCGCGCCCGGGATGCGGCCCAGGATTCGAGCAGCACGCGCGTCTCCACGATGTCCCTGACGGGCAGGTGCGAGGTGGCGACGTGCAGCCGCAGCGCCGAGCCCAGCGCCGCCGTCGGGTCGGCGATGACGACGGTCCCTGATTCCGGGCCCGACCCCACCCCGGCCCGGAGCACACCCATGGCCTCCAGGACGCGGATGGCCTCGCGGACGGAGGTGCGGGAGACCTTGAGCTGCTCGGCGAGCGACCGTTCGGCCGGAAGCCGTCCGCCCAGGGCCAGCTGGCCGCTGGAGAGCTGGCCCTCGATCCACTGCAGGACAAGCTGGTGGGTACGCATGGGCCCATCCTACTTGATGTGGTTGGACCACACGCTTAGACTGTGGTTGGACCACACTTCCCCGGTGGCTGGGTTTCAGGTTTTTGGGCCGGCGGGGACCCCGACATCCAGGAACACGAGACCTGCCCGGAGGCAGCTATGACGCAGACCATCGAGCCCGGCAACCCCGAGGCGCCCACCCAGCCCGAAGACACCGTTGCGGGCACCCGCTCCGCCGCAGCCGCCCCGGGGAAAATTCCGGCCCTGACGCGCCGCGTCCCCAAGTACTCGGACCTCGCCCCGCTGATGCAGTTCAAGAAGCCCGAGTTCAGCCGCGCCGCCAGGCTGCGGGGTGCCAGCACCATCTGGGACCTCCGCGACCAGGCCAAGCGCCGCACCCCGCAGGCGCCGTTCGACTACACCGACGGCGCGGCCGAAGCGGAGATCACCCTGCGCCGCGCCCGCGAGGCGTTCCTGGACATCGAGTTCCGGCCCGGCATCCTTCGCAACGTCTCCAAAGTGGACTTGAGCACCGACATCCTGGGCAAGACGTCCCGGCTGCCGGTCGGCATCGCGCCCACCGGCTTCACCCGGATGATGCAGTCCGAAGGCGAGTACGCCGGTTCCCAGGCAGCTGCGGCCGCCGGCATCCCCTACACGCTCTCCACCATGGGCACGGCCTCCATCGAGGACGTGGCCGCCGCCGCACCGGACGGCCGGAACTGGTTCCAGCTCTACCTGTGGACCGACCGCGACCGCTCGCTGGAGCTGATCGAGCGTGCCGCCAGGGCCGGCAACGACACCCTGATGGTCACCGTGGACACCGCCGTCGCCGGGGCCCGGCTCCGGGACGTCCGCAACGGCATGACCATCCCCCCGGCGCTGACCATCAAGACCGTACTGGACGCCTCCTACCGGCCGGCCTGGTGGTTCAACTTCCTCACCCATGAGCCGCTGACCTTCGCGTCGCTGTCCCGCTACACCGGAACCGTCGCGGACCTGATCAACTCGATGTTCGACCCCACCCTGACGTTCGAGGACCTCGACTGGCTGCGCGAAACCTGGAAGGGCAAACTCGTGGTCAAGGGCATCCAGACCGTCGAGGACGCCCGCCGGGTGGTGGACCACGGGGCCGACGGTGTGGTGCTGTCCAACCATGGCGGACGCCAGCTGGACCGCGCCCCGATCCCGTTCCACCTGCTCCCGGACGTCAAGGCGGCGCTCAAGGCAGACAACAGCGACGCGGCGATCATCCTGGACACCGGCATCATGAGCGGGGCGGACATCATCGCCGCACTGGCCCTGGGCGCCGACTTCACGATGATCGGCCGCGCCTACCTCTACGGCCTGATGGCCGGCGGGCGGGCCGGCGTGGACCGGGCCATCGAGATCCTGGAAAAGGACATGCTCCGCACCATGGCCCTGCTGGGTGTCAGCCGGATCTCGGAGCTGACCCCGGACCACGTGCGGCTGCTCTCCAGGTAGCCGCGCTCCCGGTATCCGCCACGGACATTCCCCGCGGACACAACAGTGGCGGCCGTGTTCTTCATGAACACGGCCGCCACTGTTGTCCGGGGGGCTGCCCGGGGGTTGCCCGGCAGGGCGGAAGGCCGGTCCTAGATGAGTCCCTGGGCGAGCATCGCGTCGGCCACCTTCACGAATCCGCCAATGTTCGCGCCCAGCACGTAGTTCCCCGGATCCCCATATTCGTCCGCGGTTGCCGCGCAGCGGTCGTGGATTCCGACCATGATTTCGGTGAGCCGTGACTCGGTGTGCGCGAAGGACCAGGAGTCGCGGCTGGCGTTCTGCTGCATTTCCAGCGCGGACGTGGCCACGCCTCCGGCGTTGGCGGCCTTGCCCGGGCCGAACAGGATGCCGGCGTCCTGGAAGACCGCGACGGCTTCACGGGTCGAGGGCATGTTGGCACCCTCCGCCACCGCGAGCAGTCCGTTGCGCACCAGCCGGGCGGCGGCGTCGCCGTCGAGCTCGTTCTGCGTGGCGCACGGCAGCGCGACGGTCGCGTCGAGGTCCCAGACGGAGCCACCGTCCACGTAGTCGACGGCGGAGCGCCGGGCCTCGTAGTCCTTGAGCCGTCCGCGCTCGACCTCCTTGATCTGGCGCAGCAGCGCGACGTCAATCCCGGCCTCGTCCACGATGTAGCCGGAGGAGTCCGAGCAGGCCACGACGGTGGCGCCAAGGGACTGGGCCTTGGCGATCGCGTTGATGGCGACGTTGCCGGAGCCGGAGACCACAACGCGCTGGCCGTCGAAGGACTGGCCGCGGGTCTTGAGCATCTCCTCGGCGAAGATGACGGTGCCGTAGCCGGTGGCCTCGGGCCGCACCAGCGAGCCGCCCCAGGACATGCCCTTGCCGGTGAGGACGCCGGATTCGTAACGGTTGGTGATCCGCTTGTACTGCCCGAAGAGGTAGCCGATTTCGCGGCCACCGACGCCGATGTCACCGGCCGGGACATCCGTGTACTCGCCGATGTGGCGGTACAGCTCGGTCATGAAGGACTGGCAGAAGCGCATGACCTCGGCGTCCGAGCGTCCGCGGGGGTCGAAGTCGGAGCCGCCCTTGCCGCCGCCGATGGGCATGCCGGTCAGGGCATTCTTGAAGATCTGTTCGAACCCGAGGAACTTCACAATGCCCAGGTTCACCGAGGGGTGGAACCGCAGGCCTCCCTTGAAGGGTCCCAGCGCCGAGTTGAATTCCACCCGGAAGCCGCGGTTGATCTGAAAGTGGCCGGCGTCGTCGACCCAGGGGACCCGGAAGATGATCTGCCGTTCGGGCTCGCAGAGCCGTTCGAGGACGGCGCCTTCGAGGAACTGGGGGTGGCGGTCATGGACCGGGCCGAGGCTTTCGAAGACCTCGGTGACTGCCTGGTGGAATTCCTCTTCGCCGGGATTCCGTGCCAGCACCGTGTCCCGGATAGTTTCAAGCCGTGCGTCCATTGCAACTCCCTAAACCCTGGGCGCCCCACGTTGGGCGCAATAAGCAAGCCGTTCCATGGTTGCACCGGACGGGAGGGGATTTCTATTCGGGCACCGGCGGGCGTCCCATGTGACTAAAGCGCAGTGGCGCAGAACACACCCGGAACGGGCTACTTCTTGCGGCCGAACTTCGGCAGGCTGGCGAGGAGGTCGGCGGCCCGGGTGGCGGCCCTGCCGACGGTACGGCCGATCTGCTGCGGCATTTTGTCCTCTCCTGCCGTTCCTACCGGGAGAACGACGGCGGGGCTCAGCGGGCCTCCGGCGGGCCGTCCGGCGGGCGCCGCGGCAGGCTGCGACGCCGCGGCAGCTGGTGCTGCGGGCGCAGTGGCTGCCGGTGCTGCGGCGAGGGAGTCGGGGACGGTTTGGCGCCGGGGTTCCGCTGCCTGCGCCGGCAACGGTTCCGGTGCGGCGGCAGGCCCGACGTCGAACGTCTCCAGCCAGCTGGCAATCCCGGCCAGCGGCTTGGGGTTGAGCGTGTAGTAGCGCTTCTGGCCCTGGGCGCGCATACTCACCAGGTCCGCCTCGCGGAGTACTTTCAGATGCTTGGAGATAGTGGGCTGGCTGGCCTCAAGCTCCTGGACCAGCTCCCCCACTGCCTTGTCCCCCTTGCGGAGGGATACCAGAATGTCACGCCGGGTTGCCTCAGCAATGACGGCAAATACGTCGTCTGTCACCATGCCCTCCACCCTAGCGACATATACGCCGGATGGCATCACTAACTGCGGGGCCCGGCTGTAGCCGCCGGGCATTGCCCCGTCCCGGACGCGGTGCTAGAACGGACGCACCGCCTTTCCGGCAGGTGAGGCCGCAGCCTACCGACGCAGAGGAGTGGACCACCATGGGGGATTTCTTCCGGAAACAGCTGTTCAACATCATCGCTGCCGTGTTCCTGGCCCTGTTCGTGATCGTCTGGGGCAACGTGCTCCTCCAGGTCTGGGTGTTCGTCCCGGAGGTCCCGGGAACCCCGCCCAGGCTGAACGGCGCCGTCGTCTGCGCTGCCGGGGTGCTGTCCACCTCGCTGAGTTCACTGACCGCCTCCGCACTGGGGTTCACCATGGCCGAGGTCCGGCGGGAGGAACAGAACGGCAACGCGGAGGCTGCCACCCGGGCCCGGGCTGGCGTCTTCGAGTCCGGACCGTTCACCACAAAGCTCTCCGGCCGGGTCATCGCGGCGTTGCTGGTGTACCTCGTGATCGGGCTGCTGGTGCTCGGTGTGTGGCTGGTGAAAGGCACCGCCTCCACCGACCTGATCGGCGCGTTCTCGCTTTCGCTGCTGGGCTGGATCATCGGCGCAGCCGGGGTGGTGTTCCAGACCGAGAAGCCCAGCCCGCAGCCTACTGCAGCCGCTTAGCCGGAACCGGCTGCCGGGCCAGGGACCATCCCGTACAGGCGCCTAGTCGAACCAGGGGTCCAGTCCGTAGAGAGGGAAGATCTCCTTGCGGGTGGCCATGACCGTCCGGTCCACTTCGTCGTTCGGGTCGAAGCCGACTTCCCAGGAGCGCCACCAGAGATCGACGCCGTCGCCCATCATGTCCGGCGCCGGCACTCCGTACTTGTCCCCGTACTTTTCCTTCACGTAGCTGCGCCAGTCCTCCGGCACTGGAGTGCTCAGCGGGACGGGTCGCCCGGCAGCGATCGCGATCAGGTGGCTCCAGGCCCGCGGCACCACGGTAACGACGTTGTAGCCCCCTCCGCCGGTGGAGATCCAGCGGTCCTCGCAGTAGCGGGCCGCGAGGTTGCCGATCGCGGTGGCGGCCTCCCGCTGGCCGTCGACGCTGATGTTGAGGTGGGTGAGCGGGTCCAGGCGGTGGGAGTCGCAGCCGTGCTGGCTCACGATGACCTCGGGCGCGAAGGCGCCCACAAGCTGCGGCACCACGGCGTGGAAGGCGCGGAGCCATCCGCCGTCCCCGGTGCCGGCCGGCAGGGCCACGTTGACGGCGCTGCCCTCTGCGTTGGGCCCGCCGATCTCGTTGGCGTAGCCGGTGCCCGGGAACAAGGTCAGCCCCGTCTCGTGCAGGGAGATCGTCAGCACCCGCGGGTCGTCCCAGAAGATGCTCTGGGTTCCGTCGCCGTGGTGGGCGTCGATGTCGATGTACACCACGCGCTGCATGCCGCCGTCGAGCAACCGCTGGATGGCGAGGGCCGCGTCGTTGTAGATACAGAAACCGCTCGCGCGCTCGCGGGCCGCGTGGTGCATGCCCCCGCCGAAGTTCACCGCCCGGACAGCGCTGCCGTCCAGGATGGCGTCGGCGGCGAGGAGGGAGCCGCCGGCGAGCCGGGCACTGGCCTCATGCATGCCGGCGAAGGCCGGGATATCCTCGGTGCCGAGGCCTCGTTCCAGGTCCGGGGTTCCGGGATCCGCGCTCACGCGCCGCACCGCGGCGACGAACTCGGGGCTGTGGACGGTGGCGAGCTCCGAGTCGCTGGCGACGGCCGGGGCCGCCACCGTGACGTGGTCCAAATCGAGCAGACCAAGGCTTCCGGCCAGCTTGGCCGTGAGCTCCATCCGTTCCGGGGCCATCGGGTGGCTGTGGCCAAAGTTATAGGCGGTCATGGAAGGATCCCACACCACCGTCGTTGGCAGTGCGGTCTTGGAGAGCCCCGGGAGGTATGTCATCAATCACAGGCTACCTGAGCGTGGGCCGCCTTTCCCCAGATATTGCGGGGGGTTTAGTGGTTTACTACTGAAGGAAGCAGTTTCAAGCGAGGATAAGCCACACATGACGCAGAGCCAGTCGAGGTCCCAGAGCCCGGCAAACTGGCACCCCGGCACTCCGGAGCGGGAAGGCCTGTGGATCTTCACACGCGTCCGCGACTTTGTCGACAACATCGCCAACACGACGCCGGCCCGTCTGGCCCTGACCGCGTTCGGGCTGGTGATCCTGGTTTTCACCACCCTGCTCTCCCTTCCGGCGTCCTCCGCGACGGGCGACCCCACCCCGCTGCACCAGGCCATGTTCACTGCCGTCTCCGCCGTCTGCGTGACGGGCCTGACCGTGGTGTCCACGGCGGTGCACTGGTCCTTCTTCGGCCAGCTCGTCATCCTGGTCGGCATCTTCGTGGGCGGCCTGGGCACCCTGACCCTGGCCTCGCTGCTGGCCCTCATGGTGAGCAAGAAGCTGGGTGTCCGCGGCAAACTGATCGCCCAGGAGGCCATGAACGCCGGCCGCCTCGGTGAAGTGGGCACCCTGCTGCGGATCGTCATCGTCACCTCGGTGGTCATCGAAGCCACCCTGGCGCTGGCGCTGATCCCCCGGTTCCTGATGCTGGGCGAAAGCTTCGGCCAGTCCGTCTGGCACGGGGTGTTCTACGCGATTTCCGCGTTCAACAACGCCGGGTTCACCCCGCACTCGGACGGCATCGTCCCGTACGAGACAGATTTATGGATCCTCGTCCCCCTGATGCTCGGCGTCTTCCTCGGCAGCCTGGGCTTCCCCGTGGTGATGGTGCTGCAGCAGAACGGCCTGAACTGGAAGAAATGGAACCTGCACACCAAGCTGACCATCCAGGTCTCGCTGATCCTGCTGGCGTCCGGGACCCTGCTGTGGGGGCTGATGGAGTGGGAGAACCTGCGGACCATCGGCGGCATGAACGTGGGGGACAAGGTCATCCACTCGCTCTTCGCCTCCGTGATGACCCGCTCCGGCGGCTTCAACCTCGTGGACCAGAACCAGATGGACTCCACCACCATGCTCCTCACCGACGCCCTCATGTTCGCCGGTGGAGGTTCGGCGTCGACGGCGGGCGGCATCAAGGTGACCACCATCGCCGTGATGTTCCTGGCGATCGCCGCCGAGGCCCGCGGTGACTCCGATGTGAAGGTCTACGGCCGCACCATCCCGGAGGGAACCATGCGGGTGGCCATCTCGGTCATCGTCGCCGGCGCATCGCTGGTCGCCGTGTCGGCCATGGTGCTGCTTCACATCAGCGGCGCGTCCCTGGACCGGGTGCTCTTTGAAACGATTTCCGCCTTCGCCACGGTGGGGCTCAGCACAAACCTCAGTGCCGAGCTGCCACCGTCGGGGGTCTACGTCCTCACTGCCCTGATGTTCGCCGGGCGCGTCGGGACCGTCACCCTCGCCGCCGCCCTGGCCCTGCGCCAGCGCAGCCAGCTGTACCACTACCCGGAAGAGAGACCAATCATTGGCTAGTTCCTCAGGCGCCGTCAACCGCCCCGCCCACAACGCCCCCGTGCTGGTGATCGGGCTGGGCCGTTTCGGTTCCTCCACCGCAGAACAGCTGGTCAAGCAGGGCCGCGAGGTGCTGGCCATCGAACGCGACCGGAACCTGGTACAGAAGTGGTCCGGTGCCCTGACGCACGTCGTCGAGGCGGACGCCACCAACATCGATGCGCTCCGCCAGCTCGGCGCTCAGGAGTTCAGCTCCGCCGTCGTGGGGGTGGGCACCTCGATCGAATCCTCGGTGCTGATCACCGTGAACCTCGTCGACCTCGGCATCGAGCACCTCTGGGTCAAGGCCATCACTCCTTCGCACGGCAAGATCCTGACCCGGATCGGCGCCAACCACGTGATCTACCCGGAGGCTGACGCCGGTGTCCGCGCCGCGCACCTGGTCTCCGGCCGCATGCTGGACTTCATCGAGTTCGACGACGACTTCGCGATCGTCAAGATGTATCCGCCGCGCGAAACCGTGGGCTTCACCCTCGAAGAATCCAAGGTCCGCGCCAAGTACGGGGTCACGATCGTGGGCGTGAAGTCCCCGGGCGAGGACTTCACGTACGCCCGGCCGGAGACGAAGGTGTCCGCACGGGACATGCTCATTGTTTCCGGGCACGTGGACCTGCTGGAGCGGTTCGCCGCCCGGCCGTAGCGGCTCTACGGCCCCGTTCGGGACGACCGACGCACATCGACATCGCGGAGCAGTCCCCCTTGCGCCTGGCACGGACCCCCGCGCGGCGGATTCCGCCTGGCGACGCGCGAAAGCCCTGGCGCTGCCGGAATACGGCAGCGCCAGGGCTTTTGCGCGTCATAAGACGGATTGCGCGTCGCCTTTGGACTGGTCGTCTCCGCGAGGTGGAAGCGGTGATGTCCGGGGCCCTCAGCAACCGCACTTTCAGGGCCTGGCGGTCTTCGCCGCCTTCGCAGCGGCCTTGGCCGCCTGCTTGCTGGCCCGCACCTTACTCAGCGACTCCGGATCCACAATGTCAGCGACGGACAGGAAGGCGTCCTCCTGACCATAATGGCCGGCGGCCTCGCGCCAGCCTTCAGCCTGGAGGCCGCACCGCTTTCCCAGCAGCGCCAGAAAGATCATCGCTTTTTGCTCGCCAAATCCCGGCAAGGCCTTGAGCCGGCGCAGCACCTCCTGCCCGTCGGGGTCACCCTGTGTCCAGATGGCAGTAGCGTCCCCGTTCCAGTCGTTGTGCACCGTCTCAGCAAGGGATTGGACGCGGCCGGCCATTGATCCGGGGAACCGGTGGACGGCCGGGCGCTCTTTGAACATCTCGACAAACTTTTGCGGATCGTAGCCGGCGATCGCGGCCGGATCCATGGAACCGATGCGCGTCCGGATTTTTTTGGGACCGGCAAAAGCCGATTCCATGGTCACCTGTTGGTCAAGCAGCATGCCGGTGAGCAGTGCAAACGCGTCGTCGCTGAGCAGTTTGTCCGCCGCGGGATCCCCTGTGATGTGCAGTTCCATGGGTCCCATCCTGCCACCCGGTCCGGTCTGCGTCATGGGTTGCGCCTGCGTCTGCCGCTAATCAAGCTGTTTGGTGATCTCCGCTGCCCGGGCGGCGGCGGCTCGGGCGCCGTCAGCGATGATCGCGGGCAGGCCGCGCGCGTCAAAGGTGGCGATGGCGCGTTCGGTGGTGCCGTTGGGGCTGGTGACAGCCTTGCGCAGCGCCGCCGGGTCCGCACCCGGCTCAGCCAGCATAAAGCCCGCCCCGGCGACGGTTTCACGGGCAATCAGCAGCGACAACTCACGGTCCAGTCCCAGTTCGACGCCGGCGTCCGCCATCGCTTCGGCCAGGTAAAACGCGTAGGCCGGGCCCGAGCCGCTGATCGCGGACAGGGCGTTGACCTGGTCTTCGGGGATTTCCACGACGGTGCCGGCGGCTGCCAGCAGGTCCTTGGCCAGCTGGAGCTGCGCCGGGGAACAGTGCGTGCCCGGCGACACCGAAATGACGCCACGGCCCAGCTGCGCCGGGGTGTTCGGCATGCTCCGGATCACGGGCTGGCCGGCCGGCAGCGCCGCTTCCAGCTGCTCCACTGATACGGCGGCGGCGACGGAAATGACGATCGTGTCCGGTGCCAGCGAATCGCCGATCTCCCGGGCCAGGTCCGCGATGCCCACGGGTTTGACGCCCAGGATCACGACACGGGAGCCGGTGGCCGCCTGTTTGTTGTTCTCCGGCTCTTCCTCGCCGGCGATGGCCGTGATGCCGTGATGCCGTTTGGCCAGTTCGTCGGCGCGTTCGGTGCGCCGGACCGTGGCGACGATGTCCGCCGGGTCGGCGCCGCCGGCGATCAGACCGACAAGGATGGCCTCGTTCATTGATCCACAGCCCAGGAATGCGATTCGGTTGCTCATGCCCCCATCATTGCAGTCCGGCCCGATTCCCAGCCAGCTCCCACCCGAAGGTCAGCCTCTTCACAATCTCCGCGGCTAACGTGGTGGGTACCTCATTGAGGGTGCGAGTGATGCGGCAGGCATGCGGATGTCTGCCCGGCACCGGTGGTCCGCAGCGGGTTTCCCCCATTTTCCCGCAGCGGACGGCCGGTGCCTTCGCCGTTAACGCACAGCCCACCCCGGCCGGCTCCCCCGCCCGTCACATTTATGAGGTCCCCGAAGTGCCACGGGCGTCACCGGATGCCGGATGACGGGGATTTTTTTGCGTCCGGCGCCTCCTCAGCGGGTGACTGCGGCTACGCGGGGTGGCCGGCCTGGGTCACGTGGGGCGCGGGGTCCAACGGCCCCTCGATGACCAGCTGATCCAGCCGGCGCAGGATCAGGCCTTCGCGGAGTGCCCAGGGGCAGATCTCCATGCTCGGAAACTCGAACATTTCCAGGGCCGCTTCCGCCACCAGGGCCCCTGCCAGGAGCTGGGGGGCGCGGGCTTCTGAGACACCGGGGAGGTTCAGCCGGTCCTCCACCTCCATGGCCGAGATCCGCTGCGCCCACAGGCCCAGGTCTGTGGCGAAGAGTTCCCGCTTGACGTAGGGGCCCGCGCCGCTGGGCGCTGCCCCGGCGATCCGGGCCAGCGAGCGGAAGGTCTTGGAGGTGCCCGTGACGTGATTTGCCTTGCCGAGCTTCGCGAAATCGCGCACCACGGGCTTGAGCGTGGTCCGGATATAGCGCCGGAGTTCCTTCACGCTCTTCGCCGAGGGCGGGTCCTCCTGCAGCCAGTCCCGGGTGAGCCGGCTGGCTCCGAGCGGGACGGACGTCGCAAGTTCGGGGAGTTCGTCCTCCCCGTAGGCCATCTCGAAGGAGCCACCGCCGATGTCCAGGTCCAGGATGGGCCCGGCACCCCAGCCGTACCAGCGGCGGACCGCGAAGAATGTCATCGAGGCCTCTTCGCTGCCGGTCAGTTCCCGCAGCGTCACGGTGGTCTCATGCTTGACGCGGGCCAGCACGGCAGGGCCGTTGGTGGCCTCGCGGATGGCGGAAGTACAGAAAGCCAGCAGGTCTTCGGCCTTGTGCTTGGCCGCGAATTCCCACGCTTCAAGGACGAACTCGATGAGCTCATGCTGGCCGGCGTCGTTGATGCTGCCGTCGCTCTCGAGGAACTGCACGAGGGAGAGCGGGCGCTTGTGCGAGGCGAACGGCACGGGGCGCGCACCGGGGTGGGCGTCAACGAGCAGGAGGTGGACGGTGTTTGAACCAATATCGAGGACGCCTAGACGCATAGTGCCATTATTGCCCCCGGGCACGCGCCCCGCCTAACGGACCGGCCGCGCCCCGATAATCGGCTCAGGCCTGGCCGTCCGTACTGGAGGCGTCTTCGGGCTCGTCGGCGGGCTTGAAGTCGCGGCGGATGTTCGCCACGCCTTCCGGATCGATTTCGAAGCCGAAGGCTGCGCCGGGGTTGATGACCATGCCGAGATCGTCGCCGAGGTTGCCCAGGATCGCGGCGCCCTGGGTGCCGAGCACGTTCGGGGCGGCCGCCAGGTACTGCTCGGTCACGCGGCTCGGGTGGGAGAACACGGCCAGCACAGGATTCCCGGCGGAGTTGGCCAGAACCAGCGGCTCGACCTGGGCATCGGCGCCGTCGAGCACGTCGGAGCTGACAATGTAGACCTCGTTGTTGAGGAAAGCGAGGATGACGTCCACGGGGTTGGCGTCGGGCTCCTCCCCCCGGGCAAGCTGCATTTCGAGGTCGTTCAGCGGCTGGAGGTCCAGGTGATCGGGCTGTTCAGTCATGTCTCTACTCGACCACGTTGCGCCCGGGTCCGCAAACGCGAGATCGCCGGAAACCTGCGAAGTCGCCGGAAACTCCCTCCGGCGAACCCGCACGCTTCCGGCGACTTCGGTGTGGCTGGGCTACTTCTTCGCGGCCGCCTTGCGTGCCGGGGCCTTGCGGGCCGTCGTCGTGCGCTTGACCGGGCCCTTGGCGCGCTTCTCCGCGAGGAGTTCCACGGCCTGTTCCCGGGTGAGCTCCTCCACCGCGGTCGAGCGCGGCACGGTGATGTTGGTGACGCCGTCGGTGATGTACGGGCCGAAGCGGCCTTCCTTCACCACGATGTTCTTCTCCGAGACCGGGTCCGGGCCGAATTCGGCCAGCGGCGGGACGGCGGCGCGGGCGCCGCGCTGCTTGGGCTGGGAGTAGATCTCCAGGGCCTGCTCCAGCGTGATCGTGAAGATTTCCTCTTCCGAGCCGATGGACCGGGAGTCCGTGCCCTTCTTCAGGTACGGGCCAAAGCGGCCGTTCTGCACCGTGATCGGGTTGCCTTCGGCGTCCTGGCCGAGCACCCGGGGCAGGCTCATCAGCTGCAGGGCCTCGTCCAGGGTGATGCTGTCCACGCTCATCGAGGCGAACAGCGATCCGGTGCGGGGTTTGGCCTTCACCGGCTTCTTCGGCGGCTTGGGCTTGCCGTTCTTGTAGTACTCAACGGGCTGGTTGGCCAGCTGCTCCTCGGTCATCTCCGGGATGACCTCGGTAACGTAGGCGCCGTAGCGGCCGTTCTTGGCGACGACGGTGTGCCCGGTGTGCGGGTCCGCGCCGAGCACCCGTTCCTCGGGGGCTGCGGTTTCCATCAGTTCGACCGCCTTGGCCGCGGTGAGCTCATCCGGGGCCAGGTCCTCGGGGACGTTGGCGCGGGCGGCCTCCACCACTTCGCCGGTCTTCGGATCGACCGTGGGGATGGAGCTTTCCAGGTACGGGCCGAACTTCCCGACCCGCAACGTGATGCCCTCGGTGATCGGAATGGAGTTGATTTCGCGGGCGTCGATCTCACCGAGGTTGTTGACGATGCTCAACAGCCCGGGCTTGGAATCCGCGCCGAAGTAGAAGTGCTTGAGCCAGGCGGGCCCCTGGGCCTGGCCGTTGGCGATCTTGTCCAGGTCCGCTTCCATGTCGGCCGTGAACTCGTAGTCCACGTAGTCGTGGAAGTGCTGTTCGAGCAGCCGGATCACGGAGAACGCGATCCAGCTCGGGACCAGCGCGGAGCCCTGCTTCCGGACGTAGCCGCGGTCCTGGATGGTGGAGATGGTGGAGGCGTAGGTCGACGGGCGGCCGATGCCCTTCTTTTCCAACTCGGCGGTCAGCGACGCTTCGGTGAAGCGCGGCGGCGGGGACGTCTCGTGCCCGACGGCGACAATCTCCGAGGCGGTCAGCGCATCGTCCTTGGCCACGTTGGGCAGCCGGCGGGCTTCGTCGGACTCGTCGTCGCCGCGGCTTTCATCCTTGCCTTCCTCGTAGGCGGCAAGGAAGCCCGGGAAGGTGATGACGGTGCCGGAAGCCGAGAACTCGGCGTCGCGGCTTGCACCCGGGGCACCGACAGTCACGGCGCCGAGGCGGATCGTGGCGGTGGAGCCCTTGGCGTCGGCCATCTGCGAGGCGACGGTGCGCTTCCAGATCAGCTCGTAGAGCCGGAATTCGTCGCCGGAGAGCTGCTTGGCGACCTGGGCCGGGGTGCGGAAGGAGTCACCGGCGGGGCGGATGGCCTCGTGCGCCTCCTGCGCGTTCGCTGCCTTGCCGCTGTAGACGCGCGGGGATGCGGGGACGTATTCCGGGCCGTACAGCTCGGAGGCCTGGCGGCGCGCGGCCGTGACGGCCTCGTTGCTCAGCGCGGAGGAGTCCGTACGCATATAGGTGATGTAGCCGTTTTCGTACAGCCGCTGGGCCACCTGCATGGTGCTCTTGGAGGAGAAGCGCAGCTTGCGGCCGGCCTCCTGCTGCAGCGTCGAGGTGGTGAACGGCGCGGCCGGGCGGCGGGTGTACGGCTTGGTGTCGACGGAGCGGACGCGGAAATCGGCGTCCTGTAGGCCGGCGGCGAGGGAGGTGGCAAGGTCCTCGTTGAGGTGCACGGCATTGCGGGAGGTGAGCTCGCCGTTGTCGTTGAAGTCGCGGCCGCTGGCGACCTTGGCGCCGTCGACCATGGCCAGTTTGGCCTTGAACGAGCCGGACCCGGCGCCGAACTGGCCGGTCAGGTCCCAGTAGGAGGCCGATTTGAAGGCGATCCGCTCACGCTCGCGGTCCACGACCATGCGGGTCACGACCGACTGCACGCGGCCGGCGGAGAGGCCTCGGGCCACCTTGCGCCACAGCACCGGGGAGATCTCGTAGCCGTAGAGGCGGTCCAGCACGCGGCGGGTTTCCTGCGCGTCGACAAGGTCCTGGTCGACGTCGCGCAGGTTTTCCATGGCGCGGTGGATGGCTTCCTTGGTGATTTCACCGAAGGTCATCCGGTAGACCGGCACCTTCGGCTTGAGCACTTCCAGCAGGTGCCACGCGATGGCCTCGCCCTCGCGGTCCCCATCGGTTGCGAGATAAAGAGCGTCAGCGTCTTTGAGTTGGGCCTTGAGTTCGGCGACCTTTTTCTTCTTGTCCGGGGACACCACGTAGTACGGCTTGAAGTCGTTATCAACGTCGACGGCGAACTTGCCCACCGAGGTCTTCTTCAGCTCCGCCGGCAGTTCCGAAGGCTGCGGGAGGTCGCGGATGTGACCAATGGAGGCCTCAACGATGAAGCCCTCGCCGAGGTACTTGGCGATGGTCTTGCTCTTGGCGGGAGACTCCACAATCACGAGTTTCTTACCGGTTTTGGCCTTGCTTGGCACGGTGCTCCTACAGAAAAAGGTTGCTCGGGCAGATGCGCCCATACCCGCCTAGTTCACCATATTTTGCGGATTACCGCGCATCCAGCCCCAAACGGAGGGCCCCCGGGCACGACTTCCGGATGTAATGAACCCCCGACAGGCAGTCCTCCGCCGGGGCCGGCCAGGGCGGCCGGCGTCGCGCTCAGGCGGGGCTGCCGGAGGGCTACGCCGGAGGCTTCCCGCGGTCATCCGGGATCAACGACCACAGCGTCGCCATGCGCTCGGCCCCTTCGGGGACCTGGTCCGGGTCCTCCAGTTCGTAGTCCCGCAGCAACTCGAAGAGCCGGTTGTTCAGCTCTGCCCCCTGGTCCGGGGTCAGATAGAGCAGGTTGCTGGCCAGCACCACAGAGGAGGACCCGTCCACGGCCTCGCCGCGCTGGCGCTGCTCGTCCCGGGCCCTGGCGTAGGCGCTGACACGCCGGCGGTAGGCGGCCAGTTCAAGGTCCAGCACGGCGATTTCGGGACTCGCCACCCCTCCGCCCGAGTTGATGGTGAAGTCAGTGCCCGCGGCCTTCCAGCGGCGCTCCCGCGCGTCGCCGGCGGTCGCGGCCGGCACCACGATGCCCCACTTCTGCAGCGCGCGCAGGTGGTAGCTCATGGCGCTCGGGGTGAGGCCGGTCTGTGCGGCAAGTTCGGTGGCCGTCCGGCTCACCTGGGTGGAATACAGTTCGGAGATGACTT
The DNA here is from genome assembly GCF_055412885.1 of Pseudarthrobacter leeuwenhoeki. Taxonomy (NCBI): domain Bacteria; kingdom Bacillati; phylum Actinomycetota; class Actinomycetes; order Micrococcales; family Micrococcaceae; genus Pseudarthrobacter; species Pseudarthrobacter leeuwenhoeki. Next base: position 106,880 of record NZ_JBVAYY010000007.1, on the reverse strand, counting down.
CCAGGCGGGCAGCATGGGCCAGCGCCCGGATCGCCTTCGGGTCCGTGATCTCCACGTTCTTCTCCGGGCGCTGCCGGCGTTTCGTGGCCGGTGGGACCGGTGACTCCGCCATTGAGGTTTCTGCATTCACACCACCAGTCTACCGAGCACCGCCAAACTATGAAAGGAATGCTTGACACTGCATTCCGCCGCAGAGTACCTTCTGATAATGAAACGGGTACTTCATAACCAGCAGGCCGCCGCCGGGGCCGCCCAGCCCCTCTGGCGCAACCGCGATTTCGTCCTCGCCAGCGGCGCCCGTTTCATCGCAACGGCCGGCATGGGCGCCGTCATCATCAGCGTCATGCTACACCTTCAAAACCTCGCTGCCGCCGGCCAGACAGCAATCGCCGGCCCCTGGCTCGTGGCGGCGTATCTGCTCTGCTCGGCGCTGCCACTGGTGCTCCTGGCGCCGTGGGCGGGCCGGCTGGCCGACACCCGGGATTCCAGGACGCTGGCGACGGCGTCCTCCGCGGTCAGTGCCGCGGCGGTCGCCGGGATGGGGCTGGGCATGCAGTATCTGGACAACTACCTTCCGGTGCTGTTCGCCCTGACCTTCCTCCTCGACACCGCCCAGGCTGTGGCCGGACCGACCTGGCAGGCCCTGCTGCCCCGGATCGTCGGCGAGGAACGGACCCCGCGGGCGCTGGGCACCATGCAGGCCACCATCATGATCGCCGCCATGGTTGGGTCGGCGGCCGGAGGGCTGCTCAGCGGCTGGGGCGGATCCGGCCTGGTGTTTGCCGTGGCCAGCGGCTGCTATCTGGCGATGGGCGCGGCCGCCCTGCTGATCCGGGCCCGCCGCGGCACGGCCGCCGAGCGGGTCGGCAAGAAGAACCCTGCCCTGCTGGACGGACTGCGCCTGATCCGGCGCGACGGCCTGGTCTGGGCCCTGGTCCTGGGCGCGCTGTTCTTCATTACCGTCGGCGAGACGACCAACGTCCTTGAGGTGTTCCTGGCCCGCGACGAGCTCGGCGCCACAGAAACGCAGTACGGGCTGCTGGCCGCGTCGTTCGGTCTCGGGATGGCGTCCGGGGCGGGGGTCGCCAGCCGGATCAGGACCCCACCCACCCGGCTCCGCGCGCTGCTGGTCTCGATGGCCCTGACCTCGGCTTTCCTGGGGATCATGTCCCTGGTGCCGAACATGGAACTGTTGTTCGTGGCCTACACCGCCATGGGTGTCGCCTGCGGGGTGCTGAACGCGTGTTTCGGGGCAATTGCGATCATGCGGATCCCGGAAAGTGGCCGCGGCCAGGCCATGGCGATCATCGGCGGCATGACCCGGGCCGTCACCGTCGGGGCGCTCGCGCTGGGCGGGCTGCTCGGGGCCACGCTCCCTATCCGGGTGAGCTTCCTGGCCGCCGGGGTGGGCGGGGTCCTGGCGGCCCTGGCCGTCACCGCGTATGTCCTGCCGCGCTACGGCAGCGAGGGCGCAGCCGCCGCGTTGGGCGGATCCGCGGCATCAGGCGGGCAGCAGGAAGCCGTCGCGGACCAGGTTCCCCACCTCGGTGAGGAGCCCGGCGCGGAAGGTCCCGGCGTCCCAGTCCTCGCCCCCGCCCAGCAGCGCCTCGAGGGCGCCGATGATCTGCCCGACGGACAGGTCGCCGTCGCACGCTGAGACGAAGCCGGCCAGTTCGGTGCTGAGCAGGTTGGTGCGGCGCAGGCCGGCACCCTGGCGCAGCAGGATGACGCCGGGGTGTTCGGCTCCGGGGCGCTGGTGCCGCTCCTCGGTGACGTCCTCGGCCACGAGCAGGTGCGCCGCCGCCAGGTCGTGGACGGCCAGCCAGTCCGCACGTTCCACGGCGGCACCCAGGTGCGGGCCCACGGGCTGCTCGATCGGATAGGTGATCTCCTCGAATCGCCGCAGCACCGGGGTGGCGCCCGCGGCGGGCCGCCGCAGCCAGATCATCCCGAAGCCGATGGCCTCGACGCCGCGGGAGGCAAAGTCGTCCAGGTACGCGGCGTAGGAGTCCTGGTAGAGCCGCCGGTCGCGGGCCTCGGAGGCGTCCTGCAGCCAGGTCTCGGCGTACTGTTCCGGGCTGACCTGCTCGCGCTGGATGAACCAGGTGTCCGCGTCCGGGCCCGCCCAGCTCTGCGGCCGCCCGTCCCAGGCTGCGCCCGCCGGGATCTCCCAGTTGCCCAGGAGCTGGGCTGTCCCGCCGGGGGCGAGGACCGACGGGAGGGCGCGGACCAGCGAGGCGACGATGTCATCGCCCGGCAGGCCGCCGTCGCGGTAGGTGAACTGCTCCGCGGCGGCCTCCCCCACGCTGCGCGGCGTGATCACGAACGGCGGGTTGGAGACCACCAGTTCAAACTCCTCGCCCGCCACCGGATCGAGCAGGGAGCCCAAGCGCAGGCTCACCCGGGCTTGCAGGTCGGAGGGGTCCAGCTGCAGCTGGCCGGCGTTGAGCAGCAGATTGAAGCGGGTGAACGCGAGGGCACGGCCGGAGATGTCGGTGGCCGTCACGTGCTCGGCATGGTGGAGCAGGTGGAAGGTCTGGATGCCGCAGCCGGTGCCAAGGTCCAGCGCCCGGGCCACGTGCCGGCGGGCGGTGACCTGCACCAGCGTGGTGGAGGCCTGCCCGATCCCGAGGACGTGGTCGTGGCGCAGCACACCGGGGCGCTGGTGGGCGGCAAGGTCGCTGGCCACCCAGAGCTCCGCACCCCCGTTGCTGACAGCGTCCTCCCCGGGGGTCCCGTCCCCGGGGGCTCCGTCCCAGCCGTAGGGACGCAGGTCCACCTTCGCCTGGATCAGGCCGTCGGAGGACGGCTCCACGAGGCCCAGTTCCAGCAGGCCCGCCGTGCGGATGCCGGGCAGGGCGGCGTCGAGTGTGGCGGCGGACTGCGGTTCTGCGAGCAGCCAGAAGCGGACGACGGCGGCGAGCGCCGCAGTCGTCGGCTCCCCGTGGCGGGCCGTCCCGGTAACGATCAGCGCGGGAACCAGCTGGTCCCGGCCCAGGGCGCTGTGCGCGGCCGCGCCGAGCAGTCCGGCGACGCCGTCAACGGTGTAGCCGATGCCGCGCAGGTCAGCGGCCAGGGCGTCGAGCAGGCCGGGCAGGTCGCTGCGCGGGGCGTCGGGGGTGTTGCCGGCCATGAAATGCGTTGAGGGAGTCACCGGACAAGTTTAGTCCAGCGCCCCGGCGGCCCCGGGGCGCACGGACGACTACCGGGGCGGAGGCCGAGTTGCTGGCCGCGCTGGAGATCCGGGCCGTCATCCCGGCGCCGGAGCTGCCGCCCGCCGCCGAACGGCTCCGGCTCGCTCCGGACCAGGTGAATGTGCTGCTGCGGCTGGAGCTGCCGCCGCTGGACCGGACGCTGACCGATGGGCAGGCCAACCGCCGGCGCGACCGCGTGCACCTTGCCCTGCACCGGGGCCAGGTACTCGAACTGATCGCCGGGTAGGGCCGCGGGACCGCTGCGGCCGGCCTGTCGGGGCATCAGCGGCCGGCCGCAACGGCGGTAAGTTGGAGGCATGCTCCTTATCCCCCGTTCCCGTCGCGCCCGGCCTGTCGGGCGCGCAATGCGGCCTTTCCGGCGCGCCGCCCTCGGTGTCGCGGCGGGCGCCGCCGTCGTCCTGGCCGCAGCCGCGTGCTCCCCGGCCGGTTCCATCGAGTCGGCCGACGTGCCGGAGTGGAAGGCGACGGCACTTCCCTCCGCCGCCGGCATAGTGGTCGAGGATGCGGGAAAAATCCTCAACCGGGATCCGATCGTCAAGACCGCACCCGGAATTGGGGCGGGCACCTACGTCCTGACCATCACCTGCGACGGCGGCGGCAAGGCCTTCTTCGATGTCTCCCTCGACGGCGAGAACCTGACCGAGGCCGGCGCCGCCTGCAACGGCAGCCGCGAGACGGCACGCCTCACAGTCCCCTCCGCCGGCACGCTTCAGATCAGCACCACAAGCGTGGATGCCCCGATCATTTACGCCTACCACTTGGTGCCTGAGGCGTAGCAGCCGGGCCCGCCCCCGGACGAGGACGCCGGGCACGTGCGCCGTGGCTTGCGTTCACCGCCCCTGCGGCTAGGCTCTGCTCATGGTTGCTCCTGGGGGGGACGCACTGGACGGTCCGGACTGCGCTGCTGCTGGCGGTGGGCGCGGTTTCGGCGTCGCTGGCGGGATGTGCCTACGCGGACGACGCCGGACCCTCACCGGCCGCAGCCGGGCCGTCCGCCTGGTCATACCCTGCCGGGGCACCGATGCCGGCCAGGGACCCGGAACTCGTTGCCGCCGAAACCCGCAATCTCTCAGAGCTGGGGGTTGTCCTCGGCGGTTCACCGGACGGGCTCCTGGCCGGCGGATCAGGTGGGCTCGGCGGCCCCGGCAGCGGAGGATTCTCGACCTCAGGCATCGTTACGCGGGCAGGCGAGTACAAGGTCACGGCGGCCTGCATCGGGGCACCGCATGCCCACCTCTCCGTTATTCAGGGCGCCCGTGAGGGCGGCACGCTCCTGGAGCGTAACTTCGACTGCGGCGACGTGGCGGAAGCGCTGGTCGACCTGCTACCCGGGACTGTATCGGCCCACCGCACCCGGTATGGCGACGGCGGCCCCGGGCCCGGAACCGGCGCCGTCGCAGGCGTCCGGATCGGCTTCACCGAGGAAGGGCCCTAGATACCGGAGCGACGACTCTTGCGCCCGCCGTTGGACTCTGGTGCCCGGGCAGGGGCGGGGTTAAAGTCGGGAGATGCCCACTGTTCCGGTGTCGAGCGTGGCCCGGACTCGCACGGCGTCCGCCGTGGGACTCTGCCTGACGCTGGCCATGGCGCTGGCCGGCTGCGCCTACGAAGACGACGTTTCTGCCAGCGGGACGGAGTCCGCCTCCGCCCCGGCGTTCACCGATGCCGCGCTACCGCGGAATCCGTCGACGCGCGAGCCTGTCTCCGGGCCCGAGCTGGAGGCGTGGCTGGCGCAGGTACTCCCCGCCACCGAGGGCCAGGTGTTCCACACCGGCTACGGCACCGTCGAGGCCGACGAGGTACGGGAGGAGACCACCGCCCCACTGCCTGGTGGCAGCTACGCGTTGACCCTCGCCTGCCGGAGCCCGCGCCGGGTCGAGTTCATTATCAGCCACGGCAAAACGGAACTGGTGGACCTGAAACTGCGTTGCAGAACCTCACGGGTGTATGTGGTGTATCTACCCGCTGGCTCCATACTCACCATCAAAGTGGAAGCCAACGCCGGCGCCAACTTCGCCTACCGGGTGAGCCGCATCTAGGGCCTGCGGTCTGCAGACTCAGCCGGCAGGACGTCGGGGCCGCAGGGCCGCAGGGGCGCAGGGGCTCAGGGGCTCAGGGACCGCAGGGGCTCAGGGGCCGCAGGGGCTCAGGGGCCGCAGCCGTCCGGGCAGCGCAGCGTCTCCGGGCTGGCGGCGCAGTCCGGGCAGTAGAGCGTAAGCGTGCGGCAGGACGAGTTCGAGCAGTTCTCAAATTTGCTCGTCGGCGCCGCGCAGCGCACACATGCTCCGATGGTCTTCGCGTCCTCGCTGAATTCCAGGTGCATGCGCTTGTCGAACACGTAGAGGGACCCCTCCCAGAGGCCCTGGTCCTTGAAGGTTTCGCCGTAGCGGACGATCCCGCCGTCCAGCTGGTAGACCTCCTTGAAGCCGCGGTTGACCATCAGGCTGGACAGCACTTCGCAGCGGATGCCGCCGGTGCAGTACGTGACCACCGGCTTGTCCTTGAGTGCGTCGTATTTGCCGGAGTCGAGTTCCCTGATGAAGTCGTGGGTGGTGGCCACGTCCGGGACGACTGCGTCCTTGAATTTGCCGATCTGCGCCTCGAAGCCGTTGCGGCCGTCGAAGAAGACGACCTCCTCGCCGGCCTCCTTCCGCGCCGCCACAAGCTGGTGCAGTTCCTCGGGCAAGAGGTGCGTGCCGCCGCCGACGACGCCGCCGGCATCGACCTTGAGCTCTCCGGGGGCACCGAAGGACACAATCTCATCGCGGACTTTGACGCTCAGCCGGGGGAAGTCCGCGGCGCCGCCGTCGGACCACTTCACGTCGATACCGTGGAAGCCCTTGTATTCGCGGGTGGTCTTCACGTACTGCTTGACCGCTTTCAGCTCACCGCCGACGGTCGCGTTGATGCCGTCCCCGGAAATGATGATGCGCCCGGTCAGGCCGAGTTTCTCGCAGAGCGCGCGCTGCCAGAGCCGGATGGCATCCGGGTCCGGGAGAGGGGTAAAGCCGTAAAAAAGCACAATTCTGTTCAAAGCCACGTTTTAAGGGTACTGGGTGGACCAAGGACCACGGGCCGAGGGGAACCCGCCGTGCTGACCGGTACCGTGCTGACGCGTGCCGCGGCCCGGACGCCGCCGCCCCCGGTACCGGCCGCCCCCGGTACCGGCGGGCGTGTCCTGTCACAATTGCGTACGCAGGGCCTGTTCACGGACCCGGGCCCTGTTGCTTGTGGCGGGGCTGGAATACGCTCATCACATGAGTCTTGAGGCCATGGTTGAAGACACCACTCATCTGCTGGAAATCTGGGTCACCGGCTGGGCCGCCTGCCGCGGATATGAGACACGCAGGGAGGGCAACTTCCCGGCGGTTTTCAGGGCGGACACCACCCATGAATGGGAATACTTCGCCCACGATCCCGCCGATGCGGAGTTCGCGGCGCTGGCCGCCGCTACCGCGGAAGTACCCGCCCGGATACTCACGGTCCTCACGAATGACGTTGCGCGGTACCACACCCTGGCCCAGCAGCACGGGCTCAACGTCACGTCCGCCTCGCAGACGATGATGATCGTGGACATGGAGACCCAGGACACCGAGGATCCCTGGCTTCCGGATGATGATCTCAGGTGGGTTCCGTCACGGACGGACGGAGTCCAACATGCCGTGGTCTACGCCGGGGACGAGGTGGCGGCAAGCGGTCGTATGTTCGTAGTGGGCCATACCGCGATCTTCGACAAGATCGTCACCGAGCCCGGCTACAAGCGCCGGGGCCTGGGCAGCTTCATCATGCGCGCCCTCGCCGCCCAGGCTTTCGAGCACGACGTCGAGACCGGGCTGCTGCTCGCTTCACTCGACGGGCAGATGCTTTACTCGAACCTCGGCTGGACAACGGTCAGCCACGTGCTGATGCTCTCCGCCTCGGACGAGGGCTCGGACCTTTCCGTGGCCTGAGGCCCTGGGCCGGCGGGCCACGTGCCCCGGTCGATTTGAGGCCGGGTGAAAGAATGTACGAGTGAACCCACATGAGTCCCTGATTCCGTTGCTGGGCCGCGGCCCGGACCCGGAGCAGCTCCGTCATGTGCGCACCATTCCCGCCCGCCAGGCCGTGCACGCGCCCTGGCCCGGATGGACCCACCCCGATCTGGTGGACGCCTACGCTTCGCTGGGCATCCACGAGCCCTACCGCCACCAGATCCAGGCCGCTGAACTCGCCCACGCCGGCGAACACGTGGTGATCGCCACCGGCACCGCCTCCGGAAAATCGCTGGCCTACCAGCTGCCGGCGCTGGACGCGATCCACCGCTCCGAACTGCGGGTCCTCGCCGATCCCGGCAGAATCCACGACGACGGCGCCGTCACCTTGTATCTCTCCCCCACCAAAGCCCTGGCTGCCGACCAGCTGGCCGCGGTCCGGGCGCTGAAACTCCCCACCGTCCGGGCCGAGACCTACGATGGCGACACCGACCCCGCGTCCCGCCGCTGGATCCGGGACCACGCGAACTTCATCCTGGCCAACCCGGACATGCTGCACTTCGGGATCCTCCCCAACCACGCCTGGTGGGCACGGTTCTTCCGCCGGCTGCGCTACGTGGTCGTGGACGAGGCCCACAGCTATCGCGGCGTCTTCGGATCTCACGTAGCCAACCTGATGCGCCGGCTGCGCCGCATCTGCGCCTACTACAGCCCGGACGGGTCCGGACCGGTGTTCATCGCCGCCTCCGCCACGGCATCCGAGCCCGGCACCTCCTTCGGCCGGCTCATCGGCGCACCGGTCCGGGCCGTGTCCGAGGACTCCTCGCCCCACGGCTCCACCACCGTGGCGTTCTGGGAGCCAGCCCTGAGCGAACTCCGCGGCGAGAACGGCGCCAAGGAGCGGCGCACGGCGGTGGCTGAAACCGCGGACCTGCTGGCCAATCTGGTCTCTTCGCGGGTGCGGACCATTGCGTTCATCAAGTCCCGGCGCGGCGCCGAAACCATTGCCTCCATCACCAAGCGCCTCCTCGAAGAGGTCGATCCCAGCCTGCCGCAGCGGGTTGCGGCCTACCGCTCGGGCTACCTGCCGGAGGAGCGCCGCGCCCTGGAGAAATCGCTGCGCTCCGGCGAGCTGCTGGGCGTCTCCAGCACCTCGGCCCTGGAACTGGGGATCGACATCTCCGGCCTCGACGCCGTGCTCGTGGCCGGCTGGCCGGGGACCCGCGCGTCGTTGTTCCAGCAGATCGGCCGGGCCGGCCGGGCCGGCCAGGATGCCCTCGCCGCCTTCGTAGCCAGCGATGACCCGCTGGACACCTATCTGGTGAACCACCCCGAGGCGATTTTCGACGTCTCGGTGGAGGCCACCGTCTTTGATCCCTCCAATCCCTATGTACTCGGTCCGCATCTGTGTGCCGCCGCCGCCGAACTGCCGCTGGGGTCTGCCGAACTGGACCTGTTCGGCGCAACGTCGGAGAAGTTGCTGGACCAGCTGGTGGTCCAGGGATACCTGCGCCGGCGCCCCGCGGGGTGGTTCTGGACCCACCCGCAAAGCGCTGCGGCCATGGTGAACCTGAGGGCCGACGGCGGCGGCCCGGTGAGCATCGTGGACGCCGACACGGGATCCCTGCTCGGGACCATGGATTCCCCGCAGACGCATTACCAGGCCCACACGGGGGCGATCTACGTCCATCAGGGCGAGAGCTACGTGGTGGAGGACCTGAACGAGGACGATCACTGCGTGGTGGTGCGCCGGGCGAACCCGGACTACTACACCACCGCACGGGACGTGACCCAGATCGAGGTGCTCGAAACGCAGCGCACCACCCAGTGGGGTGACGTGGCCGTGCACTTCGGGGACGTGTTGGTTACAACGCAGGTGGTCTCCTTCCAGCGCAAGGCCCTGATTTCCAATGAGATCCTCGGTGAGGAGCCGCTGCAGCTGGGTGCCCGGGACCTCTTCACCAAGGCGGTGTGGTTTGTCATGGACAACCGCTCGCTGACCGGTGCGGGGCTGATCGAGGCGCAGTTCCCGGGTGCCTTGCATGCCGCGGAACACGCGGCCATCGGCCTCCTGCCCCTGGTGGCCTCCAGCGACCGTTGGGACATCGGCGGGGTGTCTACGGCCATTCACGCCGACACCGGGGTGCCGACCATCTTCGTGTACGACGGCCACCCCGGCGGGGCAGGTTTCGCCGAGCGCGGCTACGACAAGGCCCGGGTCTGGCTTGCCGCCACCCGCGACGCGATCAAGGCGTGCGAATGCGAGTCCGGCTGCCCGTCCTGTGTGCAGTCGCCCAAATGCGGCAACAAGAACAATCCCCTCGACAAGGACGCCGCCGTGACCCTCATCGATGTGCTGCTCAAGGACGCGACGGACCAGATGCGCACCGGGCAGCCGGACCACGCCGCGACACCGCTGCAGACGTAGCCGCGGCTGCGTCCATGGCTGCAGCCACCTGCTCACGGCGGCGGCCCGGCCCTGGCCAGACCGGTGGCCGCACCCAGGGGCGTGCGGACAGCGAGTTCAGTCCGGACCTGGACCGTGGAGCCGGCGCCTACCTCGCAGCTAAGGACCCTGGCGCCGTTCCGGTGTGCCACGTCCGCGGCGACGGCGCACGGCTCTCCCGGGGCGATTCCCCGGGCAGCATCCGCGGCGGCGAGGGCCGCCAGATCCGCGGCAGCCGCCGCCCGGGACGCCATCGCGGCCGACTGGGCCAGCAGTGCGATGAGGACTGCGGCGAGCACGACCAGCAGTCCCAGCCCCAGCGCCAGGACGGTGCCGGCACCGCGCTCCCCGGGCTCGGGACGCTCCGGGAGCTCCGGAGGCCCGCCCGGAGGGGCCGGTTGCTCGACCCGGGGTGCGTGGCTGCCCGGCCGTCTCATGCGGCCAGACTCTGCAGCTGATGGCGCCAGGCCGGGGGGACCAGGGCCGCGGCCGAAGGCCCGGACGTTTCGCTCCGTGCCCAGGCGCGTGCCGTCAGGGTCCAGGGAAGGAGCGAGCCAACGGCGCCCGGAACCCTGCCGGAAACTGTGACGCTGAGCCATCCGCCGTCGGACGCCACCGCCGACGCTGCTGCGGAACCCGCGAGCCGGCGGACGATCACGTCCACGGCGGCAGCATCCTCGCCCCGGGCCAGGGCCCGGGCACCGGCCCGGGCCGCTTCCTCCAGCCGCAGCTGGGTGACTCCCGCCGCTGAACCGGCCAGCAGCAGGGCGAGCAGGAGCAGGACGGCGGGCAGCGCCACCGCGAATTCGGCTGTTACCGCACCGCGGCACGTGCCGCATCCCGCGCTCTGCCGCCACCGGGGTCGCCGTGTGGCTGGCGGGGACGACGCTGCCCCCTGCATTCTCCCGGCCGGCCATCCGCAGCTCATGGCAAGGCGAGCGCCGTACGGATGAGGTTCAAGAGGAAACCCCGGACTTCGTCACTGCGCATGATGAACACGAGGATGCCGGCAAACCCCACAGCGGCGAGCGTGGCAATGGCATACTCGGCCGTCGCCATTCCTGTCTCCGAGCCAAACAGCGTCCGCAGCCACCCCGGCTTTCTCGGTTTTCGCCCCCTGAGCGGGTCGGCGGCACTGGCTCCTGGATAGATTTCGTGGATCTCAGCGCTCTCCGTTTCCGGATGGACTTTCGGCGCCTCGCGGGTTCCGGCGGGCGCAACGGGATGAAGTGACATGGTTTTTCCTTTCCTTGGGTTCCGGCGGGACCGCCGGCTGTTCTTAGACTCTTCCTGCTGGGACCGCGGCCCGTAAGGCGTCCCTGCAGCCAAGTGGAAAACCGGCCCCCCACGCGGGCTGTGGAGGAATGCCGCCACCGCCATCGCCTTTCCACCACCGGCGTCAGCCCGGCAGCATCGCCAGCAGCACCGGCACGACACCCAGGCAGATGAAGGCCGGCAGCGAACACACGCCGAGCGGCACAACGAGCTTCACGCCCAGGGCTGCGGCCTGCTTCTCCGCGGTCCGGAACCGCTCGCGCCGCAGGCGGGCCGCCTGGGCGTAGAGGATGGCCGAAGACGGGGCGCCGGTGAGCGCGGCGAACCCCAGCGCATCGCGCACGGCAAGGAGTGCCGGCGTCCGGACGTCGGAGCTGCCCCAGGCGGTGTCCCAATCGGCGCCAATGGCGAGTGCCGCGACGACCGGCCGCAGCGGACCACGGATGTCAGGTGCTGCCAACTCGGCGACGAGCGCCAGGGCACGGCCGAGTCCGGCCCCCGCCTCGAGCATCGCCCCGATCAGTTCCAGCAACATGGCCGCATCACCCAGACCGGGCCCGCCGGCTTCCCCTGCCGGCTCGCGGCTGCAGTCTGAACCGCCTGGGTTTCCGGCGTTCGGGGCGGGCAGCGTCTGGCGCCGGAGTCTCCGCCTGGCCATGCCACGGTCCGAATAAGCGGTCACGGCCGCGGCTGCCAGAACCGCCAGCACCGCAAGACCCGCGCCGTCCGCTGTCACGGCGGAGGCCCCTCAGCGGCCCGGACGAGCCGGGCCGACCAGATCCGGCCTGCCGTGGTGAGGGCGAGGCCCGCCGCGAGCGCCGCCACACCCAGCGGGGTTCCCAGCAGAACCGCGGCAGGGTCCACGCCCAGCAGCACACCCAGGCCCAGACCCAGGAACGGAAGCCACGTCAGCAGCTGAACGGTCGCACGGGGCCCGGCCAACGCTGTCTGCCGGGCGGCCTCGGCGTCGTCCTCGGCCTCAAGCTGCGCGGCGAAGCGCGTCAACACATCCGCCAGCGGGCACCCGCTGGCCTCGGCAACGTCAAAACAGGCGGCAAGCTGGAACCAGACGCGGCGCGCACGGACGTCCTCGCCGGCACCACGTCCCCAGGCCTTCCCGGACGCCGTTCCGCCGCATCTGACCGCGGCGGAGCGGATCGCCGCTCCGACCGGCGATCCGCGCACCGCGGCGGCGCGGGCCGCGGCAAGGATCCGCCCGGATCCCGGAGCGAGCACCAGGCTCCGGGATCCGGTTCCTGCCCCGGACGCCGGCGCGGACGCGGCGGGATCGTCCCCATGCAGGAGCCACAGTTCATCCCACAAGCGCGCGGGAGAGCGGCCGCCCTTGAGCAAAGCCGCCAGCTGCTGCACGAGCAGGGTCATCGAAACCGTCGGGGCGCTCCGTCGCCGCCATCCTGCCACTCCGCCCGCACACGCGGGAGTGCCTGCCTCCGGACTGCCCCGCCCGCCGGCCAGGGCTGCGCGGATCCGCCGGCGGGGGGCTCCCGGCGGGGAGAGGGCCAGGAAGATGGCGAGGGAGAGCACGCCGATGAGCAGGGCGGTCATGCCGGCTCCACTGAGGCCGGGTCCACTGAGGCCGGGTCCATTCCGAGGCGGACCGCCAGCCGCGGCCACGCCGGCCCACCGCGGACGACACCGGCGCAAATGTCCAGCGCGGAGCCGACCACCAGGCCCGCCGGGGTGTCTTCGAGCACTCCGATGCAGGCGACGGTCCGCCCGTTGTGCATCCTTTCCACGTGGACCACGGAGTCGAGGGCGCTGGCCGCCTGCAGCCGTACGGCGTCCTGCCCCATCCCGGCCAGCGCACCCAACGCGGTGAGCCTTGCCGGGACGTCGGCCGCGGTGTTGGCATGGATGGTTCCGCCGCCCCCGCTGTGGCCGGTGTTCATGGCAGCCAGCAGTTCCCGCACTTCGGCACCCCGGCACTCCCCCACGACCAGCCGGTCCGGCCGCATCCGCAGGGACTGCCGCACGAGCTCGCCCAGATCCACAGCGCCGCCGCCTTCGAGGTTGCCGTGGCGCGCCTCCAGCGAGACGACGTGCGGGTGGACCGGGTTCAGTTCCGAGGCGTCCTCAATCAGGACCAGCCGCTCACCGGCCGCGCACAGGCCAAGGAGCGTGGCGAGCAGGGTTGTTTTCCCCGACCCCGTGGCGCCGCTGATCAGAAAGCTCAGGCGGCGTTCCACCATCCGCTCCAGCACGGTCTGCACCAGTGCCCCAAACATTCCGTTCCGCCGCAGCTCGTCCATCGAGAAGACCCGTTCACGCCGGATCCTGATGCTCAGGAGTGTTCCCGCCGTGGAGATCGGTGGAAGGACGGCATGGACCCGGAACCCGCCGTCGAGCCTGACGTCGACGCAGGGCGAACCGTCGTCCAGACGCCGCCCGCCGGCCGACACGAGCCGGGCGGCCAGTGCCCGGACCTGCTGTTCACCGGAGAACGCGACCGGAGCCCTTTCGAGTCCGCCGCCGCGGTCCAGCCATACGGAGCCCGGTCCGTTGACGAAGATGTCTGTCACGGCCCGGTCCTGGACCAGGACCTGCAGGGGCCCGAGGCCGTTCAGTTCCGCACTGATCCCCTCGACCGCGGCCAGCGCTCCGGCGGTCCCCAGCAGGCGCCCGCTCGCCTGCACGGCGGCTGCCACGCGGGAGGGGGTCACCGGACCGGCGTCTGACATCACGGATTCGCGGACGGACGCCAGCAGCCGCGCATCAACGGAGCCCCGGGCCGGCGGCCGGAAGCGCTGGCCGCCCGGGCCTGCACCGGCATCCGGGGGCCCCGGTGCCGAGTGGGCGCTCATCCGGTGACTCCAGCCCCGAAGTCCAGGACCGTGCTGGCGAACCGCCGGACATTGCGCTGCCGGCCGGTGTCCAGCAGGCGCCCGAGTTCCGTGGCGGCGGCGGCGCGCCTGACGTCCGGCATGATCCCGGCCAGGGGCAATCCGACGGACTCGGCAATCAGCTCTGCGTCCAGCGCGGCCCCGGACTTGCCGCGCACCACCAGCGCCGTCTCCACCGCAGGGAGGTCCTGCAGGAGCCTGGCCGTGGCCACGGCCGCACGCAGCAGCGCGGGCGCAACGACGATCATCCGATCGCAGTCCCAGGCGAAAGTCCGCAGCGCTTCCCGTCCCCGGCCAATGTCCACGAGGACCAGCTCGAAGCCGCGCCTGGCGGCGTCAAGCACCCCGGCCACGACCGCGTGCTCCACTCCGCTGTGGCGCTCCTTGTTCCCGGGCCACGAGAGGAAGGGGAATCCGCCAGCCAGCGGCAGCGAGTCAGCGAGCTGGCGGGGATCGATCGTACCGCTGGCATCCGCCAGATCCGGCCAGCGGAGACCGGGTGTTTCCTCGGCGGCGAGCGCCAGTTCCAGGCCCCCGCCCCACGGGTCACCGTCCACAAGCAGGACACGCAGACCTTCCCGGGCGGCAGCATGGGCCAGCCAGACAGCCGCCGTGCTGGCTCCGGCGCCGCCGCAACCTCCGACAATCCCGAGGACGAGTCCGCCGGATTCGGGAGTGCGGGAGCGGCTCAGGTACTCGGCGAGCCAGGCCGCGGCCCCGGGCAGCACTGCAACGCGTTCGGCGCCGATGGCGGCACCCAGGTGCCACAGGCTGTCGCCGTCCCCGGTGAGGCCAACGAGCACGGCCGGCGACCGCCCCCGCGGCGGCAGCTCGCGGATGTCGCTGCCGAGCAACACCACCGCGGCAGTGTCCCAGAAGGGCGCCGCTTCCCTGATGTTTGCCACCGTGCGCAGCTGGCCGCCGGACGCCGCCACGACGCGTTCCACTTCACCGCACAGCACCTCGAGCCCCGTCACGAGCAGCGTCTCCGCCGACCCGTCCGGCACCCACTGCGCAGCACCGGCCCCGGGGCCGGACGGCGGTATCTGGTGCCTGCTCATGCGGCCACTCTTCACGTCCCCGCAACCTGCCGTAACCCGCGCCGGCCGCTATGTGGACAAGCCAGGTCATCAGGCCCGGTGAACCGGGTGCCCCGATCCGCAGGGCAGAATTGATCTTATGTACCTGTTGCTCGCCGCCCACGCCGACGGCGCAGCCCTGCAGGAACTCACCGCGGACGGCGCCCCGCACCCGGCCACGCCGGAACCGCGGACCGTCAGCGCCGCCGAGCTGGCCGGCGTCGTGCGCGACCTCGAAAAGCGGAGGCCGCGCTGGATCTGGCACCGCACCCAGGACTGGTACCCAGCCCTGCTCGCCGCCGGGGTCGAGCTGGAACGCTGTTACGACCTCACGCTGTGCGGCGCGATCCTGGCCCATTCGGAGTTCACCGCCCACACCGCGTATGCGCAGAACGCGGAGAAAAGGGTCCAGGACGATGAGCTGCAGCCGCCCCCGCGCGCGCTGCAGCCGCCTCCCCCGCCCGCTGACCAGGGCGCCCTGTTCGATGATCCCGGCCTGCGCAAAACACCCCGCCACAGCCCCGAGGACCTCCGCACCGAATACGCCGCCCAGCAGGAGGCGCTCGGTCAGGCGGGCGGGGCCGGCGTCGAACGCCACAGCGACAACCGCAAACAGCGGCTCCAGCTGTTGCTCGCGGCCGAGTCCGCCGGCGCGATGATCGCGGCGGAAATGCAGCACACCGGTGTGCCGTGGCGCGAGGAACTGCATGAGCAGATTCTGGCGGACTATCTTGGCCCCCGGCCTCCTCTGGGCCACCGTCCGGCCAAGCTGGAGGCCCTGGCTACTGAGCTGCGGCAGCTGTTGAATTCCCCGTCGCTTAACCCGGATTCCCCGCAGGATCTCATGCGGGCCCTGCACCGGAACGGCATCGAGGTGAAGACCACCCAGCAGTGGGAACTGAAGGAATCCAGCCATCCCGCGATCGAGCCGCTCCTGGCCTTCAAGAAGCTCTCCCGTCTGCACGCCGCCAACGGCTGGGCCTGGCTGGATGTGTGGGTGAACGACGGCCGGTTCCAGCCGGAGTATGTGGTCGGCGGAGTCGTCTCCGGCCGCTGGGCCTCCCGCGGCGGCGGGGCGCTGCAGATTCCGCGCCAGATCCGTGGCGCCGTCCATGCCGATCCGGGCCACAAGCTGATCGTCGCCGACGCCTCCCAGCTGGAACCCCGGGTGCTCGTGGCGCTCGCGCAGGATTCCAGGATGGCCGAGGCCGCGCGCGACAAGGACCTGTACGCCGGTATCGCCGCGCAGGGCTTCGGCGGCGACCGCGCCAAGGCCAAGGTGGCGCTGCTCGGGGCGATCTACGGGGCAACGACCGGCGAGTCGGGGCGCCTGATGCCGCAGTTGACCCGCACCTACCCGCGCGCGGTGGGCTTCGTGGAGCACGCGGCCCGCGAGGGCGAGGCCGGCAGGACGGTCACCTCACGGCTGGGCCGCAGCAGCCCGCCGCCGTCCGAGCACTGGCTGCAGAGCCAGCAGTCGACCAGCGCCGAGGAACAGCGCCGGGCCGATTCGATCGCCCGTTCGCGGGGCCGGTTCACCCGCAACTTCGTTGTCCAGGGTTCAGCGGCGGACTGGGCGGCCTGCTGGCTGGCAGAACTGCGACGCCGGCTCCGCGCCATGCGCGCGGACGGCGGCCCCGCCGGGGAACTGGTGTTCTTCCTGCACGACGAGGTCATGGTCCACTGTCCCGAGGCCGCGGTGGCCGACTGCATCCGCGCCATCGAGGAAGCCGCAAACGCCGCCAAGGAACTGCTGTTCGGCAGGATCCCGGTGGAATTCCCGGTCAGCGTCGCGGTCGTGGACTCCTACGACAACGCCAAATAACGCTGCGGAGCAGCCGGCCGTGACGTTCGCAGCACGTCCGACCCTCAAAAGAACGCCACGGGGCCCGCTGCCAGGCCGGCTCCCCGATAGTCCCGGCCTCAGCCGTTGAGCCTGCTCCAGGTGTCGACGCTGAGGAGGCTCTCGCGGTCCCAAGGGACCGCCCACCCCAGCTGGTCGAAGAGCTGGCTGAGGATCATCCCGGTGAAGCCCCAGACCACGACATCGTTGACGGTAAAGGCAGGGCTCAGGAACGTCTGCTCCGCCCGGGCCACGGTGGCCATCACGCGGTTGTCCGGGTCCAGCAGGTCCCGGACCGGCACGCGGAAGACCTGGGCGGACTCGCCGTGGTCGACCACCCGCACGGGCGACTGGGACGCCCACCAGCCCAGCACCGGGGTCACCATGAAGTTGCCGCGGGGCAGCGCCAGTTCCGGCATCACGCCGAGGACCTCGACGCCGGCCGCATCCAGCCCGGTTTCCTCTTCCGCTTCCCGCAGGGCGGCGCCGATGACGGATTCGCCCGGGTCGATGCGGCCGCCGGGGAACGCGACCTGGCCCGGATGGTCATTCAGGGTATGGGCGCGCTGCAGCAGCAGGACATCCAGGTCGGCCGGCGCCAGGCGTTTGACCGAGGTGGCCGGGACATCATCGAGGGAGCCGAAGAGCATCAGCACGGCCGCCCGGCGGGTCCGGCCCCCGGACTCGACGGGGATTTCCCGCCAGCGCGAATCGGGAGGCGGCGCCGTGCCGGCCTCCACCGCAGCCAGCAGGTCGATGAGGTCCTGTCTGGCCGTCACAGCGGCTTCCTCTGGGATTCCATCCGGATTTCCGCGGCCCGGTGGGTCTCTGCGAGGAGTTTCGACAGCAGCTCCTCCTGCCCCGGGGCCAACTCGTACTTCAGCAGCTTCTTCGCCTTCTCCGGGTCCGTCTCCCCCATCCCGTAGCTCGGGCACCAGTTCGCGGCGGCGCAGGCGCCGCAGGCCGGCTTGCGGGAATGGCACACGCGCCGGCCGTGGAACACCACCCGGTGCGAGAGCATGGTCCAGTCCCGGGGCTCGAACAGTTCCGCGACGTCGGACTCGATCCGCACCGGGTCATCGGACTCAGTCCAGCCAAAGCGCCGGGCGAGCCGGCCGAAGTGGGTGTCCACCGTGATCCCGGGGACGCCGAAGGCGTTGCCGAGCACCACGTTCGCGGTCTTCCGCCCGACGCCGGGAAGCGTTACCAGATCAGCAAGCCGGCCCGGCACCTCGCCGTCGTACTCATCCACGAGCCGGTTGCACAGCGCCATCAGGTTCCGGGCCTTGGCCCGGAAGAACCCGGTTGGTTTGATGATGGCTTCCAGCTCGGCCGGGTCCGCCTCCGCCATGCTCCGGGCGTCCGGGTACCGGGCGAACAGCAGGGGCGTGATCTGGTTGACGGTCACATCCGTGGTCT
Source organism: Pseudarthrobacter leeuwenhoeki (assembly GCF_055412885.1). Classification (NCBI taxonomy): domain Bacteria; kingdom Bacillati; phylum Actinomycetota; class Actinomycetes; order Micrococcales; family Micrococcaceae; genus Pseudarthrobacter; species Pseudarthrobacter leeuwenhoeki. The sequence goes on along the minus strand of NZ_JBVAYY010000007.1, from coordinate 88,771 downwards.
GGGCTGACAGCACGGTGGCGATCACCAGCTCGAACGGGCTGCGGAAGTCGAGTTCCGCGTGGGCGTAGGGATACTGTTCCGCCAGCGCCTTGTTGATCCGCCGGGCGCGCCGCTTCAACCCCAGCAGTGACTCCCCTGCAGCCCGAGCGCCGCGACTTGTCGGTTTCGCCCTTGTGGGGTTGGCCACGGCGCTGCCGGGGACTGGAATGCCGGACTCGCTGGCCACGGGGGCTGGCTAACCGCGTTCGATGTTGCTGAGGTCGCGGAGCACGCCGACGCTGCCATCGGTGTGCTGGACCAGGAATTCGTGGCCCCGGTCCTCCAGGGCGAGCACCCAGCCGCCGGGTTCGATCACGAAGGCTGCGACGCCGCTGTGCTCCTCCACGGCGGTGCGGGGCTGGGCGACGGCGAACCAGAAGGCCTCGTGGACGATCTGGACCTCATCTTCCCCGGGACGGTTTGCCGGGTCGACGGTGGCGCCGATCGGCTCCTGCTTGCGCACCTGCGGGTTCACCGTGGTGGGGGCACTGTTGCCTGACGTTACGGGAGCCTCGGCGACCCGGGTTTCCTCAGCCGCACCGGCGGCCTGGGTCTGCTCGGCCGCGGACGGCGCCTTCGAGGCGTCCGCGGCGGGAACGGTACCCGCGGCCTGGGCTTCCGGGTAGCTGACGACCGGCGTCGGCGCGGCGGCCCGGGTCCGTGATTCCTGGGCTACGGCCGGCGTTCCGGCCGCGGGGCGAACTGCCGCGGGGCCGCCTGTGGCTGGGCCCGAAGTTGTGCCGGCGGCGCCTGCGGCACCCGCGGCGCCTGTCTTTGCGCCAGGTGTCATCCGTTTCGCCCAACCGGCGACGGCGCTCGTGCCGGCGGCCTTCGGTGCTGCCTCGTCCTTGGCTTCTTTCGACGCCTTGGCGGCGCGCGGTTTGTGGACGGGGACCGCCGACTCGCGGGCCACGATGTGGGCAGGGACTTCTGCGCGGTCCAGGAAATCTCCGGCGAAGAAGGGAATCAGGCGGCCCAGAACGGTGGCCGCAAGGAGCCCGAGGGCTCCAACGAGGGCCAGCAGCATGCTGGGGACGTAGGCGCCCGCGACGGCCAGGAAGAAGAACGCGACAGCGAAGGACGCCACCACGGAGCCGAACTGGTCCACCGACAGGGATCCGATGCGGATCTTCGTTCCCGGGCTGACGCGGCGCGCCACGAACAGGGCGGTAACAATCACCGGCAGCAGGATCCCGAGGCCCAGGAAGAAGAGGCTGCCCAGGTTCCACAGGTTGTAGCGGACGGCAAACATCGGGATCAGCGAGGCCACAAAGAGAATCAGCGTCGAGCCGAACACCGTGAGATCACGGACGGTGAACGGTCCGAGGACCGCCTGGTTCTTCTTGCCGGCCGTCATCCCGCTCGTCGTGTCGGCTGTGGGACGCGGTGCGCCCCCGTGGCCGCCAGACCGGTCCGCGCCGCCGGTGCCCTGGGTTTGGCTGGTGCCCTGGCTTTGGGCGGGCTGCTTAAGCTGCCCGCTTGTTTGCTCGTTCATTCGGTTCTCCTTAGCATGGCGGCACTCTGGACAGCGCCGCCTAACGGCAGGCCAAGCAGGACCGCAAGCGGTCCCGTCGCCTCCATTGGATGTCACAACTTCATCTCAGCCTAGTCAAGTGGCTGGCCGATCACTAGCTGACAAGCCGGGGACGGCGGTACTGAACCCGGCCGCGCCAGGGCCCCCGCAGGCCGTCCACCCGCCATTCGTCGCTTAAAAAACACCGCTCACGGTTCGCTCTGTGACGCGGCACACGTTGGGGGCGGCGGAGGCGTTAGTGTGTATTTCGGAACAGCTCTTTGCGGTACGTCCGTGACCAGCCGCCGGCCGATGACGTTCAAGCGTCCCGGCGCTGCGGCGGAACGGGGGTCCCCCGCAGCACGGATCGATGAATGATGAGGTTCACCATGTCCCAGCAGACCCCCGACTCCACGACCACGCAGGCTCCCAGCGGCGATGCCTTCGCGAACCTGTCGCAGGAGAACCGCAAGTTCGCCCCCTCCCCCGAGTTCGCCGCCAACGCGGTGGTCACCGCCGCGGATTATGCCGAGGCCGACGCCGACCGGCCCGCCTTCTGGGCGAAGCAGGCCCGCGAGCTTCTGAGCTGGAGCAAGGACTTCAACCAGGCCCTGGACTGGTCCACGCCGCCCTTCGCCAAGTGGTTCGTCGGTGGCGAGATCAACGCCGCCTACAACGCGCTGGACCGCCACGTCGAGGCCGGCCACGGGGACCGCGTCGCCATCTACTTCGAGGGCGAACCCGGCGATACCCGCACCTACACGTATGCCCAGCTCACCGACGAGGTCAAGAAGGCTGCCAACGCCTTCGAGTCCCTTGGCGTCGCCAAGGGCGACCGCGTGGCCGTGTACCTGCCGATGATTCCCGAGGCCGTCATCACGCTGCTGGCCTGCGCCCGGATCGGCGCCATCCACTCCGTGGTGTTCGGCGGCTTCTCCGCGGAGGCGCTCCGCTCCCGGATCGACGACGCCGAAGCCAAACTTGTCGTCACCGCTGACGGCACCTACCGGCGCGGCAAGCCCAGCGCGCTCAAGCCCGCCGTCGACGAGGCCCTCGCCCATGAAGGAGACGGCAGCGGCCACACCGTGCAGAACGTCGTCGTCGTCAAGCGCAACGGCCAGGACGTCGACTGGCGCGAGGGCCGCGACCACTGGTGGGCCGACACGGTCGGGACCGCGTCCGCCGAGCACACCGCCGTCGGACATGACTCGGAGCATCCGCTCTTTATCCTTTACACCTCCGGCACCACCGGCAAGCCCAAGGGCATCCTGCACACTACCGGCGGCTACCTCGCCCAGGGCGCCTACACGCACAAGGCCGTCTTCGACCTCAAGCCGGAAACCGACGTCTACTGGTGCACGGCCGACGTCGGCTGGATCACCGGGCACTCCTACGTCGCCTACGCCCCGCTGATCAACGGCGCCACCCAGGTGATCTACGAAGGCACACCGGATTCCCCGCACCAGGGCCGCTGGTGGGAGATTGTGGAGAAGTACAAGGTCTCCATCCTCTACACCGCCCCCACCGCCATCCGGACGTTCATGAAGTGGGGCAAGGAGATCCCGGCGAAGTCGGACCTCTCCTCGATCCGCGTCCTGGGCTCCGTCGGGGAGCCCATCAACCCCGAAGCGTGGATGTGGTACCGCGAGGTCATCGGCGGCAACGCCGGCAAGAACGGCGAGCGCAAGGAAAACCCGGCGCCGATCGTGGACACCTGGTGGCAGACCGAAACCGGCGCGCAGATGATCGCACCGCTGCCCGGCGTGACGGCCACCAAGCCCGGCTCCGCCCAGGTCCCGCTGCCCGGCATCGCCGTGGACGTCGTGGACGAAGCCGGCGAGTCCGTGCCCAACGGTTCCGGCGGCTACCTCGTGATCCGCGAGCCGTGGCCCGCCATGCTGCGCGGCATCTGGGGCGACCCGGAGCGCTTCAAGGAAACCTACTGGTCCCGCTTCGAGACCATGTACTTCGCCGGGGACGGCGCCAAGAGGGACGAGGACGGCGACATCTGGCTGCTCGGCCGGGTCGATGACGTGATGAACATCTCCGGCCACCGGCTCTCCACCGCCGAGATCGAATCCGCGCTGGTCAGCCACCCCGCGGTGGCGGAGGCCGCCGTCGTGGGCGCTGCGGACGAGACCACCGGCCAGTCGGTCGTCGCCTTCGTGATCCTGCGCGGGGATGCCGTGGACACCGGGGACACGATCGTCCAGGAGCTCCGGAACCACGTCAGCAAGGAGATCGGGCCGATCGCCAAGCCCAAGACCATCCTGGTGGTGCCCGAACTGCCCAAGACCCGTTCGGGTAAGATCATGCGCCGCCTGCTCAAGGACGTCGCAGAAGGACGCGAAGTCGGAGACGCCACCACCCTGGCCGACAACACGGTGATGGCCCAGATCGCGAACTCGCTAAGAAAGTGAGCGAAGGCCCGGTCCGGCCTATCAGAGGCGGAACGTTGCAGCGATGACGGATTCGTGTGACGTGCTGGTGGTCGGCGCCGGCCTGGCCGGGTTGCAGTGCGCCCGGGAGCTGCAGGCCGCCGGGCGCGAGGTTCTGGTGTGGGAGGCCGCCGACGATGTCGGAGGCCGGATCCGGACCGACCGGATCGACGGCTTCCTGGTGGACCGCGGGTTCCAGGTGCTGAATCCCGCCTACCCTGCGGTCCGCCGCTGGGTCGACGTCGAAGCCCTGGCGCTGCAGGCCTTCGGCGCCGGCCTGCGGGTCCGCCGGCAGGACTGTCTCGCGGTCCTCGCCCACCCCGTCCGCGAGCCCGGCCTGATCCTGCAGACCCTGCGCAGCGGCCTGCTGAACCCCCGCTCTGTCGCGGGGCTGCTGTACTGGGCCGCCCCGGCGTTCACCAGCCGCCGGCGGCATCCCGGCAGCGACGTTCCGCTGCGGGAGGCCCTGGACAGGGCCGGATGCTCCGGCGGACTCCGCCGGGCAGTGGACCAGTTCCTCGCCGGTGTGCTGCTGGAAGACGAGGGCAGCACCTCCAACGAATTCGCGCTGCAGCTGCTGCGGGTGTTTGCGACCGGGGTGCCCGGGTTGCCGCGCGACGGCATGCAGGCCCTCCCCCGGCAGCTGGCGGACACCCTCACCACCCCGGTCCGCACCTCGACCCGGGTGGAGTCGATCATCCCGGACGGAAACGGGGCCCTGGCCACCGCTGCGGATTCCACGCTCCGGGCCCGCCATGTCGTCCTCGCCGCCGATCCGGTCAACTCCGCCCGGCTGGCCGGCGGCACCGTCCCGGCCATGAAAGGGGTGCTGACACACTGGTTCGCTGCCGACGCGGCTCCCAGCGGGGTGGACATGATCTACGTCGACGGCCGCGCGCAACCCGGCGGGCCGCTGGTCAACGCGGCTGTCATTTCCAACGCGGCGCCGAGCTACGCCCCCGTCGGGCGGCACCTGGTCCAGACCTCCGCGCTGCTGGGCCCGGGCCGGCCGGTCCCGACCGACGACGACGTCCTCCGCCACGCCGCGGACCTTTTCGGCTCCTCCACGGCCGGCTGGGAGCTGGTGGCCAGGCACGAGGTCCCGCAGGCCCTGCCCCTGCAGCCGCCGCCGCTTTTGTCCCAACAGCCGATGGAGGACCGGTCCGGTCTGGTCATCTGCGGGGACCACCGGGAGACGGCGTCCATCAACGGCGCCCTCGTCAGCGGCCACCGTGCCGCACTGACCATCCTCGGACGGCCCCGGTGACGTTCTCCGTGTCACGCCGGGTCGCCGCGCCCACGGAGGACGTCTGGGCTCTGCTCACCGATACCACGAAGTGGCCGGCCTGGGGGCCGTCGATCACCGGCGTCGAACCGGCCACGGCCAGGCTTACCGCCGGGCCGGCAGCCGGGACTGGCTCCGGAGGGCTCGCGCCGGGCAGCCGCGGCACGGTCCGCACCGTCCTGGGCGCGGCGCTTCCGTACACCGTGACGGCATTTGAACCCGGACGGTACTGGGCCTGGTCGGTGGCGGGCATCCCGGCCACCGGCCACCGGGTCATTCCGCAGGACGGCGGCTGCCTCGTCACCTTCACGGTCCCGTGGTGGGCGCCCGCCTACCTGCCGGTGTGCGCCCTGGCGCTGCGGCGGATCGAGCGGCTCGCCACCTGCAAATCACCCGGCTGAGAGCAACGCGGGGTCACCTAGCGCCCATGTTGGCGCCCCGGATGGGCCGGATCTGACCCCGCGTTGTTCGGTCATCTGCGTGCCGATTCCGCCGCCGGGGCGGCAGCCCGCAGCGCAACGCGATACATTGGCTGGCATGAGCGAAGCCACCCACGCCGGCGCCGGCCGCGGTACCATCCTGGTCCTCAACGGACCCAACCTGAACCTGCTCGGCACCCGCGAACCCGAGAAATACGGCACCGCCACCCTGGCCGACGTCGAACAGCTCGCCAAGGACACCGGCGCCGCGCACGGTCTCGACGTCGAGTGCTTCCAGTCCAACCATGAGGGCGCCCTCGTGGACGCCATCCACGCCGCCCGCGGCAAGGCCGTCGGCATCGTCATCAACGCCGGCGCGTACACGCACACCTCGGTGGCCATCCGGGACGCCATCTCCGCAGTGCAGCTGCCCGCCGTCGAAGTCCACATCACGAACGTCCACGCCCGTGAGCCATTCCGGCACCATTCCTACCTCTCGGACATCAGCAAGGCCGTGATTGCCGGCGCAGGGATCCTGGGCTACCAGTTCGCCGTCGAGTACCTCGCCGGGCTGCAGGCCAGCCGGGACTGAGCATGTCCCCCGTTGATCCCACCCGCGGGGAACCGGGCAGTGTGGAGCCCGCCACGGCGCAGTGGTACCGCCACTTCGGCACCGTCGACGCGCCCGGCAATTCCGACTGCTACGCCGCCTGGTCGGTGGGCATCGCCGAGGATCCGGAACTGCTCCGGCGGATCGAGAAGTGGCCGCACAACAAGCGGCAGCCGCTGCTGCTGCTCGCGGCCGCCCGCTTCCTGGGCGCGCGGATCAGCCCCTACCCGGACTTCCGGGCGTTCCTGGACGCGCACTGGGAGGACGTGTCCCGGACCGTGCTCACCCGCGCCACCCAGACCAATGAGGCCGGGCGCTGCGCCACCCTGCTGCCGTCCCTGGCGCAGATCGCCGCCGCCGGCAGGCGCCCGCTGGCGCTCATCGAGGTCGGGGCCTCGGCCGGGCTGGCCCTCTTTCCGGACCGCTACGGCTATGAGTACGACGCCGGCGCCGGGCTCACGCGGCTGGCGCCGGCCGGCGCCGCTCCCGGCAGCTACCCGGTCCTGGGCTGCGCCGTCAGCGGCCCGGTACCGCTGCCGCCGGAACTCCCCCGGGTGGTGTGGCGGGCGGGGATCGACCTTAACCCGCTGGATGTCCGGAACCCCGACGATGTCGCCTGGCTGGAAGCGCTGATCTGGCCGGAGCAGGATTTCCGCCACGAACGGCTGCGCCGGGCCATCGCGATCGCCCGGGCGGATCCGCCCCTCCTCGTGGCCGGGGACCTCAACGACCGGCTCCCCGCCCTGGCAGCGCGGGCGCCGTCGAACGCCACCCTGGTGGTCTTCCACAGCGCGGTCATGGCCTACCTCGACACGGAGGCGCGGGACCGGTTCCGGGCCACCATGGCGCGGCTCGCCGTCGAACGCGGCTGCCACTGGCTCTCCAACGAGGGGCAGACGGTGATCATCCAGGCGGACGGCTCCAGTGTGGTTCCCGAGATGGACGAGTCCCGGCTCCGCGGCCGTTTTCTGCTGCTGCACAACGGGGAGCCCACGGCGATCGCCGGCCCGCACGGCCAGAGCCTGGAATGGCTTTAGGGGGCTGACGCCCGGATTTCGGCCGCTGCCACTTTGGGATGCCCTGTCAGTTCCGGATGCCCTGTCAGTTCCGGATGCACTGGCCCGGGGACACAGCATCGCCAAGGCCCGGTGCCCGGGCGGCCACCGGTCCCAGATCCGTCATGGTGATGGCATAGCCGAGCGAGGATTCGCCCGTGGCCTTCGCGAAGATCACTCCCGCCACCTGGCCGTCGGTGGTCAGCAGCGGTCCTCCCGAGTTGCCCGGCTGGACGTCCCCGGCGATCCGGTACACGTCCTCCGGTGCGGGGTTGTTGCCGTAGATGTCCGGGACCAGCACCGTCGCGATGTCCTGCACGGTGGCCGGTTTGGACTGGAACGGGCCTCCGTGGGGGTAGCCGGAAAACGCCGCCGGGGTGCCGGCCGGCAGGTCCGGGCTGAGCGGCAGCGGGGCGGAGCGGAGGCCGTCCACGGCAACCACCGCGAGGTCGTGCTGGGCGTCGAAGTACACCACGCGCCCCGGCAGGGCGCCGCCGCCGGGGATCTCCACCACCGGTTCCGGCACGCCGGCGACCACGTGGGCGTTGGTGACGACCCGGCCGGGCGACACCACGAAACCGGTGCCGGTCTGGTTCTGGCCGCACTGGTAAGCGGTTCCCGCGATCTTCAGGACCGACGCCGCGGCCCGGTTCAGGGCGGGGGTGTCGGTGCTGGCGTCCGGGACCGCTAGCGGCTGGCCCCCCTGCCCGATTCCCTCGAACAGGGTCGGGATGTCGCCGCCGATCACGGTGGACCGCAGCTGCGCCATGGAGGTTTTCACCGGTACAGGGGTCGCGCCGTCGATGAAGCGGATCACCTTGGAATCGGCGAGCGGCTGGGAAACGAAGGGAACGCCGAGCGCCCCGATGCTGAACGCCAGCATCGACATGACCAGCGCGGACACGACGACGTTGACGACGCCGCCGGCGAGCCGGTCCATGGACCGGAGCGGGCGGATCCGCACGACGCTGCGGATCCGGCGGCCGATGGCGGTGCCCAGTCCGCGCCCCAGGACCATCAACAGCAGGGCGGCAGCAATGATCGCTGTGAGGCGCCAGCCGCTGTCCTCGACGAGGCCGCTGACGATGGGTACGGACACAAACGCTGCCACAGCTCCTGCGGCGAACCCGGCGATGCCGCCGACTGTGACCAGAAAGCCGTTGCGCAGGCCGTGGAACAGGTAGGACAAAAGCGTCACGATCAACACGAGGTCCAAGATGGTCAAGCCGAACACCAATGCTCCTTTGAGGCAGGTAAGCCCCCGATTCTACCGGCGCCAGCTGACAGTTTGCCGGTCGCGCGCGGAGCCCGGAGCCGGCTCTCACTCTCCCGCTGCCACGACGTTTGGCACGTTTCGGTGCCAAGTACGTCACAGACGCGCCAAAATTCTGAAACAATGGCTGAAGCGCCCCAGCCGACACAGTTTTAGTCAGGAGATTTCATGGATATCGAGGTACTGCGCCGCGCACCCCTCTTCGCCACGCTCGACGACGAGGCGTTCCGTCTGCTGACGGACGAACTCACCGAGGTGGACCTCTCACGCGGAGCCTCGGTCTTCCGGGAAGGAGACCAGGGCGACCAGCTGTACTTCATCGTCTCCGGCAAGGTCAAGCTCGGACGCACGTCCCCGGACGGCCGGGAATCGCTGCTCGCCATCCTCGGCCCGGGCGAGCTCTTCGGCGAGATGGCACTGTTCGATCCGAGCCCGCGTACCGCCACGGCCACAGCCGTGTCGGAAACCCGCCTGGCCGGGTTGAAGAATGAGAGCCTCAACGCCCTGCTGCGCACCCGCCCGGAGGTTTCGGCGCAGCTGCTGCAGGCCCTGGCCCGCCGCCTGCGCCGCACCAACGATTCCCTGTCCGACCTGGTCTTCTCCGACGTTCCGGGCCGTGTAGCCAAGGCGCTGCTGGACCTGGCGGACCGCTTCGGCCGGCCCGCGACCGACGGTGTCCTGGTGGCCCACGAGCTCACGCAGGAAGAACTGGCCCAGCTGGTCGGAGCATCCCGTGAAACGGTCAACAAGGCCCTCGCCGAATTCGTGCAGCGCGGCTGGCTGCGCCTGGAGGCCCGCGCCGTCGTCATCCTCGACATGCAGCGCCTCCGCCAGCGCTCCCGCTAAGCCTGTTTGGCAGCACCCCTCGGGCCGGCCCGTGAAAACGGCGCCGGCCTGCGGCGTTTAAGCCTGCCGCACGCCCCTCTGGGGGGACATGCTCATTCTTGGTCGCCCTGCCCAGGACATGCCCGCTGTGGGATCCGGGTCCGCGGGACATGCCCATTCCTCGCAGCAACGGGCGGACAGAGTGCCATCATGTCCACCGGCCCGGCCCAGCAGGGGACATGTCCAGTGGCGGGACGGGCTCGGGCGTACGCGGGACATGTCCAGCGGCGGGACGGGCTCGGGCGTACGCGGGACATGTCCAGCGGCGGGCGGGGTGAGGGGACATGCTCAATCTTGGTCCCGGGAACCGCGGGACATGCCCATTCCTCGCGGCAACGGGCGGACACAGTGCCATCATGTCCACCGGCCCGGCCCGGCAGGGGGCATGTCCAGTGGCGCGGCGGAGGTGTCAGCGTTCGCGCTGGGGTTCTCCGGCAACGGTCTTGGCCGCCTCGACCTCGAGCATGAGCTGGCCATCTTCCTCGACGAGCGTCGGCTGGTAGACGTGGGCCTTGCGCTTGTAGCTCAGGTAGGCGATGCAGCCGTTAGCGGCGGCCATCTTCTCGAGCATGATCTCCGAGCCGGGCACCAGCAGCTGGCCGAGGGTGCGTCCGACCGTATTCTCCTGGCCCACCTCATCGCCGAGCAACGAGGTATTCCGTCCCTCGACGACCTTGCGGACGCACACCCAGCGGCCCCACACACCCTTGCTGGCCAGCAACGACGGCTGCTGGTTCATCGGCACGGTGGCCGCGAAATAGCGGGTGTTGAAGCGGCGGTGCGCGAAGTCCGGGCTGAGCCAGTTGACCAGGGGCTTGAGCAGGTCCGTCCGCACCGAGAGTCCGCGGTTGGCGAGCACGTCCGTGAAGGACTTCTCCTGCTCCGCCACCGCAACCCGGGCCCGCATCCATTCAGCTTTGGAGGTCGCCTCCACTGTGGTGGACAGGTCCGGTCCGGCCAGGAGGATGCCGGTTTCCTCGAACAATTCACGGATGGCGCCCACCACATGGCGGCGCGCCAGTCCGATGTCGGCGGTCCCCATGCGCTCGGCCCAATACTGCGGCGAGGGGCCCAGCCAGCCGACGGCGTCGTCGTCGGACGCTTCCAGCGACCCGCCGGGAAAGGCGAGAACTCCCAGCGGTGACAAGCCGGGCCGGTATCCCAGCCAGGTCTCCAGGCCGGTCGGCGAGTCACGCAGCAGCACGACCGAGGAAGCGAAGCGGGGCGCGCGGGGAGTCCGCTCGCCGTGTTCTATCCAGCTGCGGGCCGCCCCCTCGAGATCCGGGGGAAGGGCAAACAGGCGTCGGGCTAACTGAGGCAAGGGAACTGACCTGCCCTTAGGCGAATTCGGCGATCAGTTCGACTTCAACAGGTGAGTCGAGGGGAAGTACAGCAACGCCGACGGCGGACCGTGCGTGCTGGCCTGCGTCGCCGAGGACCCGGCCAAGCAGTTCGGACGCGCCGTTGATGACGCCGGGCTGGCCGGTGAAGGACGGGTCGGAGGAGACGAAGCCGACAACCTTGACGATCCGCGTGATGCGGTCCAGGTCCCCGATGACGCTCTTGACGGCAGCCAGTGCGTTGACGGCGCACACAGCGGCGTACTGCTTGGCGGCTTCCGGCGAGACCGTGGCCTCGTCCGAGGCGCCTTCGGTGCCGGAGGAGACCTTGCCGGTCGCTTCGAGCAAGCCGTTAATGAACGGCAGCTGGCCGGAGGTGTAGACGTGGTTGCCGGAGATCACGGCGGGAACGTAGGCGGCAACCGGGGCGGCCACCTCCGGCAATGTCAGGCCGAGCTCGGCCAGGCGCTGCTCGACGGCGGACGGCGCGCCCGCTGCGGCGGCGTTCTCCGCCGGTGTTCCGGGGACGGCGGAGGCGCCCGGGGAGGCAGATGCGGGGGTGCCCATGGCTACTGCTTCTCCCGCTTCAGGTAGGCAACAAGTCCGTTTCCTTCGGGGCCGGGGACAACCTGGACAAGCTCCCAGCCGTCGTCACCCCACTGGTCCAAAATCTGCTTTGTGGCGTGGATAATGAGCGGAATCGTGGCGTACTCCCATTTGGTCATGAGCTAAAGCCTAGTCCTTGCCGGTAAAGTGGAAAACATGGCGACTGGTAAAAACCCTTTATTTGACACGGCCACCACCCTCGGAAAGATCATTCTTTTCCTGGGCGTGAGCGCCATCTGTGGCGTCCTGGTGGCGGGACTGCTGGTCCCTGCGGCCGCCGTCACCGGCAGCACGGCAAGCGGCTCGGTCAAGTTCTTCGAGACCCTGCCGGCCGAACTGCAGGTCGACCTGCCAAGCCAGTCGACATCGATCCTGGCCTCCGACGGCAGCGTGATCGCCAACCTCTACGCCGAAAACCGCACCCGGGTCTCCCTCGACCAGATGTCGCCGTATGTGAAGGACGCCGTCATCGCCATCGAGGACAGCCGCTTCTACGAGCACGGCGGTGTGGACACCACCGGCATCATGCGCGCCCTCGTCGCCACGGCCCGCGGCAACCGCCAGGGCGCGTCGACCATCACCCAGCAGTACGTGAACAATGTCATCAACTCCTCCCTCGAAGCCGAGGGCAAGAGCGACCAGGTCCTGCTGAACGGTGTGAACAAGGGCGTCGGCGACAAGCTGCGGGAAATGAAGCTCGCCATCGCGCTGGAGAAGAAGTTCACCAAGGAGCAGATCCTGGAGGGCTACCTCAACATCGTGTTCTTCAACCGCGACGCCTACGGCATCGAGGCCGCATCCAAGTTTTTCTTCAGCACCACCGCCAAGGATCTGACCCTGCCGCAGGCCGCACTGCTCGCAGGCCTGGTCAACAGCCCGTCGTTCTTCGACCCGATCAACAACCCGGACAACGCTGAGGCCCGCCGCAACCTGGTCCTCGACTCCATGCTGGCCCAGGGCAAGATCCAGCAGGCCGAGTACGACGCCGCCGTCGCCACGCCGATCGAAACCAAGGTCACCCAGCCCCGCCAGGGCTGCGCCTACTCGGCGACAGCCCCGTACTTCTGCGACTACGTGCTGCACCTGATGCTGAACAACCCCGCCTACGGCGCCGACGCCGACGAGCGCGAGCGGACGGTCTTCCGCGGCGGCCTGACCATCAAGACCACGCTGGACCCGAACGCCCAGTCCGTGGCGCAGGCCCAGGTTGAGGGCTCCGCCGGGGAGAACCCGGACAAGTGGGGCGCCTCGCTGGTCTCCGTGCAGCCGGGTTCCGGCAAGATCATCTCGATGGCCCAGAACACTCAGTTCCTGGAGGCCGAAGGCAAGTTCAACAACGTCATCAACTTCAACGTGGACATGCGCGACGCCCGGGGCAACGACCTCGGCGGGCTGGGCGGTTTCCAGCCGGGTTCCACGATGAAGCCGTTCACCTTCGCGCAGTGGCTCAACGAGGGCAAGTCCATGAACACGGTCCTCAACGGCTCCGTGCGCAGGTACCCGCTGAATTACCGGTGGAAGAACACCTGCCCCACCCGGGTGGACGGCGCCTACAACACGGCGGAGAAAGCCCTGGGCGCGGCGGATGACCTGCAGAACGCCGAGGACGGCTATTACAAGAACATGAGCGTCGTTGACGGCCTGGCGAACTCGATCAACACCATGACGTTCGCGACGGCGGCGCAGGTGGACCTCTGCGGCATCCAGAAGATCGTCGACGCCGTGGGAATCCACGCCGGCCAGACCAACGAGCCCGTTCCGATGACGCGCCTGTCCAACCTGATCGGCGCCACCCAGACCTCGCCGCTGACCATGGCCAGCGCGTTCGCCACCTTCGCGAACGACGGGAAGTACTGCGAGCCGATCGCGATTGAATCGGTGACGGACGCCTCCGGCGCCCAGCTGCCGTCCCAGGCCACGAGCTGCCGCGAAGCGATTAAACCGGAAGTTGCCCGCGGCGTGAGCTTCGCGCTGCAGGAAGTCCTCAACCGCGGCTCCGGCGCGCTGATCAAGCCGCGGATCTCGACCCGGACCAGCTTCCCGGTCGCCGCCAAGACCGGTACCAACGACCCCAACAACTCCACCTGGGTTGTCGGCTACACGAGCGGCCTCGCGACGGCTTCCTGGTTCGGCGACGCGCTGGGCGGCCAGGACCGGCCGGGGCGGAACCTGACCCTCAACGGCAAGTTCTACAAGGCGATCGACGGTTACATGATCGCGGGCCCGCAGTTCTCGAACTACATGACCCAGGTGGCACCGGCCTACGGCACCGACCCGTTCAAGGCCCCGCCGTCGCCCCTGGTGAACGGTCCGGCACCCCGGCCGTCCACCAAGGCGACGCCGGCACCGACCAGGCCTGCGCCGAGTGAGCCGGCACCCAGTGAGCCGGCACCAAGTGAGCCGGCACCCAGTGAGCCCGCGCCCAGTGAGCCCGCGCCGCCGGGCCAGGACAAGAAGGAAGACGTGCCCACCCCGTGACCGGGCTTGACTCGCTGGCCCGCCGCGCCCGGAGCATCGGTCGCGGCGTTGCCGTCACCGCCGCCGCCGGGGCCGTGACCGGTGCCGCCGCCACCGGATACGGGGTGTGGGAGAAGAACCAGTTCGTGCTCCGCGAGGAGACCCTGCCGATCCTCCCGGCCGGCTTCGGCCCCATCCGGGTGCTGCACCTGAGCGACATCCACTTCGTGCCCGGCCAGCACCGGAAGGCCGAATGGCTGTCCTCGCTGGCGGGGCTCGAGCCGGACCTGGTGGTGAACACCGGCGACAACCTCAGCCACGTCAAGGCCGTGGAACCCCTGCTGGAGTCGCTGCGCCCGCTGATGAAGTTCCCCGGCGTCTTCGTTCCCGGATCGAACGACTACTTCGCGCCGCGGCTGAAGAACCCGGCGTCGTACTTCCTGGGGCCGTCCTCGAAGCCCACGGGCCCGGCCCGGCTCGACTGGCCACGGCTCCGCGCCGGCTTCGGCATGGGCGGCTGGGTCGACCTGACCAACCGGTGCCAGTCGCTCGTGATCAAACGCCTGCGCGTTGACTTTTCCGGTGTGGACGATCCGCACCTGGGCCTCGAACGGTATGCCGGCTGGCCACGGGGCACCAAGGGCCAGGACACCAGGCCGCACCTGCGGGTCGCCGTCATCCATGCCCCGTACCAGCGCGTCCTGGACCACTTCACCGAGGACGGCGCCGACCTGCTGCTGGCCGGACACACCCACGGCGGCCAGATCTGCGTTCCCGGCTTCGGTGCCCTCGTCGCCAACTGCGACCTCCCGACCTGGCGCGCCAAGGGCCTCCACGACTGGGAAAGCAAGGGCCGCACGACGCCGGTGAACGTCTCCGGCGGCATCGGCACCTCGCGCTTCGCCCCGGTCCGGATCGCCTGCAAGCCCGAAGCCGTGCTGCTCACGCTCACCGCGCGTTCCTGAGACTGCCCGGCTCCCCGCCACCACGGGACATGCCCTCCCCTGCACTCCACGGCTGGACATAGTGGGTCCATGTCCACTCCCCGCGCCCTGGACTGGACATGTCCCGCGGTGTGGAATGGGCATGTCCCGCGGGGGGACCGGTGCCGCGCGCCATTGCGGAACGTAATTACTGGGCGAGATCCTGATGCCCTCCATTTTCATGTGAACCCGGTCACCTGATGGCCTAGGGTAGTTGCTACAGGAAACTACATCCCGGTGCGTCAGAAATCCGCACGTGCGTTTGAAGAAGCAGGCATGGCCAAGCAGATCTCATTTTTCTCCTCCATCAGCCGTCTCTACCCCCACGTCAGGCCGATTATTCCGCGGCTCGTCCTGGGGCTGGTCTGCGCCCTGCTCGCCAGTGTGGTGGCCCTGACCATCCCCCAGGTGCTGCGGGTGCTGGTCAACGAATCGCTCCAGCCCGGAGGCAGCGCGAACGCGGTCTGGATCGCTTCCCTCATCATCCTGGGCCTGGGCATCGCCGAGGCCGGCCTCGTGGCGCTGCGCCGGCAGTTCGTCATCAACCCCGCCACCACGGTCGAGACGCGGATGCGGGTGTCCCTCTATGACCATCTGCAGGACCTGACGGTCTCCTTCCACGACCGCTGGGGCTCCGGGCAGCTGCTCTCCCGCACCATGACGGACCTGAACTTCCTGCGCCGCTGGATGGCCTTCGGCGCCATCATGCTTGTGGTGACCACCCTGACCGTGGTGATCGGTGTCGTGGTGATGTTCACGATGAGCTGGCAGCTGGCACTGATCTTCCTCGCCGCCGCGCTGCCGATCATGATCTATGGCTTCCGGTTCCGCACCCGCTACAGCAGGGTGGCCCGCCGCAGCCAGGACCAGGCCGGGGACCTCGCCACCACGGTCGAGGAATCCGTCCACGGGATCCGCGTGCTCAAGGCGTTCGGCCGCAGCCGCGAGGCGCTGGAGAACTTCAACGAACAGGCCGAGGAACTCCGCCAGACGGAGATCGTCAAGGCCAAGCACCTCGCGACCTTCAGCCTGGTCGTCACCCTCCTGCCCGAGCTGGCCCTCGGTGCCGGCCTTGTCGTCGGCGTTCTGCTGGCCTCCACCGGCGAGCTGAGCATCGGCGCCCTCGTGGCGTTCTTCGCCACCGCCGCCGTGATCGCCACCCCGGTGGAGTTCTCCGGCATGTTGCTGGCCATGGCCCTCACCGCCAAGACCGCCGTGGACCGGCACTTCGAGGTCATGGACTCGGCGAACACCATCACCAGCCCCGAACAGCCCCGCCGCCCCGCCGAGCTCCAGGGCGCCCTCAGCTTCAACAGTGCCACCTACGCCTATGAGGACGCCCCGGACAAACCGATCCTTAGGGACATCAGCCTGGACATCCGGCCCGGCGAAACCATGGCCCTGGTGGGCATCACCGGCAGCGGCAAAAGCGCCCTGCTCCAGCTGGTCCCCCGGCTCTACGACGTCACCGACGGTTCCATCACCATCGACGGGGTGGACCTGCGCGAGTTCGGCGTCGAGGAGCTCCGCACCGTGGTCGCCGTCGCCTTCGAGGACACCACCCTGTTCTCCAGCTCGGTCCGGGACAACGTTCTGCTCGGCGCCCCGGCGGGCCTCCCTGCCGGGCGCCGCGAGGACGCCCTCGAGGAGGCGCTCGACGTCGCCCAGGCCCACTTCGCCTACTCGCTCCCGGACGGTCTGGACACCCTGATCGGCGAGGAAGGGCTCAGCCTTTCCGGCGGCCAGCGGCAGCGCATCGCCCTGGCCCGGGCCATCGCCGCCCGGCCCAAGGTCCTGGTCCTGGACGATCCGCTCTCCGCCCTGGACGTCCACACCGAGGAGCTCGTCGAGACCAGGCTGCGGGAGGTTCTCGCCGACACCACGACCCTGATCGTGGCCCACCGGCCGTCCACCGTGGCGCTGGCGGACCGGGTGGCGCTGCTTGAGGCGGGCCGGATCACCGCGGTCGGCACCCACACCGAACTGCTCGCGGAGAACCGGCACTACCGCCATGTGATCGCCAGCCTGGACCCGGAACCCCGGGACCTGGACTCCGACCTGATTGACTCCGAGCTGTCGGGCCTCAACGCCGAGGAGGTCTCCCGATGAGCAGCGCAGCCTTCGGCACCGCGAACGAGGACAACGCGCACCTGTCCAAGAGCGAGAGCAGGACTGTCCGGCGCCGCTCCCTGGCCTTGCTGGGTTCGCTCATCCGCCCGGTCCGCCGGCGGTTCTGGCTGACCATTGCCGCCGTCGTGCTGTCCCAGGCGGCGCGGGTCGCCGGTCCCGTGCTGATCGCTTTCGGCATCGACCGGGCCCTGCCCGCCCTGAGCGCCGGGGACAACCTACCGCTGGTGCTGACCGGCGTCGCCTACCTCGCCGCCGCCGTCGCGACGGCGGGCCTCACCGCCCTGTACGTGACGTCGACGGCGAGGCTGAGCCAGGCGATGCTTCTGGACCTGCGCGTCCGGGTTTTCCGGCACACCCAGCGGCTGAGCCTGGAATTCCACGAAAAGTACACCTCGGGGCGCATCATCGCCCGGCAGACTTCTGACCTGGAGGCGCTGCGCGAACTCCTGGACTCGGGGATCAGCTCGCTGGCCTCGGGGATGGTGTTTATGGTGTTCACGGCGGTGACAGTGTTCGTCCTCGACTGGCGGAGCGGGCTTCTGGTCCTGGCCGCCGGCGTGCCGATGTACTTCCTGGCCCGTTGGTACCAGAAGCACTCCCAGATCGCTTTCCGCGAATCCCGCGTCGTCTCGGCCCGGCTGATCGTGCACTTCGTCGAGACCATGACCGGGATCCGCGCGGTCAAGGCCTTCCGCAAGGAACGCGAAAACACCGCACGCTACACCGACCTCGCCGAGGACTACCGCAAGGTCACGGTCCGCTCCATCAACCTCAACGGCATCTTCCAGCCCGGCCTGGTGCTGATCGGCAACATCTGCGTCGCCGTCGTCCTGCTCTTCGGTGGCTTCCGGGTGCTCAGCGGCGAGCTCGCCATCGGTGTGCTGCTGGCCCTGATCCTGTCCACCAAGCGCTTCTTCCAGCCGGTTGACCAGATGGCCATGTTCTACAACTCCTTCCAGAGCGCCCAGGCGGCGCTGGAGAAAGTCTCCGGACTGCTCGAGGAGGTCCCCACCGTCCGTCCGCCCAGGAATCCCGTGGCCCTGCACGGTGCCAAGGGAACCCTCGACTTCAAGGGCGTGGAATTCCGCTACGGCGACGGCCCGGTCATCATCCCCACTCTGGACCTGCACATTCCCGCCGGCCAGACCGTGGCGCTGGTGGGCCGGACCGGCGCCGGCAAGTCGACTTTCGCCAAGCTGATCGCCCGCTTCTACGACGTCTCCGCCGGCTCCCTCACGCTCGACGGCGTGGACCTGCGGGAGCTTGCGACGGCGGATCTGCGCCGGAACGTCGTGATGGTCACCCAGGAGGCCTTCCTGTTCAGCGGCTCCGTCGCGGACAACATCGCCCTGGGCCGGCCCGGGGCCTCCCGCGAGGAGATCGAGGCGGCCGCG
Source organism: Pseudarthrobacter leeuwenhoeki (assembly GCF_055412885.1). Classification (NCBI taxonomy): domain Bacteria; kingdom Bacillati; phylum Actinomycetota; class Actinomycetes; order Micrococcales; family Micrococcaceae; genus Pseudarthrobacter; species Pseudarthrobacter leeuwenhoeki. The sequence goes on along the minus strand of NZ_JBVAYY010000007.1, from coordinate 70,344 downwards.
AAGGCCGTGGGGGCCCACGAGTTCATCCGGGAACTCCCGGAAGGCTACGACACGGATGTCAACAAGCGCGGCGGCCGCGTCTCCGCCGGGCAGCGCCAGCTGATCAGCTTCGCCCGCGCGTTCCTGGCCCGGCCTGCCGTGCTGATCCTGGACGAGGCCACGTCCTCGCTGGACATCCCGTCCGAGCGGCTCGTGCAAGCGGGCCTCGCCGGACTGCTGCAGGGAATCGGCGCCGACAGCGGCCGGACCGCCCTCATCATCGCGCACCGCCTGTCGACGGTGCAGACCGCCGACCGGGTCCTCGTGGTCCACGACGGGCGGGTCGTCGAGGACGGCACTCCCGAGCAGCTGATCGGCGGCGGCGGCCACTTCGCGCAAATGCACGGGGCCTGGAAGGATTCGCTGGTCTGAGCCGACCGGGGTTGCGCGGCCTCTGACGCGGGCGCCGGCGGCCCGATTTCGCATCCGGGGTCCTGATCGGATAGTCTTGTGAAGTTGCTTTTGAAGTAACGGATCGGGATGTGGCGCAGCTTGGTAGCGCGCGTCGTTCGGGACGACGAGGTCGCAGGTTCAAATCCTGTCATCCCGACCAATCAAGAAGAGGGCCTTCCAGCTGGAAGGCCCTCTTCTTTGTGCGCCCGGACTTCCAGCCGGCCGCAGCCCGGCGGTTTGACCGGCAAAAAAATCGCCCCGGGACAGGTTCGCACCTGTCCCGGGGCCATGAAACAGTTGCTGACTACATGGGGTCCGGCCAGTTGCCGATGTTGGTGGAGTAGGTCATCGGGTCCGGCCAGTTGCCGATAGCCGAGAGGCTTCCCTGGGTGGAACCCATGGGGTCGGGCCAGTTGCCGATCGCCGAGGTGGTGCTGCCCATGGGGTCTGGCCAGTTGCCGATGGCGCTGATGGACAGGACTGCGGGAGCAGCTGCGGAGAGAGCCAGTGCCCCCGCCAGGGCGACGGAAGCTGCAATCTTCTTGATCATGTGGGTTCCTCAATACAGGTGGGAAACGCGAGTCGGACACATTACAAAGCCAGTACGAGCCCTTGTTGACATACATTGTAAAATGACTTGCACAGAGACTGTCAAGCATCTAGTACAAAGACTGTCCGGAATTTGGAGGTGTTCGTGGGGAACGGATTCGGGGAAAAACTCCGAGCGGAAAGGCTCGACCGCGGCCTGACGCAAGCGGAATTGGGCCGCGATCTGTACTCGCCCAGCTACATCTCCCTGCTGGAGACTGGGCGCCGTGAACCGACCGCGGATGTGATCGAGGAGCTGGCCCGGCGGCTCGAGCTCGCCCCGAAGGCGCTGGAGGCGTGGAGCCAGCCGGTGTCGGTCAGCGATGCCGAGTATGTTCTCGCGGGCCTCTATGCCCGTCAGGCCTGGGACCTCCGGGATTACGCCCTGGCGGAGACCCATGCCGCGACTGCGGCCCAGATTGCCCTGGAGGCCAAGAACACCAGCGCCTGGTGGAACATGACCTACATGCAGGCCGAGTGCCTGATGAAGCAGGGCCACCTGAAGGAATGCCAGGACATTGTGCAGCGGCTGCTGGACCACCCGATGGCCGCCGAATCGGCAGGTTTGGGGGTCCGGGCGCGGCAGATGCTCGCGGCCGTGTGCCACGGCCAGGGTCAGTTGGCAGTCGCCGTCGAACACGCGCAGGAAGCCGTGCGGCTCTGCGCCGAGCTGCCCAAGGGCTCCACCCTGATCATTGGTGCGCTGCGCGCCCTCATCGGTGCGCTGGCCGAAAGCGGCCGGCTGGATGAGGCCTGGGAGTACTGCCAGGCCATGAACGAGCAGATGGATGAGCACTCCATGACCCAGCTCGCCGGTGAAGTCGCCTGGGTGATCGGCAACGTGGCCTTTATGCGCCACGATTACACGGAGGGCATCAAATACCACGAGCGGGCGGCCCAGCTGCTCTCCCCCGCCAATGACATCGACCTCTGGGCGCGGTTCAACAAGGCCTCGGCCGCGGTCCGCCTGTCCTCCGGGATCGTGGAGCCCGAGACCCTGAAGTCGATCGAGCGCGCCGAACTGGCGCTCTCGATCGTTGGCGGGAACAAGACGGACCAGCTCGAGGTCGCGTTCATCCGGGCCCGCTGGCTCTACCTGACCGGGGACATCGTGGCAGCCGTGCAGAAGCTGCGCGAGATCCACGCCGACAAGGATGCGCTCGCCAAGCACGTCGCCGGTGAGGTGGCCCTGCTGCTCGGCAAGGCGCTCAAGGCTGCCGGAGAGTCCGACGAGGCCCTGGTCTATCTCAAGGAGGCACAGACAGAATTCAGCGCCGCCGGCGCCTCGGACCGGGTCCAGCAGTCGATGGACGCCGTGCTGGAAATCCGGCTCGCCCAGCGCCGCGCGCAGGCCGCCGGGTCAACCGGAACTTAGCCGGCCTGCCGCAGGCGGTCACTCCGCGCGGCGGCCTACGCGAACGTCCGGCCGGTGAGCTTTTCGTAGGCCTCGACATAGCGGCTGCGGGTGCGGGCGATGACGTCGGCCGGCAGCGCCGGCGGTGTCTCGTCCGTGGACTTGTCCCAGCCGGATTCAGCCGAGGTCAGCCAGTCGCGGACGTACTGCTTGTCGTAGGAGGGCTGGGCCCTGCCCGGCTCATAGGTGGCGGCATCCCAGAACCGTGAAGAGTCCGGGGTGAGCACCTCGTCGCCGAGCGTGATGACGCCGGTGGCGGCGTCGAGGCCGAATTCGACCTTGGTGTCGGCAAGGACGATGCCGCGGCCGCGGGCGGTCTCCTCGGCCTTCGTGTAGATCTCCAGAGTGAGCTCGCGCAGCCGGGAGGCCGTCTCCGCGCCCACGATCTCCTCGACGGCGTCGTAGGTGATGTTCTCGTCGTGCTCGCCCACCTCGGCCTTCGCGGAGGGGGTGAAGATGGGCTCGTCCAGCCGGGATCCGTCGACCAGCCCGTCGGGCAGGGGGATGCCGCACACGGTGCCGGACTGCCGGTACTCCAGGAGCCCGGAGCCGGTGAGGTAGCCGCGGGCGATGCATTCGACCGGGAACATGTCCAGCTTCTTGCAGATCATTGCCCGGCCCTCCACTGCGGCGGGCACGCCGGCCTCGACTGTGGATGCGAGCACGTGGTGCTCCACGCCGAGCTGATCGAACCACCACAGGCTTAGCTGCGTCAGGATGCGGCCCTTGTCCGGGATCTCGCTGGCGAGGACGTGGTCGTAGGCGCTGATCCGGTCGCTGGCCACGACGAGGACGCACTCCTGGCCGATGCGCTCCGTGATGGACCCGTCCGCCGGAACATAGAGGTCACGGACCTTGCCGGAGTACATGTGCTTCCAGCCGGGCAGGTCCAGCGTCGCGGTGTCCAGGCCGCCTTTGGGCGCGGACGAGGCAGGGTCAGTGGCTTCCGGCGCGGAGGACTCGGGGGTGGTCATGCTCAGGCCTTCGCTTTCGGGGCGGCGGGGGCGCCGGGCGTCTGCACTTTGATCTCGCCGCGGGCCGCTTTGCCTCCGATATCGGTGCGGAACTGGCCGCCCTCCAGCTGGACCAGCTCGACGCCGTCGTACGCCCGTTCCCGGGCCTCCACCAGGTCCGTGCCGAGCGCCACCACGGCCAGGACCCGCCCGCCGGCGGAGACCACCTTGCCTTCGTCGTCGAGCCTGGTGCCGGCATGGATCACATGGACGCCCTCGACGGACTCGGCTTTCTTGAGCCCCCGGATGCGGTCGCCGGTGCGCGGCGTGTCCGGGTAGTTTTCAGCGGCGACGACGACGGCGACCGCGGTTTCCTTCGACCAGCGCAGCGGCTGGGCCTTGTCCAGTTCGCCCTTGGCGGCCGCCATCAGCAGCCCGCCGAGGGGGGTCTTGAGGCGGGCGAGGACGGCCTGGGTTTCCGGGTCGCCGAAGCGGACGTTGAATTCGATCACGCGGGTGCCGCGGGAGGTCAGGGCCAAGCCGACGAACAGGACACCGACGAACGGGGTGCCGCGGTGCGCCATCTGGTTGACCGTGGGCTGGGCGACCCGGTCGAGGACTTCCTGGACCAGGCCTTCGGGGGCCCATTCCAGCGGGGTGTAGGCGCCCATGCCGCCGGTGTTGGGGCCTTCGTCGTTGTCGAAGATCCGCTTGAAGTCCTGCGCCGGGGAGAGCGCGACGGTGTTGAGGCCGTCGCAGAGGACGAAGACCGAGACTTCGGGGCCGTCGAGGAATTCCTCGATCACCACCGTGCCGCCGGCAGCGAAGCAGCTCTGCGCGTGCGCCAGCGCCTCGTCCCGGTTGTTGGTGACGACCACGCCCTTGCCTGCGGCAAGCCCGTCGTCCTTGACCACGTAGGGAACCCCGAAGGTGTCGAGCGCGTCGGCGGCTTCCTCGGCGTTGGACGCCACCCGGGCCATGGCGGTGGGGACACCGGCCTCGGCCATGACCTCCTTCGCGAAGGCCTTGGAGGCTTCGAGCTGGGCCGCGGCCTTGCTGGGCCCGAACACCGGGATGCCTGCGGCGCGGACGGCGTCGGACACTCCGGCGGCAAGCGGCGCCTCGGGGCCGACCACCACAAGGTCAACGGTGAGCCTGGCGGCGAGGGCCGCGACGGCGTCGGGATCGTTCGCGTCGACGGCGTGTGTGGGGACCAGCTGGCTGATGCCGGCGTTGCCCGGGGCCGCATGGACCTCGGACACGTTCGGGTCGGCAAGCAAGGATCGGACAATGGCGTGTTCGCGGCCGCCGGGGCCGATGACTAGTACCTTCACAGTTCCCAAGGGTACTTTGTGGACCCGGCAGGCTCCTAAGCCGCGACCCCCACGGGGACATGCCCAGTCCCGGCCGCGCCCGCTGGACATAATGCCAGCATGCCCATCCCTGCGCCCGAAGGGAGGGCATGTCCCACGGGGTTGCGCCGCCCCGGCGGACAATCCGCGGCCCGGGCTGCTCCGAAGACCCAGTATGGACAAACCCAGCACGCAGAGGCCCCGGGCGGAAGAACTCAGGATAGAGAAGCCCGCACGGAAGCGGCCCGGCCAACACTCAGCCTCGAAGCGGCTGGGCCGTCCGAGCGTCCTTGCCGCGATGGCCGGGATCGCGGCGGCCGCCGTCGTCCTGTCCGTTGCCGAGCTGATCGGCGCATTCTTCACGGCGCGGGCGACGCCGGTGATTGCCCTCGGCTCGACCTTCATCGACTTCACGCCGTCGTGGCTGAAGGATTTCGCGATCGCCACCTTCGGCACCAATGACAAGCTCGCCCTGTTCGTTGGCATGGCCGTGACCATCCTGCTGCTTGCCTGCGTCCTGGGCATCGTGGCGTACCGGAAGTGGGCGCTCGGCGTCGCCGGTGTGCTGCTGATGGGCGCGGTGATCGTGGCGGCCGTCGTGACGCGGTCCGGGGTGGAGCCGCTGGATGCGATTCCCACGGTGGTCGGCACCGTGGCCGGACTCATCGCGCTCCGTTTCCTCATCACGAGGCTGTGGCGGATGCAGCAGTGGCCGGACCTGGACTCGGACCTGGCCGCCAAGGATCCGGACCGTCCCGCCACGAGCCGCCGCGCCTTCTTCGCCGCGACCGGCGTCACCGCCGCGGCCTCAGCCATCGCCGCGACCGGCGGACGCCTGCTCAGCGCGGCCCGCAGCAACGTGGCCCAGGCCCGCGAGTCCCTCCAGCTTCCCGCGGCGGCGAAACCGGCCCCCGCGGTCCCCGCCGGAGTGCAGTCCACGGCGCCCGGGGTCACGCCGTGGCTGACGCCCAACAACGACTTTTACCGCATTGACACCGCCCTGAGTGTGCCCGAAATCGACGCCCAGGACTGGGAGCTGCGCGTCCACGGCCTCGTGGACCGGGAAATCCGGCTCACCTTCCAGGACCTGCTCGACGCGGACCTGATCGAATCCCACGTCTCCCTGACCTGTGTGTCCAACCCGGTCGGCGGGAACCTGGCCGGCAACGCCAAATGGCTGGGCATGCCCATCCGCGACGTCCTCAAAATGGCCGGGCCCCAGGACGGCGCGGACATGGTGCTCTCCACCTCAATCGATGGCTTCAGCGCCTCCACTCCGCTCGAGGTCCTCCAGGACGACCGGGACGCCATGCTGGCGTTCGGCATGAACGGGGAAGCGCTCCCGCTCGAACACGGGTATCCGGTGCGCATGGTCGTCCCCGGCCTGTACGGCTTCGTCTCCGCCACCAAATGGGTGGTGGATCTGGAAGTCACCCGCTTCGCGGACAGCAAGGCCTACTGGACGCAGCGCGGCTGGTCCGAGCGCGGCCCCATCAAGACCATGGCCCGGGTGGAAGTCCCCAAGTCCTTCGCGAAGGTTCCGGCCGGGCGGGTCGCGATCGGCGGCACCGCCTGGGCCCAGACGCGGGGCATCACCAAGGTTGAGGTGCAGATCGACAACGGGCCCTGGACCGAGGCCGTACTCTCGACTGAGGCGTCCGTCGTGACGTGGCGGCAGTGGTCCTTCGACTGGGAAGCCACACCGGGCCCGCACTACATCAAGGCCCGCGCCACCGACGGAACCGGCGAGGTCCAGACGGACCAGCGCGCGGATCCGGTGCCCGACGGCGCCTCCGGCTGGCAGTCGCTGATGGTGACCGTGGAATAACCGGGTATTACCGCCGGGCACCATAGACTTGCTGCATGCCCCTGACTTCGCATGCCACCTTCACCGTCGAGTCCGCCGTCGAACTGGCCGTCGTTGAACGCAGCGGCTTCGTGGAGTCCCGGCACATCGGCTCCGCCGTCCTCGTTGCCGGGGACGGCACCGTCGTCACCGAGCTGGGCGACATCACCACCCCGATCTACGCCAGGTCCACGCTCAAGCCCCTCCAGGCCCTCGCATCCATGCAGTCCGGAGTGCCTCTGCGCGGCGTGCAGGCAGCGATTGCCTGCGGCAGCCACGTCGGCTCACTGGACCACATGGACGTCGTCGAGGGCATGCTCAAGGCCGCCGGCGTCAAGGAAGAGCAGCTCCAGTGCCCGGCAGCCTGGCCGGAGGACGAGTCCGCCAGGAACTGGCTGGTCCAGGCCGGGCGGGGCAAGTCCAAGCTCGCTTTCAACTGCTCCGGAAAGCACGCCGCGTTTCTCTGGGCCTGCACCGAAAACGGCTGGGACACCAACAGCTACCTCGAACCCAACCACCCGCTGCAGCAGCGCATCCGCTCCGTCATCGAGGAGTACTGCGGCGAAAGCATCGCCCACCTCGGCATCGACGGCTGCGGCGCGCCCGTGGCCGCTGTCTCCCTGACCGGGCTGGCCCGGGCCTTTTCCACGCTGGCCAAGGCCCCCGGCGACAAGCACTCCAACGCCCGTGCCGCCACGATCGCGACGTCGATGCTGGACTACCCGTGGGCGGTGCAGGGCAAGGGCGAATCCAACACGATCGTCATGGACGACCTCGGCATCCTCGCCAAGATCGGCGCCGAGGGCGTGCTGGTGATGGCCACCCCCACGGGCGCCTCCGTCGCCATCAAGATCCTCGACGGCAGCATCCGGGCCACCACGCTCGTTGGCCTGACCCTCCTGGCAGCGGCCGGCGCCGTCGACGTCCCGGAAGTGGCCAGTGTCCTGGACAAGGTGGTCCCGCCCGTACTCGGCGGCGGGCGGCCCGTGGGCAGGATCCGCCTGGGCCACGCCGTGTCGGCGCTGCTCGACTGACCATGGCTGTAGCCCGACGCCGTATCGCCCTCGACGAGGGCCGCGCCGCCCTCGCAGCGTGGCAGGCAGCCAGCGCCCCCGGGCCGGACGCCGCGGCTCCCGCCAGCCCCGAAGCCGGCACCCCGGTCCCCCGCAGCACGCTGGCGACGGCGGTGCGCTACTCCCTCGAGGAGGTCACCGCCCGGGCGCCCGGGAATTCAGTGGAGGTGCGCGTCCCGCCGTTCGGCGTCACGCAGTGTGTGGAGGGCCCCCGGCATACCCGCGGCACTCCCCCGAACGTCATTGAGTGCGACGCCGCCACCTGGCTGGCGATGGTCAGCGGGCAGGTGAGCTGGGCGGACGCCGTCGATGCCGGCCGGGTGGCCGCCTCCGGGCTGCGCGCCGACCTGTCCGGCCTGCTGCCGCTGTAGACGGACTGCTGCCACTGCAGGCGGGCCGCGCCCTACCCGCGTCCGATGAACGGCATCCCTGCCGCGGTGATCACGAGGGATCCGATGCTGGCGGAGGGCGGCATCCCGGCCATCAGCAGCACCGCACGCGCGGCGTCCTCGACCGGGAAGGTCGGCTCCACGCGGCTGCTGCCGTCGGCCTGGACCGCGCCGGAGCCGACGCCGATCGTGTCCATCAGTTCCGTGGCCGTGTTGCCGATGTCGATCTGCCCGCAGCTGATGCCGAAGCCGCGGCCGTCGAGTTCGATGCTTTTCGTCAGCCCGGTCATGGCGTGTTTGGTGACGGTGTAGGCGACCGTCCGGGGCCGGGGTGAATGTGCGGCGATCGAGCCGTTGTTGATGATCCGCCCGCCCTGGGGGGACTGCGCCTTCATGGCCCGGACGGCGGCAGCGGCGCACAGCATGGAGCCGGTCAGGTTTACCGCCAGGGTGGCATCCCAGTCCGCGAGGCTGATCTCGTCCACGGAGGCGGCCGGGCCGAACACGCCGGCATTGTTGAAGAGCATGTCCACGCGTCCCCACCGCTCGAGCGCGGCGGCGAAAAGCCGCTCGACGTCGTCGGGCACGGTGACATCGCAGGGGACGGCGAGTGCCTGGGCATGGCCGGCCCCGGTCTCAAGGAGTTGCGCTTCCCGCCGGCCGGCCAGCACCACCCGGTACCCGTCCGCGAGCATGAGCCGGGCGACCGCACGGCCGACCCCCGAGCCTGCGCCGGTAACTACTGCCACTCGGCCGGGCAGATGCTGTCGTGTCATCCGGACAGCGTATGCCCAGATGCTGCACCGGGACAGTGTTCCGTACCAACATTGCGGCGAAATGTCACCTGGCGAAGTGCCGGCCGGCGAGGACGCCGGACCAGAATGCGAGTGTCAACAGTCCGAGACCGGCCAGCACGGCGCCGGCCCATTTCTCCGCATCCATGACCAACAGGCCCGGGGCGGCAATGGTCTGCTGGGACAGCGGGGCATACGCGAACCAGCCGAGCTCCTCCTGCCGCACCGGCAGCGACAGGAAGAGAGCCCCCGCTGCCAGCAGGACCGCGCCCAGAAGCGGCACCGCGAGCCAGGCCAGCCGCCTCAGCCGGGACGGCCCGGATTCCCTGTCCCCGGATGGATTCATGGAGACACTGTAACCGCTGGCCAGGGGCGGCGCCCATGCCGACCGAGCGGTGGATGCTCGCCATCGGCACGACATAACCGGCCTGCTGGAACCTCGGCCAACAGGCCAGGGTGTGCAGGTACGCGGAGTCGACCACGGCGCCGTCGACGTCGAACAGAACGGTCGCCTGGCGCCGGCCGCGGGACGGGGCGGCGGTCAGGCGGTCTGCGGGGCCACGGCGGAGGAGACTGTCGGGATTCTCATCAGTGGTGTGTGCGTGCCCGTTTTCCGGCTGCCAGCGAGCCGCCGGACAAGGAGGTTCCCCGGCCGGCGCCTCCGGCGGTCCTCCTCGAAACCCTGGACAGTGGCCCCGCGGACACGGCCTGCCCGCCGGCGCTGCGGTCCCGGACGAGCCCTGTGCCGGCGATTTCGCGGGCCTGGGCGATCCCGGCCACAGCTGCCCGCTTTGTGGGAAACGTGACTGAAATTCCCATCAGGCTTCCTGCTCCGTCAAGCATCCGGATCCGGTAGCCGCCGTCGGGCGCGTCCACGAGCTCGAAATATCCAGCCATTGCACACTCCTTTAATCCTTCACCCCACGCTGGGGTATTAGTAAGTATACTTATCTATGGTCTGGCTGAAAACCCTGCCCCGCTCACTTGGGAGCGGGCGCGTGCGCGTGCAGCGGCCCGGATCACCGCTCCGGGCCCGGTGAGTCGCTGCGGCGCACACCGTCCTCGTGCAGTTCCAGGGCGCTCATTACGAGAGCGAAATGGCTGAACGCCTGGGGCGTATTTCCCAGCTGCCGTCCGGCCTCGATGCTCCATTCCTCGCTGAGGAGTCCGACGTCGTTGCGCAGCGCCAGCAGCCGCTCGAACAGTTCCCGCGCCTCGTGGTGCCGGCCCGCCCCCAGGAGCGCCTCGACCAGCCAGAACGAACAGGCGAGGAACACGCCCTCCCCGCCGGGCAGCCCGTCGTCGCATTCTTCGGGCTTGTAGCGGCGCAGGAGGCCATCGTGGGTCAGTTCCCGCTGGACGGCATCTATCGTGCCGATCACGCGCGGGTCATCCGGGGCCAGGAATCCGACGCGCGGGATAAGCAGCAGGCTCGCGTCGAGCTCCGGCCGCCCGTAGGACTGCACGAAGGTGTTCCTTTCGGTATCGAACCCCCTGGCCATGATGTCGGCGCGGATGGTGTCCCGGAGCTCCTCCCAGCGGTCAGCGGGGCCGGCCAGGCCGAAGTCCCGGACGCCCTTCACCATACGGTCGGCCGCCACCCACGCCATCACCTTGGAGTGGGTGAAGTGCCTTCGGGGTCCGCGCATCTCCCAGAGCCCGTTGTCGGGCCGGTCCCAGACCGTCTCCAGGTGCTCCATCAGGGCGAGCTGCACGTCCCAGGATTCGTCGGTGCTTTTGAGCAGCGAATTCCGGGTCAGGGACAGACAGTCCAGCACCTCGCCCCAGACGTCGAGCTGGAGCTGCCCGGCCGCGCCATTGCCGGTCCGGACGGGGGCGGAATTCTCATATCCCCGCAACCAGGGGAGCTCCACCTCGGGGAGGCGGCGCTCGCCATGGATGCCGTACATGATCTGAAGGTCCTTGGGGTCTCCGGCCACTGCCCGCAGCAGCCAGTCGCGCCAGGAGGCGGCCTCCTCCGTGTACCCGGCCGCGAGCAGCGCCTGGAGCGTCAGGGTGGCGTCACGGAGCCAGCAGAATCGGTAGTCCCAGTTCCGTTCGCCGCCGAGCTCCTCCGGCAGGGAGGTGGTCACGGCCGCCACTATCCCTCCGGTCGGGTCGAACGTGAGGGCTTTCAAGGTGATCAGCGAGCGCTGCACGGCCGAGCGGTAGGGCCCGGTGACCGCGCACTTGGCAGACCAGCGCCGCCAGAACTCCTCAGTCGATGCCAGGACCCGTTCCGGGTCCACGGCGCGGGGACGGTCCAGATGGCTCGGCGCCCAGGTCAGCACGAACGGCACGCGTTCCCCCTCCTTGACGGTGAAGTCGCTGATGGTCCGCAGGCGCTCGCCCCGGAGCGGCGCCTGTGTCACGAGGTACGCGGCATCGGGACCGGCGATCGCGTGGATCCCGTGATCGTCGTGGCGGACCCACGGGACAATGTGGCCGTAGTCGAAACGCAGGACCAGTTCGCCGCGCATTCTGACCGTTCCGGAGATGCCCACGACGATCCGGACGATGTCCGCCACCGCGTCACGCGGCGGCATGAAGTCGATGACCTTGACCTTTCCGGAGGGCGTCTCCCATTCGGTTTCCAGGATGAGCGTGCCCTTGCGGTAGTGCCGTCGTGTGCATTCACCGCCGCCCTCCGGCGCCAGCAGCCAGCGCCCGGCCCGGGGAGTGTCCAGCAGGGCGTTGAAGCAGGCCGGCGAGTCGAAGCGGGGCAGGCAGAGCCAATCGATCGAACCCTCGGTGCTGATCAGGGCCGCGGTGTGCAGATCGCCGACCAGTGCGTAATCTTCAATGCGAGCCATGGATCTTACAGTGCCACACCGGTTTCCCCGGGACTAGGATCCATGGATGCTGAAACGGAACTTCGGAACAACGTCCCTGTAGCTTTAGGCGCTCGGATTCGGCCGGGCACATCGGCTCTGCCGGCCGGGAAAGGGGATAGCGGAATGGACCACGGCGCAACCCGGCATGGACCAGTGCACATCGGCACCAGCGGCTGGAGCTATGACCACTGGGAGAACGTGCTCTACCCGCCGGGGCTGCCGGCGCGGGAGCGGCTGGCGCACTACGCGGCGCGCTTCACAACGGTGGAACTCAACGCCAGCTTCTACCGGTGGCCCCGGGACACGTCGTTCGCCAGCTGGCGCCGGCGGCTTCCGCAGGGATTCCTGCTGTCCGTCAAGGCCCCCCGCGGATTGACGCACGGGAAGAAGCTCTACGCCCCGGAGGTCTGGATCGAGCGGATCGCCCGGTGCTGGCATGAACTCGGCGATAAACGGGCGGTGCTGCTGGTCCAGCTGCCGCCGGGTTTCGCCCGGGACGACGCGCGGTTGGAGTACTTCCTGTCGGCGCTGCCGGACTGGATCCGGGTCAGCGTGGAATTCCGCCACCCGAGCTGGGACGCGCCGGAGGTCTACACGCTGCTGGAAAGGCATGGCGCCGCCTACTGCATCATGAGCGGCGCCGGACTGCCGTGCGTCCTGCGGGCCACCGCACCTTTCGTCTACGTCCGGCTGCATGGCCCGGACCGGGAGCACCTCTACGGCGGTTCCTACTCGGACGACGAACTGCGCTGGTGGGCGGACCGGATCCGCGAATGGCAGGCGGCCGGCAAGGAGGTCTTCGTGTATTTCAACAACGACGGCGGCGGGAACGCCGTGCGTAACGCCATGGTGCTGAGAGATGTTCTGGGCGGCGCCTGAACCGTGGCGTTTCCGGACACGGTCCGCGGCTGGACGGACCCTTGTGGGAGAGTGGAGGCATGGAATTGGCGTCACAGAAATCTCCCCAGGAGCAACTAGTCACCGGCAACAGGGCGTTCCGCCTGGCACACCGGGTCTCGGACACCGTTAATCGTGCCCGCCTGAAGGCTGCCCGGCGCTGGGACTTTGTCCCGACGACCGTCGCCTACCAGGGCTACGGATCCACCACCTGGGTCCGGGTCCTCGGCCGGGTGGTACTGACCAGCAAGCCCCACCCCGGCAGCCGGACTGAGCAGGCAGCGCAGAACGGCAACCAGAACATCCGCGGCTGGCGGGCTTTCACGTCCGTCCCGATCCAATACTCCGAGGTGGAGATCGAGATCGGCGGGGTGACCGCCCGGGTGCATGCGGACCGCGGCGGCCTGGTGGACACCGTCGTGCAGGTGGAGCTCACCCCGGGCTGGCACACCGCGGTGCTGCGCGCCGAGGGGACCAAACCTGCCTCGGCGAAGATTTTCGTCATTTCCGCCGAGACCAAGCTCGGGATCGTGTCAGACATCGATGACACGATCATGATCACGGCGCTCCCCCGGCCTTTCCTTGCGCTCTGGAATACCTTTGTGCTCAACGAGCGCGCCCGGATGGCGACGCCCGGGATGGCCGTGTTGATGGACCGGATCATGGTGGAGTACCCGGAGGCCCCGGTGATTTACCTGTCCACCGGGCCGTGGAACGCCGCCCCCACCCTGGCGCGTTTCATCACCCGGAACATGTACCCCTCCGGCACCCTGCTACTCACCGACTGGGGACTTACGCATGACCGCTGGTTCCGCAGCGGCCAGGAGCACAAGCGCCGCAACCTGGAACTGCTCGCCGAGGAATTCCCGAACATGCGCTGGCTGCTCTTCGGGGACAACGGCCAGCACGACGAATCGATCTACTCACACTTCGCCCAGCACCACGGTGACCTGGTGGCCGCCATCGGCATCCGGCAGCTCTCGGCCAGCGAAGCCGTCCTGGCCGGCGGCCACTCGGAGACCGGAGACCACACGGGCTCCAATGTTCCGTGGATCTACTCCCCGGACGGTGCGGGCATGGCCAAAAGCCTGCAGGAGCTGGAGATTCTCTAAACGCCCGCCGGACGGGAGCCGGGCGCCGTTGCTGTACTCAGTGCGGGTCCCACGCCGCCGCCGGTTTCATCATTGAATGTCGGTGCCTCTTGAGATGCTTGGGGCATGGATCGAAGAGACTGGAGTGCGGAGAGCCGGGAGGCCCTTGGCGGCTGTCGCCGCGTCCGCTGCTGCGCTGGCGGCCTTCACCGGCGCGGACCACGCTGATCCTCCCGGCGTTGATCCGTTGCGCGACGCCGAAACTGATCCGCTGGGGGCTGATCCCTTGCGGGATCTGGCGGATGCTTGCCTGGACGGCCTCGCCGAAGTCGCGCGGCTGGAGGCCCGGACCGCGGCGCTGAAGGTGCGGCTCGCCGCCGAGTACCTGCAGGCAACCCGGGCCCTGGCGCCGCCGGCGGTGTCCCCGCACGATGCCACCGTCCAGGCGATCAGCCTGCCGACTGGGGGCTGGCGGCGTCGGACGCGACCGGTTCGGTGCCGGCGTCGGGAGTCACCGGGTCAGCGTCCCGGTGCCGTGCCGCGAGGACCTCCTGGAGCCAGTAAAACGAGGCTTTCTTTGTGCGCTCCTGGGTCTCGCGGTCCACGTGCAACAGCCCGAATTGCTGCTTGTAGCCACCCGACCATTCGAAGTTGTCCATGAGTGACCACACGTAGTACCCGTGCAGCTCGACCGAGTCAGCCGCGCCCCCGGGTGACGTCGCTTCGATGGCGGTGGCAATGTGGTCCGCCAGGTAGCGCACCCGGCGTTCGTCCGGGATGATCAGCCCGCCGTCCGGGTCCCGGATCTCAAGATCTTCGAAGCTCGCCCCGCCCTCGGTGATGTAGACCGGTGGAAGGTTCGGGTAGCGCTCAGCCATTTCCGCGAGCGCGACGGCCATGTACTCCGGTTTGATGGGCCAGCCGTACGCGGTGGTCTCGGTGTCAGGGAACGCGACAATGTGGAACGGGGAGCCGGGTGCGGTGCCGCTCAGGTCATCGCCCATCGCCTCGGCCATCCCTTTGGGCACGGCACTCTCGCCCGGGCCGGACGCCACACGCGTTGGCATGTAGTAATTGAGCCCGTAGAAGTCCAGCGGCTGCGAGATCAGCTCCATGTCTTCGGTGGACGGACTGAAGGAGGAGAAGAACGTGGCGGCCCGGATGGCGTCGGGGTATTTGCCGAGCAGGACGGGGTCCGCGTAGAGCCGGTTCTGGGCCATGTCCATGAGACCGGCGCTGAGCTTGTCCAGGGGGTTAATCGAGGCGGGAACCATCGGCGAATAGACATTCGTCAACCCGATGTCGCCCGGCACATTGGCGGCCCGGAGCGCCTGCAACGACAACCCGTGGCCCAGCAGTTGGTGGTGGACGCTGGGCAGGGCTTTCAGCTTGAGCGCTTCGCCCGGCGCGTGCATCCCCAGCATGTAGCCGTTGGTGCTGACCGTGGCGGGTTCGTTGACCGTCACCCAGCGGATCACCCGGTCTCCATACGCGGCCGCGGCGATCGCGGCGAACTCGCCCAGCCGGTAGGCCGTGTCCCGGTTCATCCAGCCGCCGGCCTCATCCAGCTCCAACGGCGTGTCCCAGTGGTACAGCGTGGCCATCGGTGCGATCCCGTTGGCCAGAAGCAGGTCGATCAACCGGTCATAGAAGTCGAGGCCGGCGGGGTTGACCGGCCCGCTGCCGCCGGGCTGGATGCGTGACCAGGACAGGGAGAAGCGGTAGGAATCGACCCCAAGTTCCTTCATCAGGGCCACGTCTTCGGGCATCCGGTGGTAGTGGTCGCACGCAATTGCGGGGCTGTGGTCCCCCACGATCGCACCTGGCCTGGCAGCGAAGTGATCCCAGCCCGAGGGACCTCGTCCGTCCTCATCCAAGGCACCTTCGATCTGGAAGGCTGCAGTGGCCACGCCCAGGGTAAAGCGCGGCGGCAGCAGGGCAGCCAAGTCCTTGGCGGATGCTTTCATCAGTGGATTCCCCTATGTAGTTTCAGGCAGTTCACTGATTTTAGGCCGCGGCGCATCCGGTGTCACATGCAAGGCCGCGCAGTAGCCACGGGGGTCGCGATTCATTGACTCACCGCCCTCGAAACGGACCGGGCAGGGACCAGACGGCGCCGGCTGCGGCCGGCGTCCTCTGGTCCCCCGCTGATGGACGGCTGGACGGCGTGCGTCCGCCGCGCAGTAGCGTTCCGATCTCCTGCATCTTGCCCTGCGTGTGATTTCAATCTTCCGCGGCTTGGCCTGTTCCAGCACCGGAATGCGGAGCGTCAGGACGCCGTCGGCGTAGTGCGCCTTGACCTTCCCGGCGTCCAGGGTGTCGCCCAGAATGAGCTGGCGGCTGAAGACGCCGCGCGGCCGCTCCGAGGCAATCAGCTCAACGTTGGGCTGGGTCGGGTCCCGCCGTTCAGCCCGCACGGTCAGGACGTTACGCTCAATGTCGAGGTCCAAACGGCACCGGCGCGACACTGATGCAAGAGGCAAAGTGGCGGCACGACGGAACGGCGTCAGGAAACTGCAAAGGAGTACTGTGACGGAAGGTCAGGAACTGGGCATCTACGCGATCTCCGTGGTGGCCCAATTGGTCGGGACCGGGCAGCAGAACATCAGGCTTTACGAGCGGAAGGGCCTGCTGACACCGGACCGCACCGCCGGAGGAACGCGGCAGTACAGCAACGCGGATTTGGCGGTCCTGCGGCGGATCAGCGAACTGCTGGAGGAGGGGCTGAACCTGGCCGGGGTGGCCAAGGTGCTGGAGCTGGAGGCGGTCAACGCCCGGCTGCAGAGTGAGCTGCACCGCCTCCGCTCGCGCCGCACCTAGGTATTACGCCTCCGGCCTCCGGCCCCCGGCGATGCGGTGGGATTCCTCGAGGGCTTCGCGTTCCTCCGTCTTGACCGTGAGCACGCCTTCTTCCCAGATCCGGGCCATGAGCCCGCCAGGCCGGGCAGTCATTACTGGCTGGTGTCGGCCCTGGAAAGCGTTCCGGTGATCTGCTCACCGCGGATGCGGGCGGTCCGCCAGGTGTCCAGGGCGATCACGCCGCCGAGAACCACGAACGAGATGGACAGCGAGGCCATCGCGTCGGTCAGCCAGTGGTAGCCCAGGTAGAGCCGGCTCACCGCGGCGAAGAAGATCCCGACGCCGGCCAGCAGGAAGCCAGCGACGGCGGCCAGCCGGTTGTGCCGGCGGGAGAAGATCAGGAAGGTGCCGACCAGCAGGAAGTCGCAGGCGCCCAGGACGTGGCCGGACGGGAAGGAGAAGGTGTAGTCCGCGCCGAAGAGCATAAGGTCCACGGGCGGGCGCTGGCGCCCGATGGTGCGACCGATAATCTGGCCGAGGATCACGCCCGTGAGCATGGCGCCGGCCAGGAGGATCGGCCGCCAGGCGTGCTTGGCCAGCAGGCCCCAGGTGACGGTAACCACGAGGATGATGATCGGCAGGGCGACGGGGCCGAAAACGATCGCGAGGATGATCATGCCCGTCGTGAGCGGTTCGGAGCGGAGGGTCAGGAGCCAGGCGCGGACCGGTTCGTCGGCTGCCGTGAGGCCATCCTGCTGGAGGACACTGGCAAGGATGGAGACGAACAGCACGGCGCCAAGAATCATGAGGCCGACGGCGATCCGGTACAGGTTCTTCCGGTCCCGCTCGCTCATGTAGCGTTCCTCCACCACGAACTTGTCGTGGAAAACCCGCCACCGGCCGGGCGATTTCCCGGTAGTTTCCTCTGCCATTCCCGTCTCCGCCTCTGCGCCGTGTGTGGTCATTTCGTTCGTGAAGAATATCCCGGTTCCGGTGCTGCCGCAGGGGCTGGTGCTCCCCGGAAGCCCCGCGGCGCGCGCCCGGTAGCCTGAAGCCATGGGCGTTATGAATGAACTGATCAACCCGGGAGTGGTCCGCTCGCTGGCGCGGATCCTCGCCGCGGCCGCACCGGGCCGCCGCTTGACCCGGCTCGCCGCAACGGCCGGGGAACTCGACGAACTGAGCCTGCGGGAACGCACCGACCTCCTGAGCCGCGCCCTGTTGGCTGACCTGCCCGGAAATTACTCCGGCACCGCAGACATCTTCCGCCGTGCACTGGATGATCCGGACTTCACCGGCTGGATGATCTGGCCCGTGACCGAGACAGCAGCCACCCTCGGCCTGGCCCGCAAGGAAACCGGCGACTTCGAGGACTGCCTGGCTCTCCTCGCTGAGCTGACGCCAAGGCTCACCGCGGAATTCGCGATCCGGCGGCTCCTCGCGGCCGATCTGGACCGGGCACTGGTTGTCATCCAGGGCTGGACCTCCCACCCGGACTGGCAGGTCCGCCGGCTCGCCAGCGAGGGCACCCGGACATACCTGCCGTGGGCGATCCGCGTCCGGGAGATCACGGACCGGCCCGCCGCGACCCTGCCGATCCTCGATGCCCTGTACCGGGACCCGGTCGAGGACGTCCGGCGCTCGGTGGCCAACCACCTCAACGATCTGGCCCGCCACGCCCCCGACGAGGTGGTTGCCACGGCGGCCAAATGGCTGGCCGCCCCGGACGCGAACACGCCCAGGGTGGTCCGGCACGGGCTGCGGACCCTGCTCAAGAAGGCCCACCCCGGTGCGCTGGAGCTGCTGGGGTTCCCGCCCGCGTCGCTCGCCGTGGCGCCGCCGCGGCTGGAGCGCACCGTCGTCGAGCTTCCCGGAGAGCTCGCCTTCGATTTCGAGGTGTCCAATACCGGGCCGGCGGAGGCCCGGCTCGCCGTCGACTATGTGGTGCATTATGCCAAGGCGAACGGCACCCGCGCGGAGAAGGTTTTCAAGCTCGGAACGTCCGTCCTCGGGCCAGGCGAGTCCCGGACGTTCTCGAAGCGCCACGCTTTCCGCCAGATGACCACGCGGCGCCATCATCCGGGCGCGCACGTCCTGGAACTTCAGGTCAACGGCGTACGGTACGCGGCGACCGAATTCCTGGTCCGGACCGAGAGCGTGCAGGAACGGCGCGGCGATTTGACGGACCGATAAGTATGACGTTATTGTCACTTCGATCATTGGAGCCGACGAGAAACACCCAAGAAAGAACAGTGCGATGACCACAGAGTGCATTGAAATCCAGGTCGACAGCCGTCAGGTCCTTGACGAACGGCTCGACGACGCCGTCCGCGGGCTTCAGCAGATCGCCATGGAAGCCGGGACGCAGGGTATCCTGCTCACCCGGCACACGGCCGGCCACTACACCGCGGCACTGTCCGACCAGGTGCCCTTCGGCATGACCCGGGAACTCATCCACTGACCCTGGCAGAGCCTGGGTGCCTGAGGTAGGCGCCTGCCCTCAGCGCAAAAAGCCAGGTCCCGGGCGGCGGAGCATCGACTCCCGCCCGGGACCTTCTTTGTGCCAGCCCGTTTCAGACGGAAACGGTCAGGATGGAATGGCCAGCATGGAACGGTCAGGGCAGTGCGCGTCACGTGCCCAGGGTCCAGTACTGCACGGGGCTCCTCTTCAGTCTTCGGTGGGCGTCGTGCGCAGCGGGTGGTAGTTCCGCCAGCTGTGCTCGGGCGCATAGCCCAGCAGCCGTTTTGCCTTGTCGATCGAGAGCAGGGTTTCGTGCTCGCCGAGCTCCTTGGCCACCCGCACGTCGGGGAACACCTCCGCGGCGAGGCCGGCGCTGGAGCGGCTCATCACTGTGTCCGCGTTGGCGATGATGAACGCCTCGAACCCCGGGATGCCGTGCTCGAGGGCGCGGGCCACGGCCTGCGCGCCGTCCCGGCCGTCGATGTAGCCCCAGAGATTCCACTTGCGCAGCCTGGCGTCGGCGTCGAAGCCGGGGAACTCCTCGTAGTCCTCCGGGTCCATCACGTTGGAGAAGCGCAGGCCGGTGATGCTCAGCTCCGGATCCCAGCGGGTGAGCTGGACCGCCATCTGTTCCTCGAGGTGCTTCACCAGGGAGTAGGTGCTTTCCGGCCGCGCCGGGTATTCCTCGTCCACCGGGAGGTAGGGAGGGTCGACGTCGAACGGCAGTCCCAGCACCGTCTCGCTGGAGGCGTAGACAATCTTCTTGATCCCGGCGCGGCGGGCAGCCTGGAAGACGTTGTAGGTGGCCTGCATGTTGTTCTCGAAGGTTGCGGCGTCCGGGGCGTGGCCGGGTGCCGGGATCGCGGCGAGGTGCACCACTGCGTCGAACCCCGTGTGCCGGTCTTCAAGGCCCAGGAACACATCCACCACCTGGCCGTAGTCGCGCAGGTCCACCTCGGTAAAACCGTGTCCGCGCCTGCCGGTGCGGTCCAGGTTGGTGACCTCGTGCCCGTCCTCGCTCAACCGCCGGACGACGCTCCGGCCCAGCTTTCCGCTTCCTCCGGTAACAGCAACTCGCATCAGTACTCCTCGCATCGTGGGACGGTGTGGGTTTGTTCCACCCTAGAGGGGGCCGGAGACGGTGCACACCCCCCTGGCAGGCCCGGCCGCGGCACCGGCGCCCAGGGGGCGGGGCTCCCTTTCGGCCGGGCGCGGCCCTCGGCGTGACTTTTGGCCCTAGGCGTGGCCGGGCGGACCGGTCAGGCTGGTGCCATGAACGCTGAACAGCGGATAGTCGTGGGCGTGGACGGTTCGGATTTCTCGACGACGGCGCTCCGGCTCGCCGGGCGCATGGCTCGCAGCCTGGACGCGCCGCTGGAAGTCATCACCTGCCTGGGCACCTCGGACCGCTTCCTGGCCTCGCACCTGCCCGAAGAGAGCTCCCCCACCACCACCCAGCTCGAAGAGACGGCCAAACGGCTCGTCGCCGAGTCCCTGGAGCGTGCCTTCGGCGACGATGTCCCTGCAGGACTGACCCGGACCGTGAAGTTCGGCCCGCCGGCCAAGGTCCTGGTGTCGGAGAGCAGGGACGCCCAGCTCCTGGTGGTCGGCCGGCGCGGCCGCGGCGGCTTCCTCGCACAGATCATGGGATCGGTCAGCGGCGCCTGCGCGGCCCATGCCCACTGCCCGGTACTGGTGGTCGGCGACGACGACGATAAACGCCGGGCCAGGGAATGAACCGCAGCCGGTGGCCGGTGCGGGCCCTCTGGACCCTCACCGGTGTGCTGACCCTCCCCGCCGCGGTGACTGGGCTGCTGTTCCCGGAGATCTACCGGGGCGTCGTGGCACCGGAGCTCCTGCCCGGCGCGGTGTCCCAGGACCTGATGTCCGCCGTCGCCGGCGTTGCCCTGCCGGTCCTGGCCTTCGCCGACCGGCGGGGTCGGGCCAAGGTGCAGCTCGTGGCGCTGGGAATCCTGGGCTTCCTGTTTTACGCCTACGGCATCTACTCCATCGAGCGGCTATACAACGGCTTCTACCTCGTCTACCTGGCCGTCTTTGCCCTGTCCTTCTGGGGGATGGTTTACACGGCCCTGGAGCTCCGGGCGGACGGGCCGAGGCGGGCCCGGCTGCCACAGGGCATCCGGGTCCTGTCCGCCTCCGGCGCGCTCCTGCAGCCGCTCATCTTCTATCCGCTGTGGATAGCCATGCTGCTGCCGCTGATGCGGACCGGCGATCAAATCGATTCGCTCTACTCCGTCTTCGTCCTTGACCTGTGCTTCATCATGCCGGCGTTCCTCATCCTCGCCGTCCTGACGTTCCGGGACCGCTGGCCCGGGCTGGTGTTCATGCCCGCGCTGTATCTGCTCGGCTCCACGCTGATCTTTTCCCTGGCGCTGGGCGAACTGTTCAAGCCGCTTTTCGACGTTCCGGTGTCCGTGTTGTCCCTGTGGTCCTCGGTACTGCTATCGGCCCTCTTCCTGGTGCTGGGCGGGCTGCACCTCTGGAAGCTGGACCTGAACCCCAGTAGCACAGCGGCGCCCCGCAACCGGACTCCCCTGCCCCGCACAGCGGGTGCCGGCGCCGACGCCATTCCCGGTCCGGGCGCGGGTCCGGGCTCAGGACCGGGGAGGTAGGAGCCATGGCACAGCTGCAAGCTGCGAAGCAGATCCGGCGATGAGCCGGACCCCTACCTCCCTCCGGCTCATCGGACCGCTGGCTGCCGTGGCGTCGGCCGCGGTCGCCGCCGGCTACGTCCTCGCCGTCCGTCCCCGGATGCTGCACTGGGGTGCGACCGGCCAGGAGACCGCCGCCCCGCTTCCGGGCGACGAGCTCGTGCGAACGCCCCGGATGCAGAGCACCCGGGCCGTCACCATCAACGCGCCGGCCGCGAGCGTCTGGCCCTGGCTGGTCCAGCTGGGTGCCGGACGCGGCGGGATGTACAGCTACGACCTGCTGGAGAACGCCGCGGGCCTCGGCATGCACAGCGCAGACCGGATCCTTCCCGAATACCAGCAGCTCGACGTCGGCGATGTCGTCCCGTTAGTGTCCAAGAAGGGTCCGGACGTGGGGATTCCGGTCCGGCGTATGGAGACCGGATCAGTGCTGGGCCTCGGCGGCACGATGGATCCGCGCAGCGGGATCATCAGGCCGTCCGGCGGCGCTGCCGCGGGGCCGCGGGTGGAGCTCGGCTGGACGTTTGTGCTGCAGCCTGTCCAGGAACGCAGCACGAGGCTGCTGTCCCGGACGCGCTACGACTATTCCCCGCTGACCGTGGGGCTGATCCTCCGGCCGGTGCTGGAACCCCTGCAGTTCATCATGGAACGCCGCATGCTCCTGGGCATCAAGTCCCGGGCAGAAGGCCGTGGCCGGTAGCTGGGCGGCTGGCAGCCTCCGTGACCTTGTGCCCTACGCCGGCTGCCCGCGCGGGAATAGCCTGAAGGTTCGGGGCCGGCGTGCGGCCGCCCGCCGGGTTCCGGGAGGAAACCAGTGAAATCGGAAAAAACCAGCATCATCGCCGGCATCGCACTGATGGCGGCCGGTGTCCTGCTGCTGCTGGATCTGCTCGGGATCCTGGACAGCGCGGCCCTCGTGTGGCCGTTAATTTTCGCTGCCGCCGGGACCGCTTTCGTGGTCCTGTTCGTCCGCAGCCGCGACAACTGGTGGGCCGCCATCCCCGGCTCGGTATTCCTGGGCCTGGCGGCGGTCATCCTGATCACCCAGCTCTGGCCGGGGCCGGCGGCGTACTGGGCCGGGGCCTTCCTGTTCCTGTTCATGGGCGCAGGCTTCGGCGCAGTCTATGTGCGCGAACGGTCCAACTGGTGGGCGCTGATCCCCTGCGGGGTGATGCTGACCCTGGCCCTTGTGGTGGCCCTCCCTCCGGCCTGGGAAGGCATGCCTGTTCCCGCTGTCCTCTTCCTCGGTCTGGCTGCCACGTTCGCGGCGCTTTCCCTGGTTCCCGTCCGGCCCGAACACCGCCCCGCCCAGCCCGCCGGCATCCCCGGCCAGCCAGGGGATACGGAACCGGCCAGAATGAAGTGGCCCCTGATTCCGGCCGCGATCCTGGCCGTGATGGGGCTGATCTTCGCCCTGCAGGCCACGGCGCTGCTCACCGCGAGCGAGTTCTTCGTCCCTGCGCTCCTGCTGCTCGCCGGCGTGGCACTGTTGGTCTACGCCTACCGCCACCGCACCGGCAGCCACCACAACGTGCACGGCGCCTGACGGATCAGGCGTCCCCTGCCAGTTCGGCCATGGCCGCCCGCAGGCGTGTGCCGGCGTCGTCTGCCACTTCGCGGACCGCGGGGGTCCCGCTGAGCTGCACCATGGTTTGCGGATCGATGGCCTGGACCGTCGTCGCGGTCGCTCCCGTTCCGCGGCGCACCACCACATTGCAGGGCAGGAGCGCCCCCATTTCCGGCTCGGCAGCGAGCGCCCGGCTGGCGAGCATCGGGTTGCAGGCACCCAGGATGACGTAGTCCCCCAGTGCTTCCGCGGCGTCGTCGCCGAGTTTGGCGGCGAAGGTGGCGCGCACATCGATTTCCGAGAGTATCCCGAAGCCCTGGGCGGCGAGCGCCGCACGCGTCTTTTCGACGGCGTCCTTCCAGCTCAGCGGGACGACGGCTGTGTAGGTGTAGCTCATGCTGTTGCTCCTGGAGTGGTTTTGGCGGGCAGAAGGTAGTCGACAAACCAGTCCCTGGCGAGGATGGCAGCCGCCGCCAGCGTACCCGGTTCTTCGAAGAGATGCGTGGCACCCTGGACGACGGCCAACTGGTTGGGGCAGCGCATCATGGACTTCGCCTTGCGGTTGAGCTCCAGCACCTCATGGTCGTAGCTGCCCACGATAAGGAGGGTGGGCGCACGGACGGCGGACAGCCTGGGACCGGCCAGATCGGGGCGGCCGCCGCGGGAGACGACGGCGTCGATCCTGGCGGTGGGTTCGGAGGCGGCCCAGAGCGCGGCGCCGGCACCGGTACTGGCCCCGAAATAGCCGATCGTGCAGGCAGCCGTGGCCTGCCGGGTGGCGAGCCAGTCAGTGGCAGCGGACAGCCGGCGGGCCAGCAGTTCAATGTCGAAGACGTTGGCACGGTTTCGCTCCTCCGCCGGTGTCAGCAGGTCCAGCAGCAGGGTGCCGAGACCGGCCTGCTGAAGCACCCCGGCGACATACCGGTTCCGCGGGCTGTGCCGGCTGCTGCCGCTCCCGTGCGCGAACAGCACCACGGCCCGCGCCGGAACCGGCAGGTGCAGCTGGCCCTGGAGCCGGACGCCGCGCGACGGGATCTCGACTTCCTCATCGAAGTCCGCCGCGTCCCGCATGCTGGCCACGGCCGGCTCCCGGGACGTCGTCTGCGAGTCCCGCAGGCGCTTGGCCGCAGCGTCGAGCAGCTGCACGACCTCATCGTCTTCGGTGGGCGAGAAATCGCGGTAGTGGTAGCCGACCGCGGAGAACTGGTACGGGGTCGCGAGGCAGACCACCTCGTCGGGCTCGGTCAAGCTCCTCAGGGTGTCTGCGGGGGCGACTGGAACGGCCAGGATAACCTTCGCGGCACCGAGCTTCCGGGCGATCCGGCAGGCGACCCGGGCGGTGGATCCGGTGGCGATCCCGTCGTCGACAATGACGGCAATGCGTCCGGTGAGGTCCTGCCTGGTCCGGCCCTTCCGATAGCGGACCACCCGGTTTTCCAGCACGGCACGCTCGTGGTCTTCGACCGCCTGCAGCTCTGCCTCAGTGACGCGGGCATGGGCCAGCACGTGTTCTTCCAGCACGCGGGCGCCGCCCTCCCCGATCGCTCCCATGGCAAGCTCCGGCTGGTAAGGAAGACCCAGCTTCCGCACCACGATCACGTCCAGCGGCGCGTCAAGGGCGGCGGCGACCTCGAAGGCCACGGGGACGCCGCCGCGGGGCAGGCCCAGCACCACGATGTCCTGACCCCGCAACTCCGCGAGCCGCCTTCCCAGTTGCCGGCCGGCGTCGACCCTGTCTTCGAAAATGCTCATCGGTATGGCTTTCCAATAGGAATGTCGGCCGTGACCTCATCCAGGCGTGCGCTCCGCAGGCTGGGAAATTGACCAGTTGGCCGCTCCTCCCACTATCTGTCAGGAGGCACTGGGATGTGAGGGCCTTAATGCCCGGATTGGCCCGCGCCCCCGCTTCGAGGGCTAGGCCGTGGGCTCGGCCGGGTGCGGGGCAGGCGTCCCGGCGGTCACGTCAAGGATGGTGCGGATCGTGTCCTCGTGGCCCAGGATCCGGAAGTGTCCGGCAGTGTCGAGCTGGATATTCCGGGCGCCGGGGAGCATGCTCCCTTCGGGGATGTGCGGGTCAAAGAGCCCGTAGACCGAGGTGATGCGCCCGTTGACGCGTTCTTCACGGGAGAGCTGCATGGTCACGGCATTCCGTGGCGAGAAGGCGCGCAGGCTCGGCAGGAGCATGAATGAGGCATAGCTTGAACCGGAGAACGGCGAGCAGACCGCCACCATGCCGGCGATCCGGCGTTCGGGATCCAGCTGCAGCATAACGAATTTACCGATCAGGCCGCCTTTGCTGTGGGCGACGATCATCGCGTCCGTGAGGCCCCGGTCGCGGATGTATCCGGCAATCAGGTCCGCAGCTTTGGGCACCGCGAGCCGGTTCCGGTGCAGCAGGGTCAGCACGTGCACCGGGTGGCCGGCCTGATGAAGCCGTTTGACCAGCGGCAGCATAAAGTGCCAATCCTCGTACACTCCGGGAATCACCACCACGGGCCGTGCGGTCCCGTCAAGGAAATCCTCAGGCCTGGTCCGGGACGCAGCACTGAGGACCTGCCGGCCCGCGGCGTAGAGGTAGTCCTGGCCCCACCACCGGGCCGCCTGCAGGGCCCGGCTCACGCCGGGCGCCGTTGGGGAGCCTCTTCGGCCGTCCGGCGGACCCCTGCGAAGTCCAGGATGGCTCCTGCCACTTCCGCGGAGCGGTTGTGCTGCACCACGTGCCCGGTGCCTTCTATTTCGAGCAGTTGCCCCTGGGCTGCGTGCGCGGCCAGACGACGACACCAGTCAGAGGTGGCCACGGGATCGTTGGCGCCGCGCACCACGAGCACCGGGGCAGAAACCCCCGGAATCTTTTGCTCCGTCGGATAGCCCATCATGACGCGCAGGGTCTTCAGATACCAGAGGGGCCCGCAGCGGAAATAGTCCGTAGCAACGAGCGCATTCGAGGAGGGGCTTTCGAAGAACGCGCTGTCCCGGCCCAGCGCCAGCGCCTGTTGAACCACAGTGCGTCGCTTCGCATCGACCACAGGGCCCATCAGGACCAGCTGGGAAATCCGGCCGGGCTGCTGAAGTGCCGCTTCGATCGCGAACTGGGAGCCCATCGAGTGGCCGACGAGCACGAACTCCAGGACCCCCAGCTGTTCGAGAGCGCCGAGGATGTAGGTGGCGTGGTCGGCGACTGTGAGGGTGTGCTCCGGCCGTGGCGTGGAGCCGAAGCCGGGCAGGTCGATCGAGTAGGTGTCGACAGATTCGGCCAGCAGCCCGTGGAGCCTCCTGTAATAGCGGTGCGAGACGCCGATCCCGTGGATCAGCACGACGGCCGGACGCGCCGCGTCGGCTCCGAATGGGCCGGCTTGGCGTGTGGAGACGAACACATGGCCCAGATGGCCTGCGGCCTCGATCTCAAAGCGGTCAGGCCTGCTCATGGTGGGCTCTTTTCTGTTCAGCGCATTTGTTTAGCGCCACTCATCAGCGCCTACTAAGCATACTGACTAAATCAGCCTGTCAGTCTTCCCTCTTGTCGCGCTCGCTGAACTCCTCATCGAGGTCGTAGTGCCTGAACTCGGTCTCCGGGTTCGGTTCACCATCTGCCACGTATTCGTGGTCCAGCTGACGCTGTACCTGACTGTCGAGGATCTGCAGGTCCTTGGTTTCCACCTTAGTAAGGTCCGTCGGGAACTCATCCTCCGGCTTGAGGTGCAACTTCTCGGTCATGGCATTCCTCTCTAGGCCGGGAATGTGGACTCGAATTTGCGGCGTCCCGGCCGCCACCAGAATACCCGCGTCCATCGAAGAGGGGAATACGCCGGCCGGGCGGCGGTGGATCTTGGGCAGCCACAGCCAACGGCCGGGCCCTCGCAGTTGGACCCGAGCAGCCGGGCGGCCTCAGTCCGCAGCAGGCGCGTGACCTACTCTGGGCCGAAGTTGACAAGCCAGTCGGTCCCGAACCGGTCCGTGCACATGCCGAAGACGTCTCCCCAGGCTGCTTTCGCCAGGGGCACGGTCACCCGTCCGCCGTCGGCGAGCTTGTCGAAGTAGCCGCGCAGTTCGGCCTCGTCGGTCATGGCTTCTTTCGCGCTGTCGCGGAAATTCAGGGACGGGCTAAGGGGTGGTCATATCCGGACTCCTTGCTACTAAGGCGCCAGCCAGGGTGCCGCGTGCGGCCACGGCGGCGCACGTTAGGGCACGTCGTGCCCCAGATCAGCCATCCAGAGCAGGTGCGCCCGCGCTCATTCTTGCTGACGGCGCCGCTTAAGCAGTCTGGCCGGCGTGCTCGCCCTCTTCGATTTCCTCCAGCAGTTTGTCGTTGAAGGCGGGAAGATCGTGCGGGGTCCTGCTGGTCACGAGGCCCTGGTCGACAACAACTTCCTGGTCGCTCCAGTTGGCACCGGCGTTCAACAGGTCCGTCTGGAGCGTGTGGTAGGACGTGACATTCCGGCCGCTGATGACGCCGGCGTCGATCAGCAGCCAGGGGCCGTGGCAAATCGAGGCCACCGGCTTGTGCTGCTCGAAGAAGGCCCTAGTGAAGGCCTGGGCGTCCTTGTCGGCCCGGAGGTGGTCCGCGTTGACGACGCCGCCGGGGATCACCAGGGCGTGAAAGTCGGAGGCGTTCGCCTCGGCGACGGTAAGGTCGACGTCGAACTTCTGCCCCTTCTCGGTGCCGTCGTAGCCCTGGAGCTTTCCGCCCTTGGGGGCCACCAGCGTGGGCTCGCCGCCCGCCTCCTTCACGGCGCTCCAGGGGCTGGTCAGTTCCACCTGCTCCACACCGTCCGTGAGCAGGAAGGCGACTTTCTTACCGGCAATGTTGTGCTCTGACATGGGTCCTCCTCTGGTGCCCGGGGAGGAACACGCAGCCGGTGGCCCGGCCTGGATCCTCCACACGGAGAGATTGATGCCTTACAGGATCCACTGTAGGAAGCGACAAAATAATAAGCAAGCTGAGTATGTTGCTGTTTTGGTCCCCGCCGAAAACGGGCGCTTCGGCGCCGCGGCCCCCCGCTCCGTCGGAAATGAGAGCCGCATCCGGTCAACGGTCCTCTGGCCAGCGCATCACGGCCTCGCTACTCTGGCGGAAGGAGTTGCTACCCGAAAGAAGGCCGTCGTGGACGAACGTCACATTCTGGAACGCATTTCAGCGCTGGTGGAAGAAGAACAGGCGCTCCGCGAGAAGGCCCCGTCCTCCTCGCCGGACTATGAGCACAGCCCCGAGCACGCCAGGTTGAAGCGCATTGAAGAGGACCTGGACCAGTCCTGGGACCTCCTTCGGCAACGCCGGGCCAAGCTGCAGTACGGCGAAAACCCGGATGAGGCGGAGCCCCGCCCCATCAGACAGGTGGAAAACTACGAGTCCTGAGTCCCGGGCGGGTATGCGATGTTGATTGGGCTGCTGGGCGACGTCATGCTGGGCAGACTCGTGAACGAGCGGCTGAGACGGGTCGACGCCGATTACCCCTGGGGAGACACCGCCTCCGTGCTGCGCCAGGCGGACCTCACGATCGCCAACCTCGAATGCGTCCTGGCAGCCCGCGGGGAGCCGGAGGCCGGGAAGGTATTCCATTTCCGTTCCGACCCGTAGAACGTGGCCAGCCTCCGGTCCGCGGGGATCGGGATGGTGTCACTGGCCAACAACCACGTCCTGGACTACGGGGCCGGCGTCTTCCACGTGCCGGTGGTGGACAGTACCCCAGGGTAGCTGAACTGCTGGCCCTGGTCCGGCGGACGAGGGCCCGCGCCGGGCTCCTGATCGTCTCCGCCCATGGGGGCCGAACTGGGGCTCCGGGGCACCGTCCGAGCACCGCGGGCTGGCGCGGGCTCTCATCGAGGCGGGGGCCGTCTATGGCCATTCACCGCACATCTTCCAGGGCATCGAGGTGTTCAGGAACCGGCCGATCCTCTACAGCGCCGGGGACTTTGTGGACGACTACGCGGTGGATCCGCTGGAGCGCAACGACCAGTCGTTCATCTTCCTGCTCGAAACGGACCGGGGCACACCGCTGAGGCTCCGGCTGTACCCTACGCTGATTACCGATTTCCAGGCACGGTTGGCGGGCCGGGGTTCCCGGCAGATCGCGGAACGGATGCAGCGGCTCAGCCGGCACCTCGGGACGGCGAGCAGCTGGGACGCTGCCGGCGGGTTCCTGGAAATTCCGCTGGCTGCAGCGGGCTGAGATGTCCTTCGGCGCCGGCAGGCCGCTTCGGACTTCCCGGTTCACGGCCGGCCCGGTCAGGGTTGGGGGCGCGATGGCCTGCGGCCGAAGGTCCGCAACAAAATGTGCAGGCTGACGAGCAGCACCCACGCCGGGAA
Organism: Pseudarthrobacter leeuwenhoeki; assembly: GCF_055412885.1. Classification (NCBI taxonomy): domain Bacteria; kingdom Bacillati; phylum Actinomycetota; class Actinomycetes; order Micrococcales; family Micrococcaceae; genus Pseudarthrobacter; species Pseudarthrobacter leeuwenhoeki. Next base: position 40,878 of record NZ_JBVAYY010000007.1, on the reverse strand, counting down.
GACCAGGGTGGCCCAAAGACTCAGGGTCACGGTGAGCAGGAGCGTTGTCGCGGCGACGTAGGTTATGACGGCCAGCCACTTCGGCATGGCACCGGTGCGAAGCCAGATGGTCCCGAGGGAAATCATAAAGACACCGGCCATACGAAGGGCGCAGACATTGCTGATCTGAAACATCACGGCACGCGCGAAATATACGATTTCTTCCGTAGAGGCCGGGTCCGGGCCGGTCTGCGCGGATGCGAGGATGCCGCCCGCAACCGCCATCGACACGAAAATCATGGCACGGAACAACAGGCCGCTGCCGAAAAAGACAGAGGCGAAGAATTTGTCTTCCCCGTCCCCGGGCCTGTCTCGGACAACCCCGATGAACCAGAGGAACGAAATGCCTGCAAAAGGCATGATGGTCAGGGCAGCCGACAGCGCGGGGGTGCCCTGTTCCAGCCAGGCGGTTCCCCTGTCGACCTCCTCGGGAGTCGCGACGCGAAGGAGGACGAGGCTGCCTGCGAAGAGCACCGCGAAGAGCACTCCCGCGATGGCAGCCGACCGGGGGGTGGTCAGCCGGCGGAACTCTGCCGGGGCTGCCGGTGTGGCCATGATCAGACCCTGCGTTCAGAGGCATGCTGAACATGGCGGACGTTGCGGCCACGAACATGAGGGCGGCGAGGGCTACGGCCGCGTGGGCTGAGCGGGGACTGGATATTCTTGCGGCAATACCGGCAAGAAACAGCACCCAGGCGTACAGCACGGGAACGCGCACGAAATTGTCCCCGATCTGGCTTGCCGTGTCCGCACGGTCGGCCTCGGCCGCGGATACGGAAAGCAGCCGCTCCGCCTCAACCGTGGCGGGCAGCACGTATTCCGGACGCTCGAACAGTGAGCCCGGCGGCAGCGAGGCAGCCACTGTGCCCACCGGATATCCGTAGAGACCGGCCACGGGGCTGACGCCGGCCAGTATCCCGGCCGCTAGCCCGTCGGGATGCTGACCAGCCCGAGGGCAATGCCGGCACCGACGTCCCGTTTCAGCGAACGCGAGCCGGGAAACCAGAACTTCCGCTTCCGCATCCGCATCATTCCTACCTGGCTGGAACGGCCGACAGCGGATTCGGCGGCGTCTGGAGATCTCCGAACGCGTTGCCGATCATGACCCCGCCGAGAATGAACAGCACAGCAGCAATGATGGCCGCGTAGTACCGCACCAGCCAGGTCTGGAACGGCCTCAGCCAGCTGCGTGTCCTGTCGCCGAAAACCAGATAGGCCGCTACGGGTGTGACGACCGTGACCGTCGCGATCAGCACATATACCCCGGTGGCTGCGGCCATCTGACCCGGAGGAACGCTCGCACTGCCAATGACGACTCCGGCGGTGATGCTGAAGATCACTTCCTTCGGGTGACGGCGGAGATCAGGAATCCGATCCTCAGCGTCCGCTTGGGCGGCATGCTTTCGATGGCCTGCATCCAGCCCGGGGCCTCCGGTTCCGCGCCGGCCTTCGCCCGTGAGCGCAGCTTCAAGATACCCAGGACGATGAACGCCGCACCGAGCACGAGGCGGATAATAGCGCCAATACGCGAACCGCCCTCACCCCTGGTATTGAGTTCGGACAGCACCGCCATCACAACCACCACGGCGAGGACTGCTCCGACGCGGCCCACGGCGAAGAGGATACTCCGGCCCCGCCCATCCGGGGACAGGATCATCAGCACCACCGCGATCAACGGGAGCGGACTCAGGGCGACGCCGATGGCCGGCGGCACCAGTTCCGCAATCAGCTCAAGCACATCACGCCCGCCGGTAGCCGGTCCGCCGTCCCGGCGAGGCGCACCGGCCCTCCGGCGGAAGGTGTCGCTCACGGGGTGACAATCGGGAACGACGGATCGCCCGGCTGCAGTGCGCCGAACAGCGCGTCCAATGCCGCGGCGCCCCCTCAACCATGGCCCCGGCAGCCGCAGCCGCGGCCGGCGAGTCGACGATGAACAACGGCAGGACGGCCCTGGTCAAGGTCACCGTCACGTCGGCATCGGACGCGGCGGGCTTCTGCACGGTGATGAACACGCCGTTGCGCAGCCTGGTCCGGTAGTTACGGTCCAAATCCGTCAAGGTCCAGTCGATGGCGACATCCAGGTCCCAGGCCTTCGGGCCGTTGATTTGGATGGCGATGGCGTCGAAGAACTGCTCAACACTGAGCTGCCGGAGCATGTCCGGCGATGGGACCGTGGGGGTACCGAAGTTCCGGCCGCGCAGTTCGGCCGCGCCGGAGAGGAAGAAGTTGCGCCACGTGCCGTTCTCCGCGCCATAGCCCAACTGGTCCAGGGTATCGGCGAGCAGACCCTTGGCCTCTTCGTTGGCGGTATCGTTCGTTGGCGGTATCGGCGAACACTGCGTGGTCCAGCAACGTGGCCGCCCAGCGGAAGTCACCGCCGTCGAACGCCGTCTGAGCCTGGGCGATGACCGCATCAAGACCGCCCATGGCGGCCACATAGCGCGGGGCCGCCTGCTCCGGCACGTGCTGCCAGAGCCTGGCCGGGTTGCCGTCGAACCAACCCATGTAGCGCTGGTAAATAGCCTTCACGTTGTGACTGACCGACCCGTAGTATCCGCGGGCGCTCCACGCGCTTTCAAGGGAGGGCGGCAGCGTCATCTCTTCGGCAATCTCGGCGCCGTTCAGGCCCGGATTGATCAAGCGCAGCGTCTGGTCATGCAGATACGCATAAAGATCACGCTGGGTGATGAGGAAGTCCACGATCTCGTCCCGGCCCCAGGTGGGCCAATGGTGGGAGCCGAACTCGACATCCGCACGGCCACGGAAAAGCTCGATGGCCTCCGTGAGGTACCGCGCCCCAGATACGCGGGTCGCGCACCAGCGCCCCGCGCAGCGTTAGCAAATTGTGCAAGATGTGGTTGGCGTTTTCAGCCATGCACAGAGCCCGGTAGCGGGGGAAGTAGAAATGCATCTCGGCCGGGGCTTCCGTGCCCGGCGCGAGCTGGAACTCGATCTCCACCCCGTCGACCGTGAGAGTCTGCCCAGTCGAGGTGATGTCAATGGTCGGCACGATCAGCGTGACCTCGCCGGTGGGCAGCGTCTGTCCCAGTCCTGACCCGACCTGGCCCTCCGGCCCACGGTCCAACGCCGCTCCGAACATGTAGGCGGCACGCCGGGCCATGGCTGTTCCCGCGTACACGTTCTCGGCCACCGCGTGCCCGGTGAACCCCTCGGGAGCGATGACAGCGACACGTCCACTGTCGACTTCCTCCTGGGTGGTCACCCCCTTTACCCCGCCAAAGTGGTCCCCATGGCTGTGCGTGTAGATCACCGCACGCACCTCCCGCTCGCCCCGGTGCTGCCGGTACAGCTCGACGGCGGCGCGGGCCGTTTCCCCACAGGTCAGGGGGTCGATGATGATGATGACGCCCGTATCCCCCTCCACGAACGTGACGTTCGAGAGGTCGAACCCACGCACCCGATAGATTCCCTCGACCACCTCGTACAGTCCCTGCATGCTGTTCAGCTGCGACTGACGCCAAAGGCTCGGGTGCACCGTTTCGGGTGCGTCCCCCGACAGGAAGGCGTAACTGTCGTTATCCCACACCACCGTGCCGTCGGCGGCGTGAATAGCGCCGGGCTCGCGTCTTCCCATGAAGCCACGCTGTGTATTCGTGAAATCGCGCCGGTCCCCGAAGGGCATGGAGGACCGCGCCTTTCCGTGGGCTCCTGCGACTGCTGCCGATGCTCCCGAAACGTCCATGCCAGAGGCCTTCCTGCCGACCGGTCCCAAGATGGGGCAACAGTGATCGTCCGCTAATGGTAGAAAATTCTCCTGCCGCGTACATAGGTCCTCATCTGGAGTGCTCGCGGAATGGGGGTGCGTGCCTCATATGATCTGTTACCTGCCGCGCAGCGCGGGGGCTATGCTTTAAGTGGACCGTCGCTTGAGGCGTCCCGGCTCAGCAGGGGGCATACGCCGGGTGATCGTGCCCTCACGCCGTAAGGCCCCAGTGCTCAACCAGCCGTTAAACCCGCTCCCCCTCGATGAACTGACCGCCGTCTTCGCGCGCATCAAAGGCCTGCTCCTGACCGAGGACAAGGTGGAGCATGCCCTGCAGCTCCTCGTTCACGCGGTCCGGGATGCCATTCCAGGATCAGCCGGGGCCGGAATCTCACTGTTCGACGAGCAGGGGCGCGGAAGCAGCACCGCGCCGACAGCACGGCTCGTGGGGCAGGTGGACGCCGCCCAGCACGGCCTGGGCCAGGGCCCCTGCGTCGAGGCCTGGACGGCAGGGACAACGGTCCTGGTCCACGATGCCACCGCGGATGACCGGTGGCCGCTCTGGCGCGAAGCTGTCGCCCCGCTGCCCGTCCGCTCCGTCATCAGCACTCCGCTGGCCGCCGCCGCCGGGCCCATCGGAACGCTGAAGATCTACGCCGCACTGCCAGCGGCCTACACCGCCGCAACGGGGCTGCTTCTTGAGAAATTCGCCGTTCCCGCGGCGACCCTGCTCGCCCATGTCCAAGGCTCCGAGACACCCCGGCAGCTGAGCGGCCCGCTCAAAGGCGCGCTCGCCGGCCGGGACAACACCAATCGCGCGTGCGGGATCCTGATGGAACGCCACGGGCTCTCGGCGGAGCAGGCCCTTCAAGAGTTGCTGCGCCGCGCCCGGGCCGATCGTGCCCCACTGTCCCGGGTGTGCGCGGATCTCATCGATGGCCCGCGGCTGCCTGCCAGCGGCTGAAACCCCCGGGTGCCGGGCGCACGCCCGGCTGGCGTCAGGGCTTTTTGGTCATTTCCCCGCTGACGGTCAGCCTTTCCGCGACGTCGCGAAGCTTGATGTTCAGCTCTGAACTGGCGCGCGAGAGCAGCAGGAACGCCTGCTGGGCGGTGATCTTGTAGCGCTCCATCAGGATTCCCTTGGCCTGACCGATCAGGTCACGCGTGTCCAGCGCCAGGGTGAGCTGGCTGACCTGCTGGCTGCCGGCGACGGCGACGGCGGCGTGGGCAGCCACGAGCGCTCCGATCCGCTCCGATTCGGCGTCGAAGGCGCCCGCTTCCTTCCCGAAGAGATTCAGGGCTCCGAGGTGGTCACCATCCACAAAGAGCTGGAAGGACAGCATGCTCTTCGCTCCGAGTTTGAAGGCTTGCGGCGAGAAATCCGGCCAGCGCTTTTCCGTGCTGAGGTCAGGAACGCTGACAACCCGCGTTTCATAGGAGGCTTCCATGCACGGACCTTGCCCGGTTTCGCTTTGCAGGGCATCCACCCGGCGCGGCAGATCGCTGGAAGCCGCACGCGATTCAATCGTCCGGCGGCCCGTGATCAGGCTGACCGAGGCCTCGGCAGCGTGCGGCACGAGCTCCAACGCCGCGTACACGATACCTGCCATCATGGATTCAGGGTCCACCCTCTTCTGGAGCTCCCGTGCGATGTCGCCCAGTCGGATGGCTAGGGCGTCGGCAGTGATCGGTTCGGTGTCCTGCAGACCTGGCTCCCGTTCGCCGGTTTCCGTTGACTTTGGCCCCATCATGGCGTCCCCTTTTGCCTAGTTGATTCCCGATGCGTCCCTGCTTCGTAATATACCCCTGATAACGCGCCCCGGTACCGGGCCTGAGCCAAATATCTAGCGGGGCGGTAACCCCGTTTACAACGTTGTCGTGTGAGACTTGGGCATCGGACTCAATCGAGACTGGCAACCCAGCTGCACCGCAGACTCCAAGGAACCACGCAGACATGAACAGCCAAGACCACAATGCACCCGGCAGCCCCCAGATTCACGAGGGCAGCGAGGCCCGGCCCGACCTCAGCAGCCTGCACGTCCGCGAGGACGTGGCCATTAGCGGACTCTGCGGCAACGTCCACCTGCCCACCGGCCGGACCTGCGACGTCCCCGAACGCCACGTTGGATCCTGCCGCTTCATCGGTCCCGAGGACGCAGAAAACCTGGCAGTACACTAGTCACCGGGAAATCTGCGGCGGCCGGGGCTGGTTGCCAACCAAGGACCGCGCGTACGCTCGCGGTGTGGACATTGTCGATTTCCTGTCCGAGCGGATCACCGAGGACGAGGCCGTGGCGCGGACCCTCTTGGGCGACCGGACTGTCTCGCAATCCGGGGCCTGGTACGAACAGCGCCTGTTGCTCGAATGCGAGGCCAAGCGGCGCCTGATCCGCATCGTGGAATCCTCCCGGCAGGCGGCCCTCGCATCGCTGGTCAGCGACCCCGTGCAGGACGCCGGCTGGATCCCGCAGTCCCTGGAATGGCTGGAGCAGTCGCTGAACGCCCTGGCCCTGCCCTACTACGACCACCCCGACTTTGATCAGGATTGGCTCCGCACCTAGGGCCGCCCAAGTAATGCCAAAGGGCCCCGTGTGCAAGAGACAGTCGCGGGCCTAAGCTAGGAGCGGGGGCGTTCAGCAGCGTAGACGCTCAAGGGAGACCACTATGTTCAGCCACGTCCGCCGGCCAGGACGATCACGGGAACCAGTGCCTGCAACCGCGGGGGAACGCCGGAATGCCGGGACCGCCGCGCCATCGCCTAAAATCATGTCAAGGTTCCGGCGACTCGTGTGCGGCCTCGCCGCGCTGAGCCTGGCCGTGGCCGGAGGCCTCGTCGCCGCCGTCCCCTCAGCCGGCGCCGAGCAGGAACATCGCTACATCGTGGTGCTGAAGGACGGCATTGTTGACGCCGGCACAGCAGCCGCGGCACAGCAGGGCAGCTACGGCCTTTCCGTTTCCACGGTCTACCGGGCCGCAGTGAACGGGTACGCCGCCTCGATGACGGCGTCCGTCGCGGCCCGCCTCGCTGCTGACCCGGGCGTAGACTTCGTCACCTTGGCCCGGGAATTCGAGAAACCGTTGGACCCCGAGCCGAGCACCCAGGTGGCGCCGCTCTGGTGGCTGAGGATTGGCGGCACTGCCTCTGGTGACACGGAGCCCGAGGGTGACATGCACTCCCCCGGCGTCAACGTGGCCGTGATTGACAGCGGCATCGACGGAAGCCATCCGGACCTCAATGTGCGCGGAGGCATCGACTGCTCCACCGGGTCGCCGGTCAGGGTGGAGCCCACGGATGACGTTGGACACGGGACCTTCGTGGCCGGGGTCATCGGAGCAAAGGACAACAACGAGGGCGTCATTGGGGCGGCACCGGGAACCCCGCTGTGGTCCGTTCGCGTCGTTAACGACGCTGGTGTGATCACGGAGGACATGCTCATCTGCGCCATCGACTGGGTGACGGCAACGCGCAAGGACGAAAACCCGAAGAACGACATTGCGGTGGCCAACATCAGCATCGGCGGGCCGGGCACCGAAACCGCCAACTGCGGCAAGGGCACGGATCCCATGCACTACGCCATTTGTCGCTCGGTCAGGGCCGGAGTCGTGTACGCCGTCGCGGCCGGAAACTCCGGCCAGGACTTTGCCGGCACGGTCCCTGCCACGTATGACGAGGTGCTGACCGCCACGGCGATGGCAGACTTCGACGGCAAGCCTGATGGCCTTGAGGCCCCGGTTTGCGGGGCCGAGGACTGGTCCGGGCGGGGGCAGTTGGATGACCGTCCGGCATTCTTCTCCAACTACGCCAGCGAGTCCGCGGACCAGGCCCATACCATCGCCGGCCCCGGGGTCTGCATGACCTCCACGGCGCCGGGAGGCTATTCCGTGGCACACGGGACCAGCTTCGCCAGCCCTGCCGTCGCCGGCTCCGTTGCACTGTGCATCAGCGAAGGGGAATGTGAGGGTTCAAGCGAGGACGTGATGGCCCAGTTCCTGGACATCACCGCCGCGTACAACAAGAAACACCTCGGCTTCGGCTTCGAGGGCGACCCGCTCCGGCCGATCGATGGACAGTACTTCGGCTATCTGACCCAGATCGCGCGGTACTGAACCGGGGAACAGTCAGGGGCCAAGAGCCAGAAGCCCGCTAGGAACCGGGCCGGATCCGCCGCCACCACCGACGGCGGAACCGGTCCGGTTCCTGTTGGGCTTCCAGCTTCGCGACGGCGGCGGCGCGGGCCGCGCGGCGTTCCCGCCAGCGCCGCACTTCGGACTCGACGTCGCGGGTTTTCGTGACGACCGGAGGCCCGCCCTGCAGTTGCCGCCTGGCATCAATCACGCGGGCGTTGAAATCCTCCAGGAGTTGGCGGACCTGTGTTTCCGCGCGCTGCTCGTCGATCCGGTCATCGAGCCCGGCGTCCTCGGTGCGGAGCAGGATTGCCTTGGGACCCATCCCGGTGATGTTTTCGCGCTGGATCAGGCCTTTCACCCACCAGTCGGGATCGTACTTCTCCCCCAGCCCGGGGATAGGTTTTCCGGCGTATTTGAGGTGGTCGAATTTGCCCTGCGCCATGGCATCGCGGATCAGGTACTCGGCCCTGGCGGCGTCATCGAATTTTGCGCGCAGTTCCCGTTCCTTCTCTTCGGCGGCGGCCAGTTCCTCCTCTTCCTGGACCGTCATTCCGCTAATACGGAGGGAGCGGAGTTCCGCTGCACGCTCCACCCGGCGCCGGAACGACCCGTCTGACCCGCCGCTCATGGCTCCCCGTCCTTACTGGCTGCGCCGAATTGCACCCTGCTTCCAGTATGCGGAGCAAGGTCCCGGCGGCCAAGGACGAAACCCTGGGCGCCGTCGTCCTGAATGGCCACGTGGATCCCGCCGTGCTGAGTCGCCGTCAGGAGGCACCTTCGGGTTGGCTGGCGGGTCCTGGCGGGCGGCCCCCGAACAGGGTTGCTGGCCCCCGGCCGCCCGGCCTCCGGCCTCCAGTACACTCGTGCAATGAGGCTTCTGTACATCACCGAGAGTGCGCCAAATCGGGACCCCGTGTTCGGTGACGGCAGCTCGATGATTCCCTATGAGATTCTGCGGAATCTGCCCGCCGACGTGGACGTGACCCTGCTGACGTACGAGGGCCCGGTCGGGCTTCCGGACGAGGTGCGCAGCCGCTGCGCAGCGGTGCACGTCCTGGCACCCCAGGGCCGCAAGGCGGCGTTCGTGCGGTCCCTCGCGGGCCTGAACGGCGTCGGAAAGCACGAACGTGCCACGGCGGAGGCCGTCTCGACGGCAGCGAGGCTTTCGGCGGACAGTGATGCCACCCTGATCCACGGGCCCCATGCCTTGTTCCTCGCCCGCCACGTGCAGGGGCCGGTTGTCCTGCAGACAGTGGACCCCTGGTCGATCAGAGCCGGGATGGACACCGCCATTGCGCCCCGTTTCCTGCGGCCGGCCTACCGGGCGAGGGAGCGCCAGGCGCTGCGGGCCGAGCGCCGCCTGCCCGCGCGGGCACGCCTCCTCACGGTCGGGTCCCAGGATGCCCGGGAATGGGCTGAACGCCTGGCGCGGCCCGTGCGGAGCATCCCGAACGGAGCTGAACGGGCCGTCCGTCCTGACTCCAGGCAAACCATCCCCGTGGTCTGCTTTGTAGGCAGCCTGAACTACGGGCCCAACATCGACAGCGCGAAGGTCCTGGTCGGGAAGATTGCTCCCCTGGTGTGGGAGCAGGTCCCTGACGCCAGGTTCGTTCTCGCTGGCCGCCGACCCGAGCCTGAGGTCCTCGCCCTCGCCGGCCCCCGGGTGGAGGTGCTCGCCAATGTGCCGTCCGTCCTGGACGTCTTCTCGTCCGCCGATGTGGCAGCCTTTCCTGACGAACACGGCGTCGGCATCCGGAACTCAGTCCGCGAAGCCCTTGCCGCGGGGCTCCCCGTGGTTGCTACGCCGGTGGCCGCCCGTGAACAGGACCCGCATCCCCTGCTTACCGTTTCGAACGACACCGGGAGCTTTGTTGATCACATCGTTCATCGGCTGACCGGTCCGCGACCGCTGGACGCAGCGCGCGGCGCTGGCGCCGACGCCGACGCCGACGCCGTCCGGACCTGGCAGGTGGTCGCCCAGGAGTACCTGGAAGAGCTGCGCCGTGCGATCCAACCCGGCAGCGCCGATCTGCCGCTCGGAAGTTCACCGGCATGACGTACGCTCCCGGGGAACTGGCCCGGACCGGTGTCCGGGGCGCCATCTGGCAGGGGCTGGCGTTTGCCAGCGGGAGAATCATCGTCCTGGTCACGACCATCGTGCTGGCGCGGCTGCTTTCCCCCGAGGAGTACGGCCTGGTGGCGCTGGCCCTGGTTCTCATGGCGTACGCGGAGACTGTTGCCGACGCCGGCGTGGCCCAGGCGCTGGTCTATCTGCCACGCACCGGGGTTATTGCACGATCCGCGCTGCTGATCTCCGTGGCGCTTGGCATGCTCCTGGGCCTGGGCGCCTTCCTTGCTGCACCCCTGATTGCCGAGCTCTTTAACCTTCCCGATGTGGAACCCCTGGTCCAGGTCCTGGGGATCTCGGTGGTGGCCACCTCGTTCGGCGCTGTCCCCGAGGCACTGCTGCGCCGCGACCTGAAATTCAAGAAACTCACGACGGCCCCGGTCATCCGCGCCGCCACGATGGGCACCGTGACCCTGGCCCTTGCTTTTTCCGGCCACGGGGCGTGGTCACTGGCCGTCGGAACCGCTGCCGGGTCCGTGGCGTACGCAGTGACGTGCTGGTTCCTGCTCGGCAGGGGCGGACCGTGGCAAATCTGGCGTGTGCGCAAAGATGCCCTCAAAGCCAACATAAAATATGGCGCGCCCGTAGCCGGCAGCAGCCTCCTGGCCCGGCTGATCTTCGACATCGACTACCTCATCATCGGCCTGTTCCTCGGGGCGCAGGCACTGGGCTATTACACGCTGGCCTTCCGGCTCCCCGAGGTGCTGATCCTCAACGTCTTCTTCGTGCTCTCGACCGTCCTGTTCCCCCTGTACACCCAGGTCCGCGGCGAGCCGGAACGGCTCCGCTCCGGCTACCTGACCAGTGTGCGGATCCAGTCCCTGTACGGCGTCACCACCGGCGTGGGGCTGGCCGTCGTGGCCCCGGTTCTGGTGCCGCTGGTCTTCGGCGAGAAGTGGATGGACGCCGTCGTGCCGCTGGTCTTCCTCGCCCTCTACGCCGCGGCCCGCTCGCTGGGCGCCGGCGCCAACGACGTCTATAAGGCCATCGGCCGTCCGGGCCTGTCCATCGGGGTATCGCTGGTACGGCTCGCCATCCTGCTGCCGGTCCTGCTGTTTGCCACCCAGTGGGGCATCGTGGGCATCGCCTGCGCACAGTTCGTCGTCGCAGTACTGTTCGCCTGCGGCATGCAGCTCGTGGCCGCCAGAGTCATCCAGCTGCGGGCACGCGAACTGCTCCGTGCGGTCGCGCCCGGGCTGGTCTGCGGGGCTGCCGTGGCGGTGACAGGCCTCGGTGTCCTGGCGGCGCCGGTCCTGGGCGGGGTGACCACTTTAGTCCTGGTTGTCCCGACGGCCATTGCGGTCGTCTACACGATTCTTCGCTTCGGGTTCAGGCCCGTGCATGATGAGCTGGTGGGGCTACTCCGGCGCAAGTGAGTCCGGCCGGCGGCCGGTCACGGTCCCTTCCGGGACGGCCACGTCGAACAACCGCAGAGCCAGGGCAAGCCGCGCCAGGACCGCCTTGGCCAGTCCGAAGCGGATTCCCTTATGCAGCGCCAGCGTGTCCTTGACTGCGGTTGCCGACGCCACGGGAACCAGGCGGCCCGGACTGTCCAGGCTCGTCGCGTGCCAGTAGACGCTGACGTCCTCGAACCCGGACCGCCTGAAGGTCCGCTTCCACCCCGCCAGGGTGCGCGGGCCCGAGCGGCGCAGCAGCGAACGTTTCACCTGGGCACACATCCAGCCTCCGGGCTGCACCGCCGCCGTGGCCATTTCAAAAAGCTGGGGTTCGGGCTCCCTGAGCAGCACGACCTCGAATACCTCTGCAGGGGTGTCGCTGCGGCCGGTGCGGCTGCCCGGGTGGATGCCCGCCTGGCCGCCGGGCTGGATGCGAGTTGCGGCGGGGTCCAGGAGACGCAGCGCCGCCAGCAGCTCCGGACCCAACGCGCCGCCGTAGGCCACGTTGCGGGGCTGCAGTACGGGCACCAGAAAGCGCCAGTCGAGCAGCCGCCACAGGTGCAGGGACAGGGCGTCCGCATCCCCTGCGTCCCCCGCGTTGGCCGCTGGGCTGTCCGGAGCGGAAATTTCCGGTTCGCCGGGACACACGCCGCGCCACACCGTCTTCGTGGCCAGCTGCTGGACCAAGTGCTGGGGCTGGGCGGCGTCGAGGACCCGGGATCCCGGCAGCCACTCGGCCAACGTCAGATAGGACTGCCGCCATTTCTCCAAAATTTCCGCCGTGTGTTCACCTTTCCGGGAGAACATCACCTCACCAGGCACATCGAGAACCAGCAGGAGGTCCGGGGCAGCGCCCAGCCACACAGCGAGGGCGTTGGACACGCCGCCGGCGGCTTTGCTGTTTGAGGGATTGTTGTCCCCAGCGGCGGGCAGCAGTGCGTCGTAGGCAACCCGGTCCATCAGCACCACACGGCCCCGGACACGGTGGTACCTGGCGGCCATCCCACCTATGAGGACCCGATACATCTTCTTTGCGGTTCGCCCGCCGGGAACCCGGTGCAGCCAGCCGTCCCAGGGACCCGCGCCCCACATCCCCATGTAGACATAGGCGGTGGGGACGGGGAACTCTGCACGCAGGCCGTGGAGGAGCGTAGTCTTGCCGGCGCCGTCGGGGGCCATAACTCCCACTATCAGGCCCCGGCCCGGGAGCCTGGGGCTGAACTGGCGCAAGGCACGGTTCGCCAGGGCCAGTGACTGGGTGCGCAGGGGCGCCCCGCCTGTCCAGACGGACCGCAGCCGCGTGGCCATGTCGGAGACCTCGGCAAACCTGCGCGAGCGGACCAGGTCCAGCAGCTGCGCGGCGGTGCCGGCCCCGCTGCGCTGGTCCACGTACCCGGCGATGCGGTCCCTTGGCGACGCGCCCGCGGCCGCAGCCAGGGCGGTACATTCCCGCTGCGGCTGGATCTCCCCTTTGTCCAGTACGAGGTGGAGGAGTTGCAGCCAGGCCTGGTCGGCCGGGGCGGGCATCCACAGCCCGCCGTTCCGGACGCGCCGCTCAAGGCAGCCCTGCGCCAGCGGGGTCCGCCACTGCTGGTACGGCCCAAAGGAGATGTCCGAGACGATGTCGAGCTTCAGCCACAGCTCACCGGATTCCGAATAGCCGAAGTAGAAGCGGTGGCTTCCGTGCCCCGCGGCGCGTACCCGGCACAGCCCGATCCCGTTCATCAGCTCGTCCAGGCCCGGCAGCAGCCCGCCCGCCACCAGGATATCCACATCGCCGGCGGGCCGGGCGAGGTCATCCTCACCGCGCAGCAGAACCCAGGGCAGACCCGTCCCGTCAAGGGCGCGGAACGCTTTGGCTACCGTCGGGTGCACGGCCGAATGGCTGGTGTGCGGGCCCGCCGTCATGAGCGCCGCCGTCGAGCGTTTCCGGGAGGCAGTAGTACCGGGATGTCGCTCCGGACTTCGTGAACCATGCGCGTAAGACCTCCTTGGCCGGGTTGGCGGTCGGCTGCCGCGTGAAGCCGCCCGCCGCTCGACCAACCGCTTCCCTCACCGGATGACACCACCGGCAAAGCCGCCGCTGGATCTTTGAAATGAAGCCTACGATCAGCACCAAGGGGTGTCACCAGTAGCGGTTTCTGGCCCCGGCCGCACCGGGCTACTTGTACAGTGCGCTGGTTCCACGTGCGCCTACCCGTTCCCCGCCCCGGAAGTCAGAGCGTCGGCAGCACCTGCTCGCGCACCTGTTTGCGCAGGATCTTGCCGAGCATGGAGCGCGGCATGTCAGGGATCGCAACGATCCGCTTGGGGACCTTGTAGCCGGCCAGGTGCTCGCGGCAGTGCCTGCGGAGGGTGTCCTCGTCCAGCGCGGCGCCCGGTTCCAGTTCGACGGCGGCGATCACCATCTCGCCGCCGCGTTCAAGTGGCTTGCCGACGACGGCGGCGTCCATGACGTCCGGGTGCAGGCGCAGCACCGATTCCACTTCGGTGGGTGCGACGTTGAAACCCCCGGTGATGATGAGCTCCTTGGCCCGGTCAACGATCGTGGTGAAACCGTCCTCGTCCACCGTCACAACGTCGCCGGTGCGCAGCCAGCCGTCGGCGGTGAGGGTCTTCGCGGTTTCCTCCGGGTTGTTCCAGTAGCCCTGGAACACCTGCGGGCCCTTGAGCAGCAACTCCCCCGGCTGGCCCGGTGGCACTTCGACGGCGGGGTCGTCCAGGTCGACGACCTTCATCAGGGTCGAGGGGAACGGCACACCGATCGTGCCGTTGCGGCGCGTGGGGTGGAAGGGGTTGCCCAGCGCGACAGGGGAGGACTCGGTCATGCCGTAGCCTTCCACCAGCAGTCCGCCGGAGACCGATTCCCACAGTTCCACCACGTGGTCCGGCAGGTTCATGGCGCCGGAGATGCAGTATTTGCAGGACCGGAGCGAGATGCCCTTCTCCTTCGCGGCCATCGCTGTGCGCTCATAGATCGGCGGAACCGCGCAGTAGACCGTGGCGGGCGACTTCTTCATGGCGTCCAGCACCAGGTCCGGATCGAACTTGGGGAAAAGCACCAGCAGGCCCTGCTTGCGGATGCCGTAGGTGAGGTAGAGCGTCATGCCGAAGGCATGGAACATGGGCAGGATCGAGTAGAAAATTTCCTTGCGGTACTCGGCCCCCTGCATCCAGGCCTCGCCCTGCAGGGCGTTGGAGTACAGGTTGAAGTGGGTAAGCATGGCGCCTTTGGGACGGCCGGTGGTTCCCGAGGTGTATTGGATCGCGGCGAGGTCAAACACCCCGGGGCGGGGGTGTTCCGGATCGATGCGTCCGTGGCTGAGGAGTTCCTTCCACGGCGTGGTGCCCGGCGCCGGGGCGGTCAGCGCCTCGCGGGACTCACGCAGTTTCTTTCCGGGCAGGCGCAGGGCCAGGCGCTTGACGGCGGGAAACGCCGCCAGGAGGTTAACGGAAACGACATGGTCGATCTCGATGTCCGCCGGGAAGTCACGGACGGCAGCCGCGGCCTTGTCCCAGGTGATGACGACCCTGGCCTGGTGGTCCTCGAACTGGTGGCGGAGTTCCCGGGAGGTGTACAGCGGGTTGTGTTCGACGACGACGGCGCCGAGGCGCAGCACCGCGTAGAACGCCACGACGTGCTGCGGGCAGTTCGGCAGGATCAGCGCCACCCGGTCGCCGGCGCGGACGCCGAGCCGGCGCAGGCCCTCGGCTGCCCGATCGACCTGTTCGCCGAGTTCGGTGTAGCTTGTACGGCGGCCGAAGAACTCCAGCGCGGGGGCTGCACCGGCCTCAGCCACGGACCGCTCGAGCATCGCAACGAGCGACTCCGTAGGCAATTCGATCTCGGCCGGGACACCCGGCTGGTAGTTCTTCACCCAGGGCTGCTGGTCAGTATGCTTCATGCTCACATCTTGCCGTGAAGCACCTCTCCCCAGCGAATTTCCGGCGCTGCCTCCGCCCGTGCAGGCCTAGCTCAGCCCGGAGGCCACAACGTGCCGCCACAGCCAGAAGTCGCGGTCGTCCAGCACGGCGGCCCGCAGCTGCGCTGACCCGGGCCCCGGAACGTCCTCGGCAGCGAGGCGGAAGGCCAGGGTGGCGGCAGAGCGCGCCCAGGTGGCGATCACCACCAGCGGGAGCAACTCCGGGTCGACGTTCCTGAGCACCAGGTGCTCGCGCAGCGTCGCCAGCGCCCACCCGCCGGGCCCAAAGGCCTTGTCGAAGGCCGCCAACTGGGCAACCCGCGAAAACGCCATGTCGGACGATTCGCTGAGGTATTGCAGGTAAAAGACGAGGTCATGGCCGGGCAGGCCGAACAGCGACGACCGTTCCCAGTCCATGACCTGGAGCCGCCCGTCGCTTTGCACAAGAAGGTTGGGGTGGCTCAAGTCCGCGTGTTCGAACACGGCGGGCAGGGTGGTGCTCCGCAGGGGCATCAGCAGCTCGTGGGTGCGCTTGACCAGCGCGGACACCTCGGGGTCCTCGGGCAATAGCGAGGCGAGTGCCTCCAACGGGCGCTCCACCGTCCGCTCGTACCAGCCCCGGTTGTCCGGTCCCGGCCGGGTGCAGGGCAGTGCCGCCAGGAAGTCCACACCGAGAGCGACTGCACCGGCCAGATCCCCAGCGACCCGGTAGGGGTCCAAAGGAACGCCGGTCAAAGCAGTCTCCACCAACACAGTGTGCTCACCGACGTCCAAGGCAGCCACGATGTGGGGGACGCCTTCCACCTGCCCGCCGCTGAGGGTGCTGAGTTGACGGAGCATGTCCGCCTCCCGCCGGACACCTTCGTTGTCTCCCGGGCACCGCGGCACTTTGACGACCAGTTTGGGTTGGCTTGCACCGGCAGGGAAGACCAGTCCCACCACGTGCCGGGAGGTGGTGAATTGCGGCGTCACCAGAACGGTGGTCCACTCCGCTCCCAGCCCGTAGTCCGCCAGATTCCACTCTCCGTAGTGCCCGCAAAGCACCGAGTCGATGAAGTTCACGATTTCCCTCCGGCGTTCAATGCCTGTGACTTGGGCTGGACGGGCGCGGCCGAGGTCGGGGAGGAACCCACCATCTGCCCCCAGACGATCCCGGTGGCAACCTTTCGGATGAGCGGCTGGGGCTGGGCAGCATTAACAACCCAGGCGTTCGGGAGCCGCCTCACCGTCTCCAGCCGGGTCTGTCGCCACTTCTGGAGGACCTCGGGCGAGTATCCGCCGTTCCCGGCGAACAGGACCTCGCCGGGAACGGCGAGTACCAGCAGCACGTCGGCTGCGGGCGTCAGCACGACCGCGAGGGCAGTCTCCGTCCGCCCTCCGTCAGTGGTCCCGGCATAACCCGGCAGGCTAGCGTCGTAGGCGGGCCGGTCCACAATAACCAACCGGCCCCGTCGGTAGTGATAGTTGGCCGCCAACGCGCCGCGGAGTTGCCCGATAACGCGCTGGCCGATCCGTCCACCGGGAATCCGCGTGAGCCAGCCGTCCCATCGCCCGGGTCCCCTCCTACCCAAGGACACGTAGCGGCTGGGAATGGGGAAGCTTTCTCCGAACCGGTGCAGCAGTGTCACATTGACCGCATCTTCCGGGCCCATCACCCCAACCACAAGCCCGCGGCTGAAGCGCCCTGGGACGGTCGGGCTGAGCAGCCGGAGCATCCTGTTTTTCGCCGCGGTCAACCGGGTGCGCAACGGCGCGTTGCGGGTCAGGGCTGACGCCATGCGGTGTGCCGGATCACGGAAATCGTCAACGCTGCCGGAACGGACGAGCTTCAGCAACTGCGCAGCGGTTCCGGGCCCCACCTCCCGGTCGACGTATGCTGCGATCACGTCGTCGGTCGAGGCCAGCGCGCCGGCGACCCGTACGGTTTCCATCCGTCCAGGCCTGACGGCGCCGCCTTTGTCCAGCATGATGTGGAGGAGCTGGAGCCATGCCTGTTCGGTTGTTGCGGGGAGCCAGAGCACGCCGTTGCGGAGGCGCCGCTTGAGGCACCCCCTGGCAAGGAGCGTGTGCCATTGTTGAAACGGACCAAAGGAGATCTCGGAGACGATGTCCAGCTTGAGCCACAGGTCGTCCGTGGTGTCGTAGCTGAAATAGAACCGATGACTTCCGTGCCCAAGGGCCACGACCCGGTGGAACCCTGCATCCGCCAGCAACGCGTCCAGGCGCGGGAGCTGGCCGGCTGCCACGAGAATGTCCACCTCGCCGTCGGGTCGGACCAGGTCCTCCTCGCCACGCAACAGCACCCAGGGAAGCCCCGATCCCTCCAGCGCCCGGAACGCCCTCGCGATCGCCGGGTGAATGTCCGGTTGCTCTCCGTTCCACTCGCCGGGGTCGGGCTGGCCGTTACTTGGGATATCCATCTGTTCCTTACTGCCGTGAGACCGTAAAATCATGCCTGACGAATTGTGCCGGTGATCGGCGAGTGGGTGGGGGCTAGGGCGCGTAGGCATACTGCACGACCCAATCGACTTCCAGATGGCCGGAAGTTTCAGGCGTGGGCGAGGACGAGTCCGCTCCGTCTTTCGTCTCGGCCTGCAGGGTCATCCGCATATTCGTGGTGGGAACACCCTCGGGCATCGTCGTCTCACCAACAAGTTCCCCGTCCCAGAACCATTTGACCTTGCCGGGTGTCCATTCCGTCGTCGCCACATGCCAATCGGTCGCATCGGTCGGCGCGTAGTACCGCGTGGGGGGATCGAACCTGGCCGGTCCTTTGAGCGTGGAGTCCTTGATGGCGGAGACCCCATACATCTTCCCGTTGAGTTCGCCTTCCGGCCAGTCGATCTCGCCCTCGAGCCAATCATCGCTTGCGGGCCAGAGCAGAAAAGCGATTTTGTAGCCCGGCAGCGTATCTGACCGGAACCGGACGGAGTAGCGGCCATAAGTCTGACCGGCATAGCCGAACGGGACGACGCTCGCTACCCGCGGTATTCCACGCTTCATGTGCAGGTGGTAGTCCAGTTTGCCGTCTTTCACGGAGAGCACGGAATCCGGCGTGTAAAGGCCCTCACCGGAAGTGTCCTCAAGTTCGTGATACCCGCGCATATCCGATCCGTAGACCTCGCCCACGCGGCCCAGCCCGGCCGGGGTGGTGAAGTCCTGGGCACCGGTCTGCTTCCAGCCCGGGAGGTCCCCCACCGGCATCTCCGTCGGTGGGCGTCCCCGCGTGAAAAACAAAACCAGCGCGACCAGCAGCGCACCTGCGGCGAACATCGCGACGACTTTGGCCAGGACTGCGCCGCTGCTGCCCAAGCTAAAGGGTCTTTTTGATTTGGTAGATCCGGACGGCCCCATTGTCGAATACATGATCGGCTTTATCCCCTGCGGCTAACTCCCGTTCAAGAGCGGGGAGCATGTTGACATCAAACAGTTTGTCCTCGATCGCATGCTCCAGCTGTGAGTCCGAGAAGACGACGAAGACACGCTCAGCTTTCCAGTTTTTGTTCGCGTAGCGCTCCACGTCCTCCGGCATCACGCTCCCGTTGGACTTTTGGAAGAACTTAGTCAGCGACGTGACCTGGCCCCACTCCAGATAGTTGGGATAGTTCGGGCCGATCAGCAGCGGGAAGAAAGCGTTGGTTTCAAAAATGACGTCTTTCTCCCCTACCCGGGCGTCCAGCCATTGCGCCGCCACCACGTCCTCCTTGGGGACCCGGAACTTCCCCTCGGCCTGGAAGTACACAATCGTGAACAGCATGGCCATGATCGTCAGCGAGGCGGTAGCGCCCATGACACTTTTCGGGGTGCGGACCGGTCCGGACCAGAACAGCCAGGCCACCCCGACGGCCAGCCACGGGAGAGCGAAAAGAAAGATGCGGAACTTGGCCTCCCCGCCATAGGACTGGCCCAGGAGCCAGAATATCGGCGCAACTGCCAGCCAGCCGACGATCAGCGTTTGCCGGACGTTGCCGCGGAGCAGGTTGCGGACGAAGCCGGCCATCCCGAGCAGCCCGACGAAGATCGAGAGGGCATCCGGGGTGCGTGCCATCCAGCTGGCGGCGTCTTTCATGGTGCTCACTTGGGGCGGCTCGTAACTCGCGTTCTTGAAAATGTCGAACCCGTTAAACAGGCCATATTTGTTGTCGACGTAGTCGACGTTCGGTAGAAAGTACGCGACCGCCAGAACCGCGAGCGCGGGGCCGAGCCATTTGGGCCGGAAATAGCCGAAAACAAAAAGCGGGAACAGCGCCAGGATGGCCATGTACGGTGTCAGCTGGTGGCTCGGGACCGTCGCGGCCTGCAGGAAGAGAAGTGCCACTGCCGCCGGCATGACCATAGTGCGGCTGGAGTGGACCGCGTGAGCCTCCGGGGCGGCCGTGAGTCCCCGGTTGAAATGCCCCTGCAGCCCTTCCAACCGGTTCTCCACCCAGATGGCGATTTTGGCGGGTGTGCCGCGGAGGAACGTCAGGGCGACCAGGCACATCGTCAGGTAGAGGGTGTAGGCGAACGCCTGCGGTGAGTAGTAGTTCTGGTTTACCCAGTTGGACAGGGCAAAGACCAGGGTGGCGGTCCAGTAGATCCTCGGGTTGCTGGTGAGGGTCCGCGCGATGGCCAGGATAATCACAACATCCAGCAGGGCGAACCCGAACTCTGCCAGCGCGGCATAATCCACGGCGTTTCGGTAGCCGACGGCCTCGCCCATAAAGGCGCTGACCGAGAAGAAGCCCGGCCACCGCTGGTAGATATCGATCGACGGATCCACCTGGCCCGTGGCACTGATGTAGTTGCTCACCGCGATGTGCTTGTAGGACCAGGGAAGGCGCGGAACACTGACCAGCATGGGTGCCGAGGCGTAGAGCATGGCGACGAGCCCCGTGGTCGAGGCTGCCAGGAAGGCGTTCGACGCCATCTTCCGCGCCGCTACGGCCCGGATGCACAACGCCACGACGACGGCCACGGCGAAGTACCAGATCAGCGGGAACGTTGTCAGCAGTCCACTGTCTCCGACGAGTTCCTCCCCTGTTATTGCCAGGGCCACACCCCACACCACCATCGCGACCCCGAGGAGGGCCCACGGCACGTACGTCCTCGGGCTCCAGCCGCGGAACGCGTCCAGATTCCACAGGGAACGCCAGTCCACCGGGCGCCTGGCGACAGGATGCCCGTCGATTGCATGGCGCCCGGTTCCGGTTCCGGGTCCCGGCGGGAAAACCGCGATCAGGGCCGAGGCCGCAACCAGGATGGCGGCTGTCATGGGCCGGGGATGCCATATGTGAGCCCACACCATAATGAGGGCAAGAATTGTGTAGAGGGCTGCGCTCATCACCACGGTCCAGACCACCCGCGCCACCGGATCAGCGTCGGGAAGCCGCCGCACCAGGACCCACCCGGGCAACACGAAGCACCCCAGGAGCGTGAAGGGCGCGAGCACCGGGCCGCCGAGGTCGAACAGGACAAGGACGGCCAGCACGAGACCGGCCAGAGCCAGTACAAAGTCCAGGGGCCGATCCGCCCTCAACGCCAGAACCGTTGGCTTCGGTGATTCGGGGGTTGGTGTTTCGTCGTGGAGTAGGAGACTCATTTCGCTGAAACTTCCTTGATCGATCATCGGGGACTTCGCGAGTGGGAAGTCAGCGTCCCCTTGTGACGCGTTCCCCCCGGAACTGTATGCTGTCGGCCGTGCCTGAGGAAGACCTTCTATGTCTTTCCCGACCAGCGTTCGAGAAGGTAGTTCAGTGGACCTCGCGCCACTGAGAGAAGTTCAGTCCGCAGAGCCTTTGCGACTCGCGGGTCCCGCGGCACCGGCGCCGCGGCCTCCGCCGCACTTTGCCCCTGTGATTGGTTGCGTGCGTTTCTCAGGAAGTGCAGCGCCCCCTGGGGGCTTCGGGCGATGGCAAGCCGCGCCGTGTGTGGGTCCAGGAGGATCTTTGTCAGCCACGAACCGAGGCCCTTGCCGTATCCGCGGGCCTGAATCATCAGGTCATCCAGCTCTGCCCGGTGGCGGTGCCAGACAATCGCGGAGGGCTGGACGACCAGCGAGTGGCCCTCGAGGATAACCCGGGTAAACATGTCGATGTCCTCGCCTCCGCACGTGCGCGTTCCGACGCCGAGAGCCGGGTCAAAGGCGCCCAGCGCCAAGGCAGCGCGTCGGTCGAGCGCGAAGTTCGCTCCTGTGCCGAAGGCCCCCACGCAGAACGGAAACGTCGGCAGATCGGCCGGAGGATCCGCCATGGAATAGACTTTCGGCGCGACGATCTTGGACCAGTTGACCCTTTCGTCGAAGTAGCCCTGGGCGGGCGAACGCAGCTCTCCGGCCGGCACGAGCCCTGTTACGCACCCAACATCAGGTGCCTGTTCAAAGCCGGCCGCAATCCCCCGCAGCCAGAACTTGTCGACGACGACGTCGTCGTCCGTGAACGCGACGATGTCCCCGCGCGCAAGGCGCAAGCCGGCATTGCGGGCCTTTGACAGCCCCGGCTTGGGCTCCGAGATAAGGGTAAGGCGGGGGTCATGAAACTCCCGAAGGACCATGTCCCGGGTCTCAGCAGTGCTTGCCCCGTTGTCCACGACGATGACGTCGAAGTTCGGGTAGTCGAGGCGCAGGATCGCAGCGATGGCGCCACGCAGCAGCGAAGCGCGGTCACGTGTGCACACGATCACGGTGATCGAGGGCGTCGAGGATGCCTGGGATGCCACGGCCGCCGGCAGGACTGCCGCGGCGGACTCAAGCACGCCACAGTCCAGGACCCCGCCTGGAGCGTCGACGTCGATAAACCCGCGCACGGACGGTCCGCTGCGCACCAGCAGGCGCGCACGGTGATAGCCCATGGAGTCCTGGAGCCTCAGGTGGGTGTAGCCGGCGAGGCAATCGAGATCAACGGCTCCAACCCACAGGGCTCCGGGCCAGTCGGGGATAGCTTCGGTCCCCATCGACGGTGCAATGTCCAGTCCGGCGTCCTCTGTTGCCACCACAAACTCACTTCCAACGTCGATCACGTGGCTTCCCTCCAGGGAGGGCTGCTCTGGGGAACGGGTGCTGAACCGGTCAGGACTGATCCTGAACCTTGGGCGAGCCGGCGTCCGCGGAAGTATCCTGCGGCTGTGAACGCCAGAACAGCCGCGTAGGCCCCGGCCCGGCGCCAGCCCTGCGGCTCGGCACCCCTGCTCCAGTCCGCCAGAGCGGAAAAGAATGCCTGCGGCAAAACCCTGCGCACGTAGCGCCGCTCGGGGCCCAGCGCCCTTTTGTGGCCCACGATGTGGCTGACCTGGGCTTTGGAAATGCCCTCCGACCAGGAACGCTCCAGCATGTAGCGGAACGTTCCCCGCTGGGCTGGGACGTGGTGACGCACCAGGGCTACCGGCTCGTACACGATGCGCGACCCCGGGGAGCTAATCGCGGCCCGGATGCAGATTTCGGTTTCTTCGCATCCCAGCGGCTTCGTTCCCTGGCGGCCGAGGGAGAGGTTAAAGCCACCCACCTGCTGGAGCACTGAAAGCCGGAATGACATGTTCGCGCCAATGACATTGCGCACTTCGGAGGCTACCTTGGGCAAACCGCGGTGGCTGCAGCCGACTATCCAGTCCAGTTCGGGGCCGAAGTAACCGGGCCGGCCGCTTTCCCACACCGGTTCAACCTTGCCGCCGACCCCCAGTACGTCCGAATCGTCGTAGAGGGCCGTCAACTTTTCGAGCCAGTCGGGAGCCGCCACGGCGTCATCGTCCAGAAAAGCCACGATCTCAGAGGTCGCCAGGCCGACGCCTGTGTTTCGCGCCCCGGAGAGCCCCTGAAGCCCGGTGCTTTCCACCAGGGTGACATCCTGCACGGCCGCCACCAGCCGCTTGTACAGGTCCTCGTTGTGGTCAACCACAACGATCAACTGCTTCGGCTGGAACGTCTGGGCGTGGACGGAGTCAATCACGTCCATCAGCAGGTCCCAGCGCTGCTCCGTATAGGAGCAAATGACCACCGAAGCGGAGGGCCGGAAATTGAAGTCGAGCATCTTAGACTCCTTCCGCCACGGTAAGAACGCTTTGCGGATCCGTGGGTGTGCGAGCAAACCGGACATTTGGATAGGTGTACTTCACCCGCCGCAGGGCTTCTGGTCTTGCCCCCGCGGTTGGCGATTCCCACATGGTGCATTCCCGGGCCAGGGTGCGGAGGACCCGCCATCCGTCGCGGAAGGTCTGCAGGTTCGAGACTCCGGAGATGCGGTCGAGTTCGAAGCTCGGCACTTCCGCGATGCGAAGACCTGCGCGGGCGGCCTTGACAATCAGCTCCGTCTCGATCTCGAAACCGTCCGACTCCAGCTCGAGGACCTCGAGGCATTCCCGGCGGAGTGCGATATAGCCATAGCAGAGGTCCGAGTAGTTGCTTCTCAGCACTGTGTTGGCCAACCCAGTCAGCACGCGGTTGCCGGCGTTCCGCAGCCAGGTCAGGTCCTCCGACCCGCCTCCGGTCACGTAGCGCGAACCCTTGACGAAGTCGTAGTCATGCTGAAGGGGCGAAATGAACCAGCCGATTTCCTGCGGATCCATACTCCCGTCCGCGTCCAGCATCACGATGATGTCCCCCGACGCTGCGGCGAAGCCGGCGCGGACAGCGATGCCTTTGCCCTTACGCGGCTCAGCCACCACAACGACGTCGACCCTGAGTGCCCGGGCGACGTCGATGGTGTGGTCGTGCGAGCGTCCGTCCACGATGACAACTTCATCAACGTAGGAAGGCATCCGCCGGAGAACCCAGGGCAAATTCATTTCTTCATTAAGCGTTGGAATGACGACGCTCACCGTAGCCCGCTGCGAAGCGGATATGTGCTCAGACGGCGAATTAGGGACTAAATTTGGAATAGACAATAGCCTCACCACTTCATGACATTTTCGGTCGCCGACGTTGCCATCGGCGAATGAGAACCTAGAGGACGAATTCAGAGAGATCCGTCAAAATTATGCTCAACCCCATACCCCAGCTACCACGAAGCGGTGGCCATACCCAAAGCGTAAAGTTCACCCAAAGTTGTGTCACGAGTGGCCAGTACTTGGTTCGCTGTTCCACTCCCTGCAGGATCCCCGAGCCTCTACTTGGGTCTTCGGGGCGGCCTACCCGGGAACCACGAGCCATCCTTGAATGGTCTACTCGGTCAGCGGCCAGGGGGCCAATGTTCTTTGAGTTTCAGAGCTTTTGTACCGATACTGGAACGGTGCGCCGACGGGATGGAATGGTCTAGGGCCGGCGTTGCTCCACAGCCGCAGGGGACGATGCCGCGGTGGCTGCGGATTCAGGGGGAAACGGGATCCTGGGTGCAGTCCAGCTTGACACCCAGGGTGCATATCGCGGATTCCATGACAGTGCTTTCCCCGCCAGGAAAGCACTATAGATCTTTGCAAAAGAACATCCTTTTCACTTCCGGAATGGGCTAGCATCACCCTAGTCGGGAGATATCTGCAAATTCACCATGGAAATGGCGATCAGACGCATGAAAGAAACGGCGATGAAGATGAAAAGTACCGCCAGTTGGCTCAGCAAATTCATAGTAATAGCATTAGTTGCGGCCGGGGGGCTGCTGGGAATTTCGACCAGCGCCACTGCGGCCACGGACTACGGCTATCAGGGCAACAGCTACGCCGGCGTGAGCAATCCGCCGACCTCGGACAAACCGCAGAGCAAGCTCTGGTGGAATGACGGGTCGTGGTGGGCCGATATGTGGACCACCGGAACCGGCTGGCAGATCCACCGGCTGGACGTTGCATCAAAGACCTGGGTCAGCACGGGCCTCACGAACGACACCCGCGCCAGCACACTGGCGGACACCCTTTGGGACGGCACCCACCTCTACATCGCTTCCCACGTGGTCACGGTGTCCGGTGACACGACGCCCCGGGCGTCGGTCACAGGCCAGCCGGCCAAGCTGTACCGCTACAGCTACTCCGGGGGAAAGTTCACCCTGGACAGCGGCTTCCCGACCACCATCATGAACAACAGCAGCGAGTCGATGACGATCGACCAGGACAGCACCGGCGCCATCTGGGCCACCTGGACCCAGGTTTCCGGCAATTCGACCAGCGGCTTCACCAACACCGTCTACGTCAACCGCTCCGCACCGGGCGGGACCAGCTGGAATTCCCCGTTCGTCATCCCGGTCACCAACCCGAACCCCGCACCGGATGACATCTCCGCGATCGTGGCCTACGGCAGCAACAAGATCGGCGTCATGTGGAGCGACCAGCGTACCGGCGCCGTGCGCTGGGCAACCCGCACCGACGGGACCAGCCCCACCGCGGCGTCCTCGTGGAAAGTCCAGGACGCGGTCAGGGGCACCAATATGGCGGACGACCACCTGAACATTAAGACGCTGCAGTCCGACAGTGCCGGCCGGGTCTTCGCTGCGATCAAGACCGGCCTGAACGACGCCCAAACCGACAAGAGCCTGGCGCAGTTGGTGCTGCTGGTCTTCAAGCCCGCGACCGGCTCGTTCTCGCAGTCAACCATCGCCACGATCGGGGACTGCGTGTCCCGCCCGCAGATCGTCCTGGACACGCAGAACAACACGGTGCACGCCTTCCATACAGCGCCCGGCACCGACGTCAGCGGCTGCGCGTACTCCGGCGTCCCCGGCGCCATCTACGAAAAGACAGCGTCCATGGACAACCCGGTGTTCCCGTCCGGACGCGGGACGCCCATCATCCAGGACGGAGCGTCCGCCAACATGAACGACGTCACCACCAGCAAGCAGAGCGTCAACAGCACCACCGGCCTCGTCGTGCTGGCCAGCAACAACGTGACCAAGCGCTACTGGTTCTCCTACCGGACGTTGGGGGGCACGCCGCCTCCTGCAGCACCGGCAGCTTCGTTCACCGCGTCCCCGACGTCGGGCACCGCACCCTTGAACGTGGCCTTCACTGACACGTCCACAGGTTCGCCGACCTCTTGGGCCTGGACCTTCGGGGACGGCGGGACCTCCACCACCCGGAACCCGTCCTACACATACTCCACGGCGGGAACGTTCACCGCGACCCTGACCGCCACCAACGCCGGAGGCTCGACGTCGGCCAGCACGACGATCACGGTCAGCGGTGGCACCACGCCGCCGCCGACGTCAGGAATCACCCTCGGCGCCTCCACCACCACCAACAACACCACGGCCACCACCACCGTCACACTGACCAAACCTTCGGGCGCGGCAGCCGGTGACGTCCTGGTCGCCTCGTTCACGGCGGACAAGAACCCAACCGTGTCCGCAGTTCCGGCGGGTTGGACAGCCATCGTCAACAACCTGTCCGTCGGAAGCGGCGCCCGGGTGTTCGCGTACTACCGGGTGGTGGGCGCCTCCGACCCGGCTAATTACAGCTGGAGCCTCAGCACCACGGCGAAGTGGGGCGGCGGAGTCACCGCCTACCGCGGAGTGAACAACACGACACCACTGGACAGCAGCGTCGCCACGGCCGCGAACACGAGCTACACGGCCAGCAGCATTGCAGCCCCCAGCGTCACCACGGCGAGCAACAACGCGATGCTGATCGGCGGCGTCGGCTTCGACAGCTCAACACCGGGCGCATCCGCCCCGACCGGCTGGACCGAACGCTGGGAATCCGCTGACGGCCAGATCGCTGAACAAGCGGACCGGGTCCAGGCGACCGCGGGCGCCAGCGGCCCAGCCACCTGGACCTTCAACGTCGCAAAGGCCGTCGCAGTCTGGCGGACGGCACTCAAGCCGGCTAGCCAGGGCTCGTCCACTCCGGCGGCGCCGGTGGCTTCGTTCACCGCGTCCCCGACGTCGGGCACCGCACCCTTGAACGTGGCCTTCACTGACACGTCCACAGGTTCGCCGACCTCTTGGGCCTGGACCTTCGGGGACGGCGGGACCTCCACCACCCGGAACCCGTCCTACACATACTCCACGGCGGGAACGTTCACCGCGACCCTGACCGCCACCAACGCCGGAGGCTCGACGTCGGCCAGCACGACGATCACGGTCAGCGGTGGCACCACGCCGCCGCCGACGTCAGGAATCACCCTCGGCGCCTCCACCACCACCAACAACACCACGGCCACCACCACCGTCACACTGACCAAACCTTCGGGCGCGGCAGCCGGTGACGTCCTGGTCGCCTCGTTCACGGCGGACAAGAACCCAACCGTGTCCGCAGTTCCGGCGGGTTGGACAGCCATCGTCAACAACCTGTCCGTCGGAAGCGGCGCCCGGGTGTTCGCGTACTACCGGGTGGTGGGCGCCTCCGACCCGGCTAATTACAGCTGGAGCCTCAGCACCACGGCGAAGTGGGGCGGCGGAGTCACCGCCTACCGCGGAGTGAACAACACGACACCGCTGGACAGCAGCGTCGCCACGGCCGCGAACACCACGTATCTGGCCAGCAGCATTGCAGCCCCCAGCGTCACCACGGCGAGCAACAACGCGATGCTGATCGGCGGCGTCGGCTTCGACAGCTCAACACCGGGCGCATCCGCCCCGACCGGCTGGACCGAACGCTGGGAATCCGCTGACGGCCAGATCGCTGAACAAGCGGACCGGGTCCAGGCGACCGCGGGCGCCAGCGGCACAGCCACCTGGACCTTCAACGTCGCAAAGGCCGTCGCAGTCTGGCGGACGGCACTCAAGCCGGCCTAGGGAAGCACGCACTAACCCTGTTGCTGCCCGGTTGAGGTATCGCGAGGGGACGACGGCGGGAAGCTCCGTGGCTTCTGGTGGTCGTCCCCTTGCTTGTGCCGGACTTCGGTCAGACCGCGGACCAGCCGCCGTCGGAGGCCAGGATGGCGCCGTTGACGTTGGTGCCGTCGGCGCTGAGGAGGAAGGTGATTGAGGCCGCCACTTGCGCCGCGGTGGCCTGATGGCGGGGTTGCGGGCCGCCGCCGTCGCCGGGGTTGCGGTGATTCCCGATCTTTCGGTGTCGCGGGGGTGGCTTCGCCTGATCGCCGAGCATTCCGAGCTCGCCAGCCGGAGCTACGAATTCCTGGCACCCCGGTGCGAGCAGGCCCGGCGGCATCTGGTTGTCCTCGCCGTTCCCGAGGACACGGCCGGCTACCTGTGCGCGGCCTATCTGGCCGCGACCTTGGAAGCGTGGATGCGGTGGGCCGCGGGCTCGGACCCGGTGCCGTATCTGCTGGCCGCCGCCGGGGTGCCGCGGGTGCCGGGGGGCTGAGCGGCGCTGCCCAAGCTTGCTGTCGCTGCGCGCAATTCCCTGCGCTGCGATGTGCACGTACCGTCGGCCCGCTTGCGCAGCGCTGGCTATTTTGCGCAGCGGCAAACCTCGACCGCCGGAGGTTACGCCGTCACGGTTTGACGGACCAGCCCCCGATTGTCCACAGTGAGTCAGTGCCCGCCATCGTTGAAGGAAGTCTGCCGCGCCCCGCGCTGAGGGGCGATCGCCCCTGGCCGCGGCAGGGCGCGGCATTGATCGGATTCCTGGCGGTGTCCTGGGTGGTGTCGCTGCTGGCCTCCCTGCCGATCCGGATGAACGCCGGCTGGTACGCCCTGGCCGACAAGGCGCCGTGGACCCCGCCGGGGTGGATCTTCGGCGCAGCGTGGCTGGTGCTCTACGCCGCCATGGCCGTAGCCGCCTGGCTGGTGTGGCGGCAACTGCACTTCCCCCGCGGGGCTGCGTTCAAGCTCTACGGAGGTCTGCTGCTGCTGAACCTGACGTGGCCGCTGATGTTCTTCGGCCTGTACCCGATGATGGGGGCCGCAGCCCTGTGGCTGGCACTGTTCCTTATTGGCGCCCACGCTGTGGTGGCGACCTTTACCGTGCTCTGCTTCGGGCCGATCAGCAGGACTGCCGGCCTGCTGATGCTGCCCTACGTTTCATGGCTTGTCTTTTCGGCCAGTCTGAACGTGTATGCGGCCGTGAACAACTGACAGGTTGGGAGCGGCGGCAGGAGAGTGTTGAATTGTTCGGTGGGGTGGCATCCTGAGAGCATCATGAGCGCACACGAAGAGACACACGACACGTCCGACGCCGGCCGTAAAGCACCCGAGGGCGAGGCGCCGGCCACGAACGCCACTGGAACGGAGGCTGCCGGGGAAGTTTCGGGCACTGACCGGAGTCGCCGCGGGATCTTGGCTCGGGCATTGGGCGGCGGGACCGACCCGGATCCCCGGTTCACGCTGGCCAACGAACGCACGTTCCTGGCCTGGATCCGGACCTCGCTGGCGATGGTGGCCGGGGGCATCGCCGTCGAGGCCTTCACCTCGGGGCTGCTGGCTCCGGAACTCCGCAAGACTGTGGCCGTGCTGTTGCTCCTGCTGGGGCTGATGACTGCCGGCGGCTCCTTCTTCCGCTGGCTCAATGTGGAACGGGCCATGCGGAACCAGACTCCGCTCCCGGCGCCGCTGCTCGCGCCGATCCTGGCGGCCGGCGGTTCCCTCGTTGCGGCCGTCCTGATCGTTTTTGTGATCGGGCGGGCGGCCTAGCCGTGGCAAAAACCAGGACCGTTGCGGTGCACGATGACCCGGGGCTCCAGCCCGAGCGTACGGACCTCGCCTGGCGGCGAACCTCGTTGACGCTGATCACGGCTGCCTGCATTTTCCTGCGCTGGGTACCCCACTACGGCTGGTTTGCCGGCACCCTGGTGGCGGCTTCACTTTTGGTCGCCCTGGGCATTGCCCTCACGCAGCGACGCCGCTACCACCACCACGCCAGTGGAATCGGCGGAGCGGTGATGGCCGCGAATGTCCGGGGAACGGCGGCCATCGCCGGCAGCGTGGTGGCCCTGGCCGGGCTGGGCATCTACACGGTGCTGTTCCTGCCGCTGCAGCGTTAGGGCGGCGATGCTGCGGGAGCTTCAGGCCCGCAGCATTGCGGGAGAGGGTGTCAGCTCAGGAAGGACAAATGGATGTCGCTGCCAAAACGGCGGATGATGTCCCGTTTGGCGCTGTGGAAGGCGTCGAGATCTCCCGCGTGTCCGTGCTGTTCGATGCGGCGCCGCGCCAGTTCCTCGGAGATTACGTCCATAAAGAGTTCGGCGAGAAGCAGCCGCGCGGAGTCCCGGAAGCGCCCGCGGCCGTCGACGTAGAGCCGCACGGTGGGCGCGCCGGTGTTGATGATGACCTTGCGCTCCGCGGCGCTGTAAACGGCCCGGTCCGCGTTGTTGTGCAGGTTCCGGAATTCGTAGCCGACGAACAAATCCATGCCGTGGTCCCGGGGCACCCGATGTGCCGCGGGGTGGTCGGGGGAGTTGCCGGCAGGTCGAACAACAGCAGCGTGCGGGGGCTGGCCTTCGCTATGGTGCGAGGCGTGCTCGGCCACCACCATCTCGCACCAGGCCCAGTAGGCGCCGGCCCGGACCGTGATCTCGCCCCGCTCCCCCGGCACCTCCCCCGTGACCGTCCACTCGATCCGCTGGGTTCCGCGCAGGGAATCGACCGGAACGGCAACAGGCGCTGGCTCCAGCCGCATCGACTCGGGCAGGTCGAGCTCGAAGGTGAGCTGTTCGCCGCCGGGCAGCTGGCCTGCATCGAGCAGCAGGGCAACGTGGAACGGGTGCCCCGGCTTCCGGTAATAGAACGGCGTGGTGAAGCGCAGCGCGGCCGGTGGTTCCTCTTCGGCCGGGGTTGGGCCAGCGGATTCCGGGGATGATTCGATGCCCAGGTCGATCACGGCCGCCTCGCTCATGTGCTGCAGCAGCCGCCCGATCATCTCGGCGGTGCGGCCGGAGGTGGTGGCCCGTTCCAGATGCGTGAGTTTCTCTTTCTCGGCCTGCACGGCGCCGCCGATCATGGCGCTGACGGCTTGGGAGAACGCTGCCACGAACGGATCCTTGAGGTTCAAGCCCTCCCGCTCGTCGCTGATGACCGCTTTGCCGCGCCCCAGCATCTGGATCAGCGCCGCACAGCGAACACCGCCGAAGAGATACTCCGTTCCGACCTGGTTCTCGTACTCGAACAGTGTGCAATCGAGCACTGCCATCCCGGACAGGACCACCAGTCCGTTGGTGCGTTCGTCGCCCTTGAGCGCGAGCTCCACGTCCTTCGCCCGCTTCAGGGTGAGAGTGAAGGGATACTTCTGCCCCTCGTGGCTGAAGCTTCCCGGTTGCTCCGGGCCGAGGAGGAGGATGGCAGGTGGTTCCTCGAAGCGGACTGCCTCGCTGCCATGATCCCCGGCTCCGTGGCGGCCCGTTCCGTGTTGGCCCGCCAGCCGGACAGGCATCAGTTCCACCGTGCGGCGGTCCAGCACATCCCGCAGGTAGACGTTGTTGGACAGAGACTGCAGCAGGGTGGCGTGCTGGGTGATCGTGACGTGGGGATTGTCGACGACGATCGTGACCCGGGTGCCGCTTTCGGCGACGCCGGCGGGCATGCCGAGCCTTGCGTAGTCCGCCGGAAACGCCCGGCGGTCCTCCTCGCCGTCGTCGTAGAGGTAGCCGCCGTTCTCGCCGCGGAAGACGTCAATGCGGGTGAACCGGCCGTCCTTGATGGTCTCGATCCAGCCGTGGCCCAGGCCGAAGATGGCCTGCTTGAGGCCGCGGCCGAAGTACCCGCGGCCATTGCCTTCGCCGCGGGAGAGCGGGCTGTGCGCGCCGCCGTAAGTGAGGATGCGGGCGGCCGCTTCGAAGGACATGCCCTCCGCCTGGTCCGTCACCATCAGCACCGCGCCGTTGTGGTGCCGTTCGTAGCCGACGTGGATGGTGCCGCTCACAGGGGCCCCGGTTTTCTCCAGCCGGGCGTAGCTGTCGTCGCTGTTGGTGATCAGCTCCACCAGCGCCTTCTCCACCGAAGCGAAACGGCGGGAGTCAATCCCGATCACACGCTGGTCCACCTGGATTTCGGCAACCGTCATGGCGTCTCCCTCACCCGCAGCCCCGCTGCTGCTCCACCTACCGGCGCCGGACGGCGCCGATAAGTGGAGCGTAGCAGTTTGGTGCTTGAGGCGCGGTGGTGCGAAATCGGCCGCCGGCGGGGTGTTTCACCCGCAACGGCACTGAGGAAAACAGGCCCGGTGGCTACCCTTGCGTTGCCACCGGTCGGGACTGACCGGCTTTTGTTGTCTAGCTTTGGCAGCTGACGCGAAACAAGTAATCCGGGAGGCCGAACCGAGAGGAGGGAAGCCCACAGATAAGTAGCCGGTACGCCTGACCTGCCGCAGCCCGGCCTATAGCCTGAACCGAAAGAAGAGGATCCGGCTATAGGCCGGGTCGAAATGGGGAGGACCAACGTGCAACCAGCCCGCGCAGCGCGCCACAGGGTGGGCACCGGCCAACAGGGGGCCACGACTTCGGCAGCATCCCGTCCCTGCCCTGACCCGGGGCGTCGTTTTTTCATGAAGGGCCGCTCAATGCGCTGGTTGTGCGGCCTTGTCATCCTGGCCGGGCTGTCAGGGAGTTCAGCTCAGACTGCATTCCCCATTCCGCAGCCATCTTCTGACTCGGGAAACACGGCATCAGAATCTGCCGCCGTCGATCCAGCAATCTCCAGCGCCCCGGGAGCTGACCTGCCGGCGGAGTCGCCTTTGCCCGATAGCGGGGCTGGCATCCCGACGGAAGCGCCTCCTCCTGACAATGGCGCAGTCACTTCCGCCGAAGCCTCTTCCGGCACTCCCGGTGGAGTTGATTTGCTGACTGTCACGCCGGTCCTGGACACAACACAGCGGGTTCCGCTCGGCGTTCGCGGCCCGTGGAATCTGGTCTTCGACGACGAGTTCGACACCCTGGACACAGCATCCTGGACTCCTTACTGGTTCAATGACTGCAACCCCAAATCCGTGATGAACAACGTCAAGACCTGTTCGAGCAACGTAAGGGTTGCCAATGGCGAAGCAGTCCTCCAGCTCACCGATGGCGAGTCCGGCGCACTTCTCTCCACCAATCCCAAGGACGGCGTACCCGGCCATGTGGGCTTCGAGTTCACCAGCGGCTTCGTCGAAGCGCGGATCTTCTTCCCGGGAACCTGCAACAGGATCCCCAACTGGCCGGCGTGGTGGACAGTGGGGCAGCGGTTTCCCCATACCGGAGAAATCGACATAGCGGAGGCCCTGGAGGGTGATATGTGGAGCGTCTATCACTCAGCGGAGGGTTCGAAAAAGCGGGAGGCCTCCGGCTGCTGGTCCGGGGCCTACCACACGTACGGTTTGCACCGGAAGGCCGGAGCCAACGACATCTACTATGACGGCCGGCTCATTCACTCCTACACCACGAATGACGGCAACAGCCCCCATTATCTACTCCTGAATGTGGGAGTTTCGGCGGGTCTGCAGATTTTCGGCGAGGGAAGCAGCGTGAGGGTGGACTATGTGCGGGCGTGGCAGTAGCCGATCCTGGCATAGCAGCCGGTCGGTGGCGGCGGTCAAAAGGGCGGTTACGCGTAACCGATGTCAGGAAAAGCGCCGCGATATCACCGCGCCGGCCACTTCGCGCAGCCGGGCCGCGACGGATTCGGGGGTGGTGTCGTTGATGAAGGCGCCCATGGCGGCCTCCGAACCCGCCAGGTACTTGAGCTTGTCCGCGGCTCTGCGGGGCGACGTCAACTGCAGGTGCAGGTGACCGGCCCGGCGCAGGGCCGGTTCGAGCGGGGCCTGGTGCCAGGCCGCGATGTAGGGGGTCGGCGTGGGGTACAGGGCGTCGAAGCGCT
Source organism: Pseudarthrobacter leeuwenhoeki (assembly GCF_055412885.1). Classification (NCBI taxonomy): domain Bacteria; kingdom Bacillati; phylum Actinomycetota; class Actinomycetes; order Micrococcales; family Micrococcaceae; genus Pseudarthrobacter; species Pseudarthrobacter leeuwenhoeki. The sequence continues at coordinate 6,964 of NZ_JBVAYY010000007.1, read as the reverse complement.
TTAGGAGTTCGGGGTAGAGCTGTGCCAGTTCGTCGCGCTCGGCCCCGTCCAGGGCGGCGAGGTCCGGGACCTGGCGGTGCGGGACGAGGTGGACTTCCAGCGGCCAGCGTGACGCGAAGGGGACGTAGGCGCTGAAGTGTTCGCCCTCGAGCACCATGCGGCTGCCGTCGCCGCGCTCGGCCCGGAGCACGGAGGACGTGAGGGTCGCCGTGCCGTCCGAGTTGTCGAAGTAATCGCCGGCCGCGGCGGCCAGGACCGCGGCGCGGGGCGTGACGTACGGGTAGGCGTAGATCTGGCCGTGCGGGTGGTGCAGGGTGACGCCGATGTCCGCGCCCCGGTTCTCGAAGGGGAAGACCTGCTGGATGCCGGGCAGCGCGCTGAGCGCTTCCGTGCGGTGGGCCCAGGCGTCGATCACCGTGCGGGTGCGGCGCCAGCCCAGTTCGGCGAAGGATCCGGTGTGCTGCGGGGTGAAGGCGACTACCTCGCAGCGGCCAACGGCGGGGGCGGTGGTCCCCCAGCCCGGCGCCGCAGGGACTGCGTGCGTGTCCGGGCCGAGGGAAGGGAAACGGTTTTCGAAGACGGCGACGTCGTAGTCCGGCGCCGGGATCTCCGTCTGGTTGGCAGGCGTCGTCGGGCAGATCGGGCACCGGTCCGCCGGCGGCAGGTGGGTTCGGGACTGCCGGTGCGCCGCAACGGCCACCCATTCGCGGCTGAGCGCGTCGAAGCGCAGCTGGCCTGGTTCCTGGCGGGCGGGCAGCTCGCGGTGGTCCACGAGGGATGCGGCGGGCCGGTCGGCGGAGCCCGCGTCGTCGAAGTAGAGGATTTCGCGGCCGTCGGCCAGCCGGGTCATCGTGGTTCGCGTCATGGTTTCAGTTCTACATGAGGAAGCGTGCGCAGTTGCCTCCGCCCACTCCCCCATTTCCCTGCCAGCACACCCCAAAACATGCGGAATGCTCGCCGCAGCCCGCCACTCCGCCATCATCGCGGAGGTCCAGCGCGAGCGGATCGTCCCCGCCGCGGACCTCCCACAGATGCTGGGCGTGTCTCTTATGACCGTCCGGCGGGACATCGAGGCGCTGGACGCAGGGGGGCGCCGCCGACGTCTTCCACCAGAGCGCGTCCCCGTCCACCGTGACCTGCCCGGCGGCGAGCGCACCCCCTTGGATGCACACGTGGGGCCGCGGGCAAGTCCCCGCTGCCGGGCAGTTGGGGCTGGCTCGCGGCGCAGGCTAAGCTTCACATCATGACGTTGGGGGACGCTTTGAACAAACCACGCCCTGAGGCGCTCAGGCCCGATCAGCTGGCCGCAAAGCCGCCCTCCGGGACCGGCCCCGCAGCAACACCGGTTCTGAATCCGCTGGCACTGCAGGCTCTGATCGAACACGCCGGGCGTTCTGCCGCAGCCAGGTTTGCGGACGATTTCCGCAAACTCCTCGAATGCCGTCTCACCCGCGTGGACGCAGCACTGACGAGGGCGGACCCTGTGTCCGCCCTTGACGCCGTCCTCAGCCTCAAGGCAAGCGCGGCCATGCTCGGAGCGGAGCAGATGACCCTCTACTGCACAGGCCTGGCGGCGGAACTCCGCAAAAACCGGATACCCCCCGCCGGCGCACCCCCCCGGCTCGCATCCGACTTAACGTCAGCCTTGGAGGCTGTCGCGGACACGCTTCCCAACTACACCAACCGTCCCGGCCCTGCCGCATAACAGTTCCGGTTTGGCCGTTCCCTGCGTCAGAAGCGTTTTGGTTTGCTGGCCAAGGGGCCGCGCACCGTCCGGGGCGAACCGAGGCGGGAATCCCGGTCGCGTAGACGCATGCCGGGAATCATCAAATCGCCAGGATCAGATAGAGAGCCGTCAAGACGATCGCGGTAGGCGTCATGACAAGGCGCTCCGGTTTGCTCCGGGAGATCCCGTTCATGATCACACCGAGGGCGAAGTACACCGTCAGCACCCACATAAAGATCGAAGTGGCACTCTCGTTGACCAGGGGAAGCACCAGGCCGGCTTTGCCCGCCGCGGCATAGCCGAACACGGCGTAGAGGATTATTGACATTCCACTTCCGATCCTCAGCCCGGTCGGCAGGACCTCGTGTTGACCGCCCCACGCCAGCCGTCCCAAAGGCGCTCCGCTGATCAGAGCGCCCTGAAAGACGGCCAAGCCGGCCAGAACCGTGCAAGCCGCCAACGCGGCAAACTGGTCCAGCGTCATAACGATCCCCTCCTTCGTCCCCGCAAGAATCGCCGCAGGCTGGGAACAGGCCACGCCGCGGATGCCTCGCTAGATCATTTCAACCCACTGGGCGCGCCAGGCCGGCGCTTCGAAGGCCTCACTCCAATACGCCGTTTCCTTGGCAATTTTGCAGTCCCGGAGTTCGAAAATGAAGACCGTTTCACACTTCGGGCCGCCATAATCCAGTGACGCCTCGGCGATTACCAGGTTCCCGCCACTGACAGGTCTGCGGGGCGTGATGATCGGCAGTTGCGGGAAAGCGTTGTAGATTCCCCTGTGGTTCTCGGCGCCGCGCACAAGTTCTCCGGATTGCGCCCAGTGCATCACCGCGTCGTCCTGGAACAGCTCGTCCATAAGCTCAGCCCGACGGTCGCTGATACGCGCGTTCAGTCGGTTGACCACATTCTCGTTTGCACTAGATTCATCCACAGTCTTCATCTCAGGACCTTCGACGCCCGGCCAAGGTCAGCCGGCAGATTGCACAACTCACCCATGGTCAGATTCCGGGCTCACACGCTTCTTAGTCTTGCATTTTGCTCCCGGACAATAGTTTTCGCCATAGCAATTGGCTGGCGCGGCCCGCCTGGCCGGACGTACGGCTGGATATGGACGTCTTCCCACGCGAATTGAGTCACCGTGCCGTTCTTCCATCCCTGCCGAAGGATTGCATACGCGATGGAGGCGACATGACCATCGGTGGGCCGGCCCATCCGGTAATGGGCTTCCCTGAAAAGGCCTGCACGAAGAAATGTCTTGCGCATCGCACTGTTGTCTTCGCGGGTTTGCCCCTCGAACCGCAGCGTGTCGGGAACCGGCCGTGCCGATCAGCCCCGTACCGCTGGACCCCCGGCAGGCCGGAATCCCAACATTGCCGCGGCCGTCACGGCTGCCGCAACTGCCCCATTTTGACTTATCCACAGCCCGGATGCGCATAATACAAGAGGACCGCCGACCTTATTGGATCGTAGGCGGACCGCTCGGAACAGTTAAGCAGGACCGTTTTCCTGCTGACAACAGACACCCCTTGCCCTTTCTCCCGTTGCAGGCACAGGCCCGCGGGGATTGATTATCGAGGCCCGGCGCGCAGCCGCGCCGGCAGTGTCATCGAAAAAGCCGTTAAACCGCCGTGCGCCTTGCGCCGCCTGCGGAACGGCGAGTTTGCCTCACGGCCACCTCGTGCATTCCGAGCGTCGAATCTGATGGAGAAGATCCAACGAACAGGAGTAGGCATGTCAATGCGAGTCGGAATCATCGGGGCTGGCCCCAGCGGTATGGCACAGCTACGGGCGTTTGAGTCGGCACGGCAGGCAGGAGCCAGCATCCCGGAAATCATGTGCTTCGAAAAGCAGGACGACTGGGGCGGCCAGTGGAACAACAGCTGGCGGATCGGCCTGGATGCCTTTAGCGAACCCGTCCACAGCAGCATGTACCGTCATCTGTGGTCCAACGGCCCGAAGGAGTGCCTGGAGTTCGCGGACTACACCTTTGATGAGCATTTCGGCCGCGCGATCTCGTCCTATCCCCCGCGCGAGGTTCTCTTCGATTACATCAAGGGCCGGGTGGAGAAGTCGGATGTGCGCAAGTACGTCCGTTTCAACACGGTGGCCCGCTGGGTTTCCTATGACGAACAGGCACAGGAATTCACCGTAACCGTCGAGGATCTGGTCACCGAGACCACCGAGACCCACGTCTTCGACAAGCTGGTGGTCTCCACCGGCCACTTCTCCTTCCCGAATGTCCCCGAGTTCGAGGGCATCGGCGGCTTCCCGGGAGAGGTGCTGCATGCCCACGATTTCCGCGGCGCCGAACGGTTCGCCGGCCAGAACATCCTGCTGATCGGCAGCAGCTACTCGGCCGAGGACATCGGCATGCAGACACACAAAATGGGCGCGAAGTCCGTGACGTTCAGTTACCGCAGCGCCCCGATGGGCTTCGACTGGCCGGAGAACGCGACGGAACGCCCTCTGGTGACACGTTTTCAGGGCAGCACAGCGCATTTCAGCGACGGCACCTCCGGTGACTTCGACGCCGTCGTCCTCTGCACGGGTTACCAGCACAAGTACCCGTTCCTGCCGAGTGAGCTGTCGCTGAAGTCGCGCAACGTGCTCTACCCGGACCACCTGTACAAGGGCGTGCTCTGGCAGGACAACACCAATCTGTTCTACCTCGGCGCGCAGGACCAGTACTACACCTTCAACATGTTCGACGCGCAGGCGTGGTTCGCCCGCGATGTGATGCTTGGCCGCATCGAGTTGCCGGACGCCGCGGAGCGGGCAGCCGACATCACGGTCTGGCTGGAACGGCAGGCCGCCCTGGCGAGCCATGATGCCGAGGCGGACTACCAGACGGACTATCTGCGCGAACTCATCGCGCTGACGGACTACCCGGAGTTCGATCTGGACACCGTTTCCGCGCTGTTCAAGCAGTGGATGCTCGACAAGCAGGACAACATCCTCGGCTACCGGGACAATGTGCACCGCTCGGTGATGACCGGCACAATGGCTGCGCGGCACCACACGCGCTGGATCAATGCCATGGATGACAGCCTGACGCGGTACCTTCAGGGCTCGTCGGAGAATGTGGACACCGGCGCCCTCGCCGCCCTCACCGCGGCGACCCCCACGGGACAGCGCGGGTAGGACCCAAGGCTTCCGCGTCAAGCGGAACCTCTGCAGGGAGGACGACGGCGGGAACCCCCGCCGTCGTCCTGCCTGCATTCCGGAGCGCTGAGTCTCAGCTCTGGCCCGACGCAGTGGTCGATGGTGATCTCGACCCGCGGGTGCATTGACGCCGGAATCGGCTTGGATCACAATGAAAAAATGAGCGATGCCGAGAGGGACCCGACCATCCGCAAGGTTGCGGACCGCCTCGCCCCCCGCTTCCCCGCGGCGCCCCGGCACCGCATCGAAGGAATCGTCGCGGAGGAATACGACGCCCTGGAAACCGGGCGGATCAGAATCTACATCCCGACGCTGATCGAAAACAGTGCCCGGACCAGGCTCCACCGTGAGCTCAACAAATCGGCAGTCGACGACCCCAGCCGGGTGAGGGCCCCCGGCGGAGTGTGATGTCAGGCCCTCCCCGGTTCCTCCACCATCCGTAGCCTGAAACCATGGCTGGCCGGCGGCCGGCTGTGACGAGCCTCACGAGCAACAATGCGAAATACGCTTGAGACGATGGCGCCGCGCTGTGCACTATGGAAAGGTGCGGCGGGGACGGCAACTTCCCGGCCGCAGCAGCCCTGGTCACTCGAACGCTCCGCGATACCAGCGGATCAGAGGGTCCGCGGCAACGGTTTTACCCATCCTGGTGGACGCAATGAGGCCAAACCGGTGAGCTCGCAGAGCCGCCCACGGTCCCGGAGTGTTCCCGGTTTGACACCACGGCGGCTCCGCATCGGTGCGGCGGCCGGACCCCCCGATCACGAATGGAAGAACTGAACAATGACGTTTGAAACTGCCACCTCTGTCACCCACAAGCTTTGGGACCCTTCCACGATGCACCACGAGCTGGACTCCCTGATCCACGACCTCTCGGTCCGCCACAACACCCCGAAGAGCAACATCGCGGTCCACGCCAGCGGCCCCGGCACGTTCACGCTCAGCCTGAACCACGGCGCAGCCAACCTGGAGTCCGTCTCCTCCTAACACCACAACCACGGCGCAACACCACGACGACGGCGGGAGTCTCCCGCCGTCGTCGTCCCGTCTTAACCGTGTCTCGGTGCAGATGACGAGGGAAAATGCACTTACACGACAAAAAGCGGGTCGGGACGGAGCCGCTCGGATGATCCACCGGGCCGGACTGACAGGACGGCACGGCGTTGTCGAGCCTAGGCGCCAACGCCATGGACGGGACGGGACGGGACGGGACGGGACGGGACGGGACGGGACGGCAAGAGGGTCCCGGAACGGCACCTAGGCGGCTCCGGGATGATGCGTGTGGGGCAGGACTTTCGGGGGAAACCTGACTTCCTACAATAACGAAATTACGCGTAGACTGTCGTATTAGCAAGCCTGCTTACTAAATGAGAGGCCTCTTCTTCGAGGGGCAAGTCAGCGGCTTTGGCCCTGGTTGACTCGCCTCACCTCCGTGCCTGACCAGCCAACTTCCTGAAAGGCACCACCCATGTTTCTCCTCTTCGGCTTCAAGACCGTCCTGAACAACCTCCCCGGAAGGCCGGCAACCTGCCAGAACTGTGGCCGGTTCGTTCACCACCACCTCCAGGAACGCGCCTCCAAATTCACGCTGTTTTTCATCCCGATCTTCACCACATCCAGGACCTACCGGATCTCCTGCTCGAACTGCGGTCAAAATTCAGCTATCAGTTCGCGGCAGAAGAAGGCCGTGGCCTGGTGAAGGAGCTGCAGCGGCGCTCCCCCGGACCGGGCGCTGCGGCCCATCGGACTTAGCCCTCGAGGCTTGCCGGCTTCCTCTTCGGACGATGGGCGGGCAAACTACGGTGCCCTCCTACGATGCCGCCCGTCAGCCGCTCCCATAGTTGCGGCCTCTTGCCCCGTCCCTGCTGACGGCCCCCTATGTCCGCCTGCTTTTACTGGAGGCAGGCTTCACTTTCAAGAGCGGTCCATTTTGCTGGCGACTCCGGCTGGAGCGCCAGGGTCACGGGTTGTCCGGTTTGCGTGCGTCGTCCGGTGCGGGCGCGGTGCGGGACTTGGCGGTGCTGCTCTCCGGCGTTTCGGTGCCGGCCGGGGTTTGTGCCGCGGCGGGGTTCT
>NZ_JBVAYY010000006.1:10717-227992 GCF_055412885.1 Pseudarthrobacter leeuwenhoeki | reverse complement strand
CCGCCCCGTCCAGAACACGCGACGGATAATTCAACCGCCCCACCGCATTCTTCGACTTCGACACCACCCACACCCCACCATCATTCAACTCCACCTCAGTGGTCTTAAAACCCGGATAGATGATGGCGCCCGTAATGAGGACGGCGGAGGCAGCGGCAAGGCCGGTTCCAGCCATCAAACGTCGTCGGCGGTCAGTGAGAGGGCGTGCCGCACCCGGTCGGCGGGTTTTTGGCCGCAGGGCGTCCAGAAAGGTCTTCACGTGCGCGGTGTCCCCCAGAGTCACGGCATCCAGGCATGGGGCACGGGCCCCGGCTGGTGCCGGATAGCTTTGACTATCGCATATTAGCTATCGATTAGAGAAACCGCGGGATCACACCCGGCAGGAACGGTGTCGACGCAGCTGAGGGCGCCTAATCCAGGACCAGTCCGCGGCCGCTGCCGCGTTGCAGCTGCACCGGGTGGATTTCGCCGAAGCCCCGGACATCCTCCGCCGGCCGAGGGTGCAGGACGAACCGGTCGTCCTGTTCCAGCGCGGCCGCGGTCATGGAATCCACCAGCACCGTTCCCGGGTCCGCCAGCGCGGTGAGCCGCGCCGCCAGGTTCACCGTCGGACCATAGATGTCGCCCAGCCGGGAGAGGATCCGGCCCCACACCATGGCGACCCGGGCCTGCGGCAGGATCTCGTCGTCGGTGAAGGCCTGGCACAGGGCCAGGGAGATTTCGGCGCCGGCCGCGGGTGTCTCGGCGATGTACAGGACTTCGTCGCCGACCGTCTTCACCAGGCGCCCGCCGCCCACCGAGATGATCTCCGCGCACTTGTTCTCAAAGCGCTGCACCAGCTGCGCGAGGGTCTTTTCGTTCATCCGGCGGGACAGGCTCGTGTAGGAAACCAGGTCCGCGAATCCGACGGCCCGCGCCAGCGGCAGCGGGGCGTCATCCTCGTCGCCTTCGCGGCCTTCCTCGCTGGACGCCAGCCCGGCTTCGGCGCGCACGGCCAGGCGCTGGACGCCGGCGTTGAGCTGGCGGCGCCAGGAGTAGAGCAGCATTTCCTCGAGCGTGTCCACGAGGGACGGCAGTTCGCTGACCAGCCGCTTGCGGGCCACGGCGTCGGTGAGGCCCTGGTTCTGGACCATGTCCTCGACGAGGGCCTCGACCTGCCAGACCACCATGCGGTCGGTCATCTGGCCGATGGCGCGGGTCACGGAGATGGCGGCTTCCTCGGTGAGCTTGCCGGCGCGGACCAGGTCCACGATGGTGTTCAGCGCGGTCTGGTCGCGCTCGGTGAAGGCAACGTCCTCGTCACCGATGTTGGGGAAGCCCAGGGCCCGCCAGAGTTTCCGGGCGGAGAGCAGGGACAGTCCTGCGCCGGACGCGACTTCACGGCGCCGGAGCTTGCGTTCCCCGCCGAGCAGCCGCTGCTCGAGGGCTTTCAAGGCAAGGCGTTCGTCGGACATGGTTGCGGTGGGCGGCGTGGCGGCATCGGTCCCTGCGTCGCTTTCGGGTCCGGCGCCGGCCCCGGTATCGGGCTCGGCTTCCGCCTCGGACCCGGAGTCGGACGCGTCCGGGTCCACGGAGTCGGACGCGTCCGGGCCCACGGAGTCGGCGTCGTCGCGTTCAGCGGGTGCGTCACCGGCGTCGTCGGCGATGGAGTCGAGGACGGCTGCTTCGAGGCCGCCGGTCTCAACGAAAGCGTCCGAGACGTGCGACGGCTCCTCGGCCAGCAGTCCCGTTTCGCGGTGTACGTTCTCAGCGCTCATCTCTTCCTCCTTCTCTCGTCTTGTCGGGCCAGGCCCCGTAGGCGTCGTACGGGCTTCCCCCGGCCCCCGGAACCCCGCCCTGCGGCAGGTCATGGATGGCGTCGAGGATGAAGTTGCGAAATGTCGCCGCTTCCGGAACGTCGGGGACCAACGTGCTGTAGGGGTGCCCGGTATCCAAGGATATATTCCCGGACCGCACTACACGCTGGAACAACGACTGATGGATGACCACATTACGAATGGTGGCCAGGGAGACCTGCTGGTCCCGCCGCCGCAGCATGCCGTACCGGGCCACCAGCCGCTGGCTTGTCAGGATGTATTTGGTGGCCTGCCAGCTCATGACCCTCGGCAGGCAGTAGCCCACCAGCACCCAGGCCGCCAGGGTGATGCACGCCCCGATCAGCCACGGCGTCCACTCCCTGGTGGACTCCTTGATCAGCGGCGCCAGCCGGGCCGGCCCGCCCTTCAGAATCCAGGCGCTGGCATAGGCGGCCAGCGCCGGAACCAGGATAAACAGCAGCGCCGGGACAATCAGGGTCCTGGGCTGCGGCCGGGTCACCACAATGACTTGCTCGCCCGGGAAGAGCTCTTTACGCATAACCGCTTTCGTGACCCGTATTCTCGCCGGGACGTGTCCAGGGCCGCAGGTGCACCACATCGCCGGCCGTCACCACGTGCTCGTGTCCGCCGGAGTCCACCACCATGAGTGAGCCGTAGTCATCCAGACGTGTGGCGTGGCCAATGATTTCGTGGTCGCCGGGCAGCTGGGCGCGGACCTGTTTGCCCAGCGTCGTCAGCAGGTGCTCAACCCGCTTGTGCAGTGAGGGGCCGCCGGCCATCCCGGCGCCGGGATCGCCGTCGGCGTTGCAGAAGCTGCGGTAGAGCGTGGCGAACCGGGACAGGTAGCTCTTGAGCAGCTCGGTCCGGTCCACCGTGGCCGCGTGTTCCAGCAGGACGGACGTGGCCGTGGGCACCGGGAGTTCGGCCTCGGTGAGGGTGACGTTCAGCCCGGTCCCCAGCACGACCGGCGGCACGGCGCCGCCGGCCATCGGGCCCAGCTGGGCGAGGATGCCGGCAATCTTCCGGCCGCGCACCAGGACGTCGTTGGGCCACTTGAGTTCCGCCGGGATGCCGGCCGTTTCCAGCAGCGCCTCGCGCAGGGCCAGTGCCGCCAGCAGCGAGAGCCAGGAGTAGCTCTGGGTCGGCAGCGGGCGCCCCTCGGCGTTGACCGGGCGCAGCACCATCGAGACGGAGACGGAGCTGCTGGCCGGCGCTTCCCAGCGGCGGTCCAGCCGGCCGCGGGCGGCGCTCTGGTATTCGGCGGTGAGCACCGTGAGATCCGGATACGCGGCGGGATCCTCGGTGACACCGCGCAACAGGTCCGCGTTGGTGGAGCCGGTGGAGTCCACCACCGTGAGCCGCGGAATGCCGTTGGCGGAAAGGAATGCCTCATCACTGAGGGCATTCACATCAAGGGGCGGACGGTCCGGGGCTTCCTGCGCGGCTTCCATGCTTTGAATCCTACCGAGTTACGCCGCTGCCGGCTCCGGCACTGGCCCGATGGACGTCCCCACCTTTCAGTGCCACCAGCGGCGGGTTGGGCCGAAACGCCGCGGATTTCCGGCGTTGACCCCGCAATAGTGGGGAATTTCGGCGGTGCCGGCTGTTCACTGGACCATCTGAAGCCGCAGGAAACTCAGAGGAAGATGTCAGGAATCAGCTTCTCTTCCGGGGCGCCCAGGCTGTACGGGGTGAAGTCCGTGACGCCAGCGGCGGCGAGGACCTGCTCGTCGGTGTAGAAGTTCCCGCTCCAGCTGCCCGATTCCGGGATCGCGTTGCTGTTGGTCAGGACGGCGTGGGCCGCGTCCGCCATAATCTCGGCGCCTCGGGCGCCCTGGACGATCTTTTCGCCGCCCGGCATGTTGCGGATGGCGGCCGTGTTGATCAGGGTGCAGGGCCACAGCGAGTTCACGCTGATGCCGTCGACCTTCAGTTCCTCCGCGAGGCCCAGGGTGGTCAGGCTCATGCCGTACTTCGCCATGGTGTACGCCAGGTGCATGCCGGCCCATTTCGGGTCCAGGTTCAGCGGCGGGGAGAGCGTCAGGATCTGTCCGGCGTCGGATGCGCGCAGCGCGGGCAGGGCGAGCTTGGAGAGCAGGAAGGTGCCGCGGACGTTGATGTCGTGCATCAGGTCGTAGCGCTTCATGTCGACGTCGTCGGTTTTGGACAGGTCGATCGCGGAGGCGTTGTTGATGACGATGTCGATCCCGCCGAAGCGTTCGACGGCGGCGGCCACCGCACCGGCGACGTCGGCGTCGTTGCGCACATCCCCGACCAGCGGCAGGGCCTGGCCGCCGGCTTCCTCGATCTGTTCGGCGGCGGAGTAGACCGTGCCTTCCAGCTTGGCGTGCGGCTGGCCGGTCTTGGCCATCAGAACGATGTTGGCGCCGTCGCGCGCGGCGCGGGTCGCGATGGCCAGGCCGATGCCGCGGCTTCCCCCGGAGATGAGGATGGTGCGGCCTTGGAGGGAACCGGCGGCCTGGTAGGGCCCTGCGGCGGTGCCCGAAGCGTCGTTGCTCAAAGTCATGAGGACACTCTAACCGACACAAGTTACTGGTGAGTAACATTGACGCGCCGGGCCCATCCGGACAGCAGCCGCCCGCGCCCACGTGGTGGTTCCGGTGACAGCGGGGGCGAATCTTGTAGGTTTTCTACAGCGGCATGGGCCAATAGCGTCACTAGACTTGCCATCAAGGCCCGGCTTTTGTGGATACCAGCTAAAGCGCCACGCGGGACAGGGCCGTCGCACCACAGCACCGCCAGCACCTTACGATTCAGCAGAACATCAGCTACAGAGCCGGAGACACTTGATGAGCCACGATCTGACCACGACCGCGGGAAAGATTGCCGATTTCCGCGACCGCCAGGCCCGTGCTGAGCAGCCCTCCGGCCCGGAAGCGATCGAGAAGCAGCACGCCCGCGGCAAGAACACCGCCCGCGAGCGCATCGACCTGCTGCTGGACGCCGGCTCCTTCGTCGAGTTCGACGCACTCGCCGTGCACCGCTCCACCGCCTTCGGCATGGAGAAGAAGAAGCCGCTGGGCGACGGGCTGGTGTCCGGCTACGGCACCGTGGACGGCCGCCCCGTGGCCGTGTACAGCCAGGACTTTTCGGTCTACGGCGGTTCGCTGAGCCAGGTCAACGGCGAGAAAATTGTCAAGGTCCAGGAATTCGCGCTGCGCAACGGCTGCCCCGTGGTCGGCATCCTCGACGGCGGCGGCGCCCGCATCCAGGAAGGCGTCGCTTCGCTGGCGATGTTCGCGGACATCTTCCGCAACAACGTCCATGCCTCCGGCGTGGTCCCGCAGATCTCCCTCATCATGGGCCCCTCCGCCGGCGGCGCGGCCTACTCCCCGGCGCTCACCGACTATGTGGTCATGGTGGACAAGACATCGCACATGTTCATCACCGGCCCGGACGTGATCAAGACCGTCACGGGCGAAGACGTCGATATGGAAACCCTCGGCGGCGCCCGGCAGCACAACGCCAACACGGGCACCTCCACCTACCTCGCCTCCGACGAGGCCGACGCCATCGAGTTCGTCCGCGAACTCCTGGACTTCCTGCCCTCCAACAACCTCGCCGAAGCCCCCGTGCTGGAGCACACCCAGGAGCTGGAGCCCGACGACGACGACCTCGCCCTGGACGCGCTGATCCCGGACTCGGCGAACCAGCCGTACGACATGCGTAAGGTCATCGAACAGATCGTGGATGACGCGCATTTCCTGGAGATGCAGTCCCTCTACGCCCCGAACGTGATGATCGGCTACGGCCGGGTCGAGGGCCACACCGTGGGCATTGTGGCCAACCAGCCGATGCAGTTCGCCGGCACCCTGGACATCGCCGCTTCGGAGAAGGCCGCTCGCTTTGTCCGGCACTGCGACGCCTTCAACGTCCCCATCATCACGCTCGTGGACGTCCCGGGCTTCCTGCCGGGCAAGGACCAGGAGTTCCAGGGCATCATCCGCCGCGGCGCAAAGCTGCTCTACGCCTACGCCGAGGCCACCGTGCCGAAGCTGACGGTCATCACCCGCAAGGCCTACGGCGGGGCGTACATCGTGATGGGCTCCAAGAAGCTCGGCGCGGACCTCAACCTGGCCTGGCCCACCGCGCAGATCGGCGTGATGGGCGCCCAGGGTGCCGTCAACATCCTGTACCGCCGCGAACTCGCCGCCGTCGCGGCGGACGGCGGCGACGTCGAGGCCAAGCGCGCCGAGGTCATCCGGCAGTATGAGGAAGAGCTGCTCAACCCCTACCAGGCCGCCCAGCTCGGCTATGTGGACGCGGTCATTGCCCCGTCCGAAACCCGGGTGCAGATCATCAAGGGCCTGCGTGCCCTCCGGGACAAGCGCGCCAGCCTGCCGGCCAAGAAGCACGGGAACATCCCGCTGTGATGCCCACCCACCCCGTGGTTGAGCCTGGGGACACCCCACCGGCCGGGCAGCCGCTGTTCGCCGTCGTCAAGGGCGAGCCGACGCCGGAGGAGCTCGCGGCGCTGGCCGCCGTCGTGCTGTCCATGGGCAGCGGCGAACCGGCCGGGCAGCAGAAGCCGGGCGCCCGGCACTGGATCCGCCGGCAGCAGCTGCAGCTGGCACCGCGGCCGGGGCCCGGTTCCTGGAAGCGCAGCCGCGGCTAAGTGGTCCGGGCCGCCGGGCCCAAGTCCGCAGAAAAAGTGCAACAACCCTTTCATAACAGCCCCGGCCCGGCTAGTGTTTTTCGGGTGACTACCGAACCCACTGAAACCACTGCCGCCAACAACACGGTTCCCGCGCGCCCGCATACCGCCATCGATGCCGTCGCCGATGCGTTCACGGACACCCTGATCCGGCTTAATCCGAGTTTCGCCACCGAGCTCGGGATCCCCGGACACGAGACCGAATACCAGGACTTCTCCCCCGCCGGGCACGAGGAGTTCGCGGTGGCCGCGCGCGGGGCCCTGGCGGCGCTGGCCAACCTGGAGCCGGCGGACGACGTCGACGCCGTCACCCTGGATGCCATGCGCGAACGCCTGGGCCTGCAGCTGGAACTCCACGAATCCGGCTGGGATCTGGCCGAGCTGAACAACATCGCCTCCGCGCCGCAGGAAATCCGCGCGATCTTCGATCTGATGCCGACGGACACCGCGGCGCAGTGGGAGCACATCGCGGGCCGTGCACACAACGTCCCCGCCGCGCTGGACGGTTACGTCGTGTCGCTGCGCACCGCCCAGGCGGCCGGCAAAGTTGCCGCCGCGCGCCAGGTGAAGATTGTGATCGAACAGAGCACCAAGCATGCCGCGGAGGACGGCTTCTTCGCGAAGCTGGCCGCCAACGCCAAAACCGCGGAGGGCCCGCTGCCCGAGGACGTGCAGTCCAGGCTCGACGCCGGCGCTGCCTCCGCGCGCGTGGCCTACTCCCGGCTGGCCGGCTTCCTGGAGTCCGAACTGCTGCCCGTCGCGCCGGAGAAGGACGCCGTGGGCCGCGAGCGCTATGCACTGGCCTCCCGTGCGTTCCTTGGCGCCGCCGTGGACCTGGCGGAAACCTACGCTTGGGGCGTGCAGGAACTCGACCGCCTGATCGCTGAACAGGAGCGGGTGGCCGGGGAAATCCGCCCCGGCGCCACGATCGAGGAAGCCAAGGAAATCCTGGACAAGGACCCCGCCCGGCAGCTCAAGGGCACCGAGGCGCTCCGGGTGTGGATGCAGGAGCTCTCCGACAGGGCCGTGGCCGACCTTGCCGGTGTGCACTTCGACATCCCCGACGTCATGAAGACCCTGGAGTGCAAGATTGCCCCGACCGATGAGGGCGGCATCTACTACACCGGCCCCTCGGACGACTTCAGCCGCCCGGGCCGCATGTGGTGGTCCGTGCCGCCGGGCGAGGACACCTTCACCACCTGGGCCGAGACCACCACGGTCTTCCACGAGGGCGTCCCGGGCCACCACCTGCAGGTGGCGACCGCCACGTACCGCCGCGAGCTGCTCAACAAGTGGCGCCGGAATGTCTGCTGGACCTCCGGGCACGGCGAAGGCTGGGCACTCTACGCCGAGAAGCTGATGCAGGAACTGGGCTACCTCAAGGATCCCGGTGACCACATGGGCATGCTGGACATGCAGCGGATGCGGGCTGCCCGTGTGGTGTTCGACATCGGCGTACACCTGGAGCTGGAGGTGCCCGAACGGTGGGGCTCGGGCACCTGGACTCCGGACAAGGGGTACGGGTTCCTCAAGCAGAACCTTGCGATCAGCGAAGGCCAGCTGAATTTCGAGTTCACCCGCTACCTCGGCTGGCCGGGCCAGGCGCCGTCGTACAAGGTGGGCCAGCGGCTCTGGGAGCAGATCCGCGCCGAGCTCGAATCCCGCCCCGGCTTCGAACTGAAGGCCTTCCACACCAAGGCCCTCAACATCGGCTCGGTGGGCCTCGACACCCTCAAGCGCGCCCTGCTGGGATAGCACCGCCGATAAGCGCGCTGCGGGGATAGCAACGCCGAGGTGAGAGTTCGCGCCCATGATGGTCCAGCCCACGGGCGCGAACTCTCACCTCGGGCCCGTGTCCCGGCACCCTGCGAGACAATTGCCACACCGGGGGCTGGAATAACTTTACCAACGGGCAGTTTTCCGGCGTCTTCCCGCTGAGGCAGCGGCCGCGGCCAAAAAGGTGCCGCGTCATATTTCTCAACATCGGTTCGCCGTGCTAGGCGCCGCGGACCTAGCGTGATCCGGTGAGCACTCAGACAACCACCCCCGCACCCGCCGGAAAGACCGGCTTCCAGCTGCCCAGATGGGCCGGCTCGTTCGGCTTCCAGATCATCGCCGCCCTGATCGTGGGCCTGGGCCTTGGCCTGCTGGCCAAGTACACAGGCAGCACCAAGGCGAGCCCGAACGCCCTCGGTGCCACACTGCAGACCATCGGCTCGAGCTACGTCTCGCTGCTGCAGACCGCCGTCGTGCCCCTCATCTTCACCGCCGTCGTCAGCTCCATCTCCAACCTGCGCGCCGTCTCCAACGCCGCCCGGCTGGCCTGGAACACGCTGCTCTGGTTCGCCATCACCGCGCTGATCTCCGTGCTGATCGGCATCGGCCTGGGCGTGTTCCTGCAGCCCGGCGCCAACACCGGCATCACCCAGGAAGCCAAGTACGCCGGCAGGTCCGGTGACTGGTGGGCGTTCCTGACCGGGCTGTTCCCGAAGAACTTCCTGGGCCTCGGCGCCAGCACCACCGTCACCGATGGCGTCGCCACCACCGCGGTGAGCTTCAACGTCCTGCAGATCCTGGTGATCGCGATCGCCGTCGGCATCGCAGCACTCAAGGTGGGCAAGGCGGCCGAGCCGTTCCTGAACCTTAACGCCTCCGCTCTCGCCGTGATCCAGAAGGTCCTCTGGTGGATCATCCGGATCGCCCCGATCGGCACCGTCGGTCTGATCGGCAACGCTGTGGCGATCTACGGCTGGGACACCATCGGTTCCCTGGGCAAGTTCACCTTCGCCATCTACGTGGGCCTGGCCCTCGTGCTCTTCGTCGTCTACCCGGTCCTGGTCCGCGCCCATGGCCTGTCCATCAAGCAGTATTTCTCCGGCGTCTGGCCGGCCGTGCAGCTGGGCTTTGTCTCCCGTTCCTCGGTGGGCACCCTGCCGCTGACCCAGCGCGTGACCGAACGCAGCCTGGGTGTCCCCCGCGCCTACGCCTCCTTCGCCGTCCCGCTGGGCGCCACCACCAAGATGGACGGCTGCGCCGCGATCTACCCCGCCATCTCGGCAATCTTTGTGGCCCAGTTCTTCGGCATCCAGCTGGACTTCACCCAGTACCTGCTGATCGCCCTCGTCTCGGTCCTCGGCTCCGCCGCGACCGCCGGCACCACCGGCGCCGTCGTGATGCTGACCCTGACGCTCTCCACGCTGGGACTGCCGCTGGCCGGCGTCGGGCTGCTGCTGGCGATCGACCCGATCCTGGACATGGGCCGCACCGCGGTCAACGTGGCCGGGCAGGCCCTGATCCCCACGATCGTGGCCAAGCGCCAGGGCATCCTCGACGAGTCGCTGTATAACGCACCGCGCACCGGTGACCCGTTCACCGACGAAGTCGACAACACAGTCGACAACACAGCCGACAACACAGACGACGCCGGGGCCACCGCCGTCGACCCCTCCGCTGCCGCCGCTCCCGCGGCGTCGCCGGACGGGCGCGAGTTGTCCAGCGCCAGGGCGTAAGCGCCGCCGGCCCGGCTTTAACAGGAGAAGTCCCCGGGAGGTTCCCGGGGACTTCTCCTGTTAAAGCCGCATCAATGACGGCTGCGCGGCGGGCCTAGTGTCCTCGTCCGCCTCCGCCGATCACGCCCTTCTCGACGGCTTTGGCGACGGCGTCCGCCTCGGCCTGGGTCAGGGTGCCGTCGCTGACCGCCGCATCCAGCCTGGTCTTCAGCGCCCCGGAACGGCCAGCCTGGGCCGCGGTCCGCAGCTCCGCCAGGGCCGCGGTGACCTTGGATTCCTCAAGGCCCAACGACTCCGCCAGCGACTTCGCCAATGCCGCTTCCCTGATGGCGCGGTCCGGCCTGGTGCCCTCGGCCGGCGGGGTGGTCGGCCTGTTGGCTTCGCGGAAGGCCCGCAGGGCCTCGGTCACCTTGGCCTCATCAACGCCGAGCTTCGCGGCCAGCCCGGCAGCCTGGGCGGCGCCGCGCTCTCCGCCCCGGCCGTGTCCATGGCCGCCGCGCATGCCGTGACCGTCGGTGGTTCCGGGCGTTGCCTCTGCCGAGGCGCTGGGGCTGGGGGTGGGGCGCGGAGTAGTGGCTGCTGACGCCATCCCGGTCACTCCGAGGCCGGCGCCCAGAGCCAGTGCCCCCGCGGAGACGGCGAGCGTCATTCTCTTCATACGTGACATGTGCTGTCTCCTGGTCTGCAGCCGGGTGACGGCTGCGGTTGGTGGTTGTCTCTGCCAAGACGTGGTTCAAGTCTCCGCCGGACCCTTCTGCGGGAGCTGTTCGGAACCTTTCATCTTCCTGTGAAGGCTGGCAAAGGGGCCCCCGGGTCGACATGGGGCCGGGTTTCGGCAGCTTGTCCGGTCCGTGCGTCCCGGAGTGGGTAGGCTCAGGTCATGCTGATCGTGACCTCCAATGACATCCCCGGCCACCGGATCGACGCTGTTTTTGGCGAGGTGATGGGGCTTACCGTCCGCGCCCGGGATATCGGCAACCAAATGTTGGCCGGTTTCCGTTCAATCGGCGGCGGAGAGCTGCCCGAGATGACGCGCATGCTCTCCGAGAGCAGGCAGCAGGTCATGGCCAGGATGGTTACCGAGGCAGAGCAACGCGGGGCCAACGCCATCGTCGCCATGCGCTTTGACAATTCGCAGCTGGGGACCACCTGGACCGAGGTCTGCGCCTACGGCACGGCCGTGTTCGCGATTCCCATCCCCGCGGGCGAACCAGGCGCCACCGGACAGTCCGTTTACCTGGCGAAGCCCGACGCGGACAAAAACTTGCCCTGAGTGCAAACATGCACGTAGTGTAATTGCGTGCCCCCTTCCCCGCTCCCCAGCGCAGCCGCCCCGCCGGCGGCCCGTCCGCCCTCCGAGGGACCGTCGCGCCGCGAACTGAACAAAGCAGCCACACGCCAGGCCATTACGGCGGCCGCTCTGGCGCTGCTCCGGTCCAACGGGCCCGGCAACTTCACGGTCGAGGACATTGCCGACGCCGCCGGCATCTCCCGCCGTACCTTCTTCAACTACTTCGGCAGCACCGAAGCCGCCATTGCCGCCGTCACCTTCGGCTTCCTCGACACGGCGCTTCAGCAGTTCCGGCTGCGGCCGGTCGGGGAACCCTTCCTGGAATCGGCCCGCGCCTCCCTCGTGGAACTCGCAGATCCGATGACCGTAGCTCCGCTGGCCGAGCTGTACAGCCTTGGCCAGGCCCATCCGCAACTCAGCAGGTCCGAGCTGGAAGCCTGGGACCACTGCACCGCCCAGATCATTTCCGCGGCCCGCGAGCGCTTCAGTGCCGGCGGCGGCGTCGAACTCGACGAACTGTACCTCCGCGCCCTGGCCGGCTCCGTCATCTCCTGCGGCAAAGCCGCGATGGACGTGTGGTTCGCCCAATGCGGCGGATCCCTCACCCCGGAATCCCTCTCCACCCTCCGGCAACTCCTGATCGATTCCATGATCCTGCTGGGCTCCGGATTCGCCCGCGCCGGCACTGCCCCTTCAACCACCCCGGCCGGCAACTCCACCGCCACCCCTTCCCCAGATCGGCACTGACATGGCCCTAATGCTCTACCGCCTCGGCAAGTTCTCCTACCGCCACCGCTGGCTCGTCATCTCCGTGTGGCTCGCCGTTATGGTGGCCGTCGGTGGAGCAGCAGCCGCCTTCCACGGCACCCTGTCGAATAACTTCCAGATCCCCGGCACCGAAACCCAGCAAATGGCGGACAAACTCAAGAACGAGCTTCCCTCGTCCTCCGGCGGCTCCGCCAGTGTGGTGTTTGAAGCCAACGACGCCCAGTTCAGCCAGGCGGGCAAAGACGCCGTCACGGCCGCGCTGGCCAAGCTCGAAACCCTCCCGGACGTTCAGGGCACGGTTGACCCGTTCGCCACCCAGGCGCAGCTGGAGGCGGCCGTCACCGATCTCGCCGCCGGCAAGGAGCAGTCCGCTACCGGCAAGGCCAAGCTGGAGGCGGCCGCTGCCGAACTCGCCGCCGGAAAGGCCCAGCTGGACGCAGCCGAACAGCAGATGGCGGCCGCCGGCATGCCGGCCACCGCGATCGAGGCACGGCTCGGCCAGCAGAAGGCCGCCCTCACCGAAGGCCAGGCAAAGCTCGACGCCGGCACCAGGGAACTGGACGCCGGCGAGGCCAAGCTGGCCCTCGGCGCCCGCCAGCTGGAAGCCTCGCAGGGCCTCCGCTTCGTCTCCGAGGACGGCAAGGCCGCGATCGCCCGGGTCCAGTTCAAGACCTCCATCAACGGTCTCGAACCGGAGGTCCGCCAGGAAGTCCAGGACATCGTCAAGGAGGTGTCCGCCGCCAACGTCACCGCGCTGCCCAGCAAGGAAATCAGCGAGGACATCTCCGAGCTCTTCGGCACCGCCGAGATTATCGGCATCGCGGTTGCAGCCCTGGTCCTGATCATCATGCTCGGGACCCTGATCGCCGCCGGACTTCCGCTGCTGATGGCACTCGTCGGCGTCGCCGTCGGTGTGGGCGGCACGTTCGCCCTCAGCGGCGCCGTGGACATGAGCTCCATCTCCCCGATGCTGGCACTGATGCTCGGCCTCGCCGTCGGCATCGATTACTCCCTGTTCATCGTCAACCGGCACCGCGGCCAGCTGCTCTCCGGCATGGACCCCGAGGAGTCCGTGGCGCTGGCCACCGGAACGTCCGGCAACGCTGTGCTCTTCGCCGGCCTGACCGTCATCATCGCCCTCGCCGCCCTCGTGGTCCCGGGCCTTCCGTTCCTCGCCGTCATGGGCCTCTCGGCCGCCGCCACGGTGGCCGTCGCCGTCGTCGTGGCGCTGACGCTGACGCCGGCCGTACTCTCCCTGATCGGCCGGAAACTGATCTCCAGGCGCGCCTGGGCAAAAGCGGAGCAGCACAACGCCGCGCCCGGCCACGAAACCGAGGACCGCGCCAAGGACGAATACCGCAGCAGCCACGGCTGGGGCGGCATTGTCACCAACCACCCGTGGCTGGCCCTGCTGGCCGGAGTGGTCCTGCTCGGTGTCGTGGCCCTGCCCGCCAGCCAGCTCCGGCTCGCCCTGCCGGACGCCAGCTCCGAGCCGGTCGCCTCGCAGGCCTTCAAGGCCTACGACGTCACCAAACGGAGTTTCGGCGAGGGCATGACCGGCCCGATCATCGTGGTCGGCGACCTCCCCGGGGGACTGAGCGAAGCCGAGGCGCAGGCCACACAGTTCGACGTCGCGGACATCCTGCGCGAGACCGAAAATGTCACCGCCGCCGTGCCGCTGGCCCTGAGCGATGACCGCCGCACCGCGGTGTTCCAGGTCATCCCGAACGAGGGCCCGGCCAGCGCCAGCACCGTCCGGGTGGTCTCCGAACTCCGCGCCGAAAAGGGCCAGATCCAGGACACCACCGGCGTGAGCATCGGGCTCACCGGCCAGACCGCCGGCAACGTCGATGTGTCCACCAAGCTCGGTGACGCACTGCCTCCGTACCTGGCGATCGTGGTGGGCCTCTCGCTGATCCTGCTGCTGCTCGTGTTCCGCTCCATCTGGGTGCCGCTGCTGGCAACCGGCGGGTTCCTGCTCTCACTCGCCGCCGCCTTCGGAGCCGTCGTCGCTGTCTACCAGTGGGGCTGGCTCGGTCCCGTCTTCGGCGTCGAGAACCCGGGCGCCGTGCTGAGCTTCCTGCCGATCATCCTGATCGGTGTGCTGTTCGGCCTGGCCATGGACTACCAGGTGTTCATTGCGTCCGGCATGCGCGAGTCGTACATGCACGGCGAATCGGCCAAACACGCGGTCCGCTCGGGCTTCAGCCACGCAGCTGCCGTGGTCACCGCGGCCGCGATCATCATGGTCAGCGTGTTCTCGGGCTTCATTTTCTCGCACCTGAACATGGTCCGGCCGCTCGGCTTCGCCATGGCCTTCGGTGTGCTGATTGACGCCTTTGTGGTCCGGATGACGATCGTCCCGGCCGTGATGTACCTGCTGGGCGACAAGGCCTGGTGGCTGCCGCGCTGGCTGGACCGCATCCTGCCCGACGTGGACGTTGAAGGCGCCAAACTGCGTAAGCCCGCGGCTGGTGTCCCGGGTCCTGTTGCGGAAACCGCGGAGGCTGCCGCGCGGTAGCCGTCACCGGCCGCCCCCCACAGCAACGCGGGGTCACCTAGCGCCCATAATCCCCCGCCGGATGGGCCGGAGGTGACCCCGCGTTGCTTCTCTGCGGTGAACTAGGCTGGAGCGGTGACCCGCCTTATTCTTGCCTCCCAGTCCCCCGCCCGCACCAAGCTGCTCACCGACGCCGGCATCCGGCACGAGATCCTCGTTTCGGATGTCGACGAGGACGCCGTGCAGGCCCGCTACGGCGTCACCGACCCGCACGACACCGCCCTGCTGCTCGCCCGGGCCAAGGCCGAGGCCGTCGCTTCCCTGCCCGAAGCCGACGGCGCGCTGGTGATCGGCTGCGATTCGGTCTTCGAGTTCGACGGCGAGGCGCACGGCAAGCCGTACACGGCCGAGCTCGCCAAGGAGCGGATGCTCCGGATGAGCGGCAGCAAGGGCGTGCTGCACACCGGCCACTGGCTCGTCGACTGCCGCGACACCGAGGACTCCGATGGGTCCGGGGCGGCCGGCTCCGGTGCAACCCTCGGGCACGTCACGTCCGCCGAGGTGCACTTCATGGAGATGAGCGTTGAGGAAATCGACGCCTACATCGCCACCGGTGAGCCGCTGCAGTGCGCCGGCTCCTTCACGATCGACGGCTACGGCGGGGCTTTCATCCGCAAGGTCGACGGCGACCCGCACACCGTCGTCGGGCTGTCGATTTCCACCCTCCGCGGACTGCTGGGCCAGGCGCAGGTGGGCATCACGGAACTGTGGACCACCGGCGCCGCCGATCCCGCCCTGCTCCGGGCCGAGTGAGCTAATTCGCGGGACTTTGTAGCAACCCTACAAAGGTGGGGCGCTTTACCCGCGGAATCCGCAAGTAATATCGGCGGAACCCTCAAAACCGCGCTAGGCTCCCTGAAGGAAAGAAGGAGACGCCTTGTCAGCAAATTCGGAGCAGTCCGCAAATCCCGTGCAGCGATCAGCCCCAGAAGGCACCGCCGCAGTCACCCCTCCGCTGAGCAAGGTGCTGATCGCCAACCGTGGCGAAATCGCCGTGCGCATCATCCGTGCCGCACGCGATGAAGGCATCTCCTCCGTGGCGGTCTACGCGGACCCGGACCGCGACGCCCTGCACGTCAAGCTCGCTGACGAGGCCTACGCCCTGGGCGGCAACACCGCCGCCGAGTCCTACCTCGTGATGGACAAGCTCATCGAGGTGGCCCACCGCTCCGGCGCCGACGCCATCCACCCCGGCTACGGCTTCCTGGCCGAGAACGCCGAGTTCGCCGCCAGGGTGATCGACGCTGGCATCACCTGGATCGGTCCCTCGCCCGCCGCGATCTCCGCCTTGGGCGACAAGGTCCAGGCCCGCCACATCGCCGAGAAGGTCGGCGCACCGCAGGTACCCGGCACCGCCGACCCGGTGGAATCCGCCGAGGAAATCCTGGACTTCGTGGACAAGTTCGGCCTGCCGGTCGCCATCAAGGCAGCCTTCGGCGGCGGCGGACGCGGCATCAAGGTGGCCCGCACCCGCGAGGAAATCCCCGAACTGTTCGAATCCGCCGTGCGTGAAGCCGTCGCCGCCTTCGGCCGCGGCGAGTGCTTCATCGAGCGGTTCCTGGACGCCCCGCGCCACGTCGAGACCCAGTGCCTCGCCGACGCCTACGGCAACGTCGTGGTCGTCTCCACCCGCGACTGCTCGCTGCAGCGCCGCAACCAGAAGCTCGTCGAAGAAGCACCCGCCCCGTTCCTCACCGAGGAGCAGAACCGCCGGCTCTACGAATCCTCCAAAGCCATCCTCAAGGAAGCCGGCTACCTCGGCGCCGGTACCTGCGAGTTCCTCGTGGGCCAGGACGGCACCATCTCCTTCCTCGAGGTCAACACCCGTCTCCAGGTGGAGCACTGCGTCTCCGAGGAAGTCACCGGAATCGACCTCGTCCGCGAGCAGTTCAGGCTGGCCCGCGGCGAAGAACTCGGCTACGGGGACCCGGAAGTCCGCGGCCACTCGATCGAATTCCGCATCACCGGCGAGGACCCGGGCCGGAACTTTATGCCCGCCCCGGGCACCATCACCCGGCTGTTGAACCCCACCGGCCCCGGCGTCCGGATCGACTCCGGCGTGGAGCAGGGCGACGTCATCAGCGGCAACTTCGACTCGATGCTCTCCAAGCTGATCGTCACCGGCGCCACCCGCGCCCAGGCCCTGCAGCGCGCCCGCCGCGCCCTCGAGGAGATGGTGGTGGAGGGCCTCCCCACCGTCATCCCGTTCGACCTCGCTGTCGTCACCAACCCCGATTTTGCCCCCGCCGAGGGCCCGTTCAAGGTCCACACCCGCTGGATCGAGACGGTTTTCGTCAACGACATCCCCGCCTGGACGCCGACCGGCACCGAAGCTGAAACGCCCGACGCCGGCGAACGCCAGCGCGTCGTCGTCGAGGTCGGCGGCAAGCGCCTTGAGGTCGTCCTCCCGGCATCGTTGGGCACCGGAGGCGGCGCGGGCGCCGTCAAGCCGGCCAAGGCCAAGAAGCGGTCCCGCGGCGGCGCCGCCGCGGCGGCCAGCGGCAATGCCCTGACCTCACCGATGCAGGGCACCATCGTGAAGGTGGCCGTCGTCGAGGGTGCCTTCGTTGCCGAAGGCGACCTTGTGGTGGTGCTTGAGGCGATGAAGATGGAGCAGCCCCTCACCGCGCACCGGGCCGGAATCGTGATCGGACTGTCCGCTTCGGCCGGTGAGACCGTCTCCGCAGGTGCCATCATCGCGCTGATCGAGGACGAGGCCGCCGAATAACTGCTCAAGCGGCGGGACACAGGCGCGCCTCTGGCGCCACCGTGTCCTGCCCGTGCAGACTTGGTCTGTGAAGCCATTTCTGCTCCTCGCCTCCCGGGCCGAGGACGCCGCCGCCGAGGACGAATACAAAGCCTACCTGCGCTACGGCGGGCTTGAACCCCCGCAGCTGAGGCGGATCCGGATGGAAGCCGCTCCGCTGCCCCGGCTGGACCTCTCCGAGTACTCCGGTGTGATTGTGGGCGGGAGCCCGTTCACCTCCAGCGACCCCGCGGAGCAGAAAAGCGACGTCCAGCACCGGGTGGAGCATGAGCTCGCGGCACTGCTCGACCGGATCGTGCCTGAGGATTTCCCCTTCCTCGGCGCCTGCTACGGGGTCGGCACGCTGGGCCGGCACCAGGGCGCGGTCATCGACCGGACCTACGGCGAGGGCCTGGGCGGCGTGACCATCACACTGACGGACGAAGGCCTGGCGGATCCCATGCTCCGGGGACTGCCGGAGAGTTTCACGGCGTTCACCGGCCACAAGGAAGCCTGCACCCTGCTGCCCCCGCACGCGGTGCTCCTGGCCAGCTCCGCTGCCTGCCCGGTGCACATGTTCCGGATCAAGACCAACCTGTACGCCACCCAGTTCCACCCTGAGCTCGATGCGCAAGGGTTGGTCACCAGGATCGACATCTACCGCCACGCCGGCTACTTCCCGCCGGAATCCGCCGAACGGCTGATGGAGGATGCCCGGCGGTTCACGGCCACGGAATCGATGAAGATCCTGCGGAACTTCGTGGAACGGTACGCGCGCTAAAACCCCCGGCTGCCGGGCGCCTGCCGGCGTTCCTGCCCGGTTGCTTTTCCGGCACCCTCCCGCCGACACGGAAATGCCCGGTGTGTTCAGCGAACACACCGGGCATTTTCCGTCAGTAACCGGGCTGGAGCGTCAGCACGGCCCGGGAAGCGAGCCTCAGGCCACGTTGTTGGTGTAGTCCAGGTCGCGGGTTTCCTTGCTGACGAACAGGGCGATCAGCGTCAGCACGGCCATGGAGGCGAGGTAGACGCCGACCAGCGCGGGGCTGCCTTTGCCCATTTCCCAGAGCCAGACGGCGATGAACGGGGCCACGGCCGCTCCGAGGATGCTCGAGACGTTGTAGCTGATGGCGGAGCCGGTGTACCGGACGTTCGTCGGGAACAGCTCCGGCAGCAGCGCACCCATGGGCCCGAAGGTCAGCCCCATCAGGGAGAAGCCGATGATCAGCAGGGCCATCGTGCCGACGAATCCGGCGCTGAACAGCGGGACGAAGAGCATGCCGAAGCCGATGATGCCGAAGGTCACGGCGATCAGCATCTTGCGACGGCCGTACTTTTCAGCCAGCGGGCCGGAGACCAGGGTGAAGATACCGAAGAACACGACGCCGGCAATCAGCATCCAGAGGAAGTCGTTGCGGCTGTAGCCCAGGCCGGGGACGAAAGCGGCGGCCGCGGCCTCGGTCATCGGCTTGCCGGCCTTCTCCGCTGCGGCCTTCGCGGCGTCCAGGCTGGAGGCCCTGGTGCCGTAGGTCAGCGTGAACGTGGTCATCAGGTAGAACAGCACGTAGGTGGCGAGCATGATGAACGTGCCCAGGATCAGCTGGCGCCAGCTGGTGTTGAAGACCCGGGCCAGCGGCAGTTTGGCGACCTCGTTGGACTCCAGGACCTTGGTGAAGGCCGGGGTCTCGATCAGCTTGAGCCGGACGTAGAGGCCGATGATGACCATCACGGCACTGAGCAGGAACGGCACACGCCAGCCCCATTCCATGAAGGCGACTGGCGTCAGGGCGTAGCTGAAGACCAGGAAGATCACGTTGGCGATGATGAAGCCGATCGGCGCACCCAGCTGCGGGAACGTGCCGTAGATGGCACGCTTGTTCGCCGGGGCGTTCTCGGTGGCCAGCAGGGCTGCACCGCTCCATTCGCCGCCGAGGGCCAGGCCCTGGGCGAAGCGCATAACGACCAGCAGCGCCGGAGCCCAGAACTCCCAGCCCGGGACGAGCGCGGTCGGGAGGCAGCCGATGAGGAAGGTGGCAATACCCATGGTCAGCAGCGACGCCACGAGGGTGCCCTTGCGGCCGAACTTGTCACCGAAGTGGCCGAAAATGATGGACCCGAGCGGACGGGCGATGAACGCGACGCCAAACACGGCGAAAGATGCCAGCAGCTGGGTGGTCTCGTTCTGGCCGGGGAAGAAGAGCTTCGGGAAGACCAGCACAGCGGCGGTGGCGTACACGTAGAAGTCGTAGAACTCAACGGTGGTGCCGACCAGGCTGGCGACGATGACGCGGCCGCGGGAGTTCACCGGCTGGGCGGACCCCTGCTCTGCGGAAGTGGCAGTGGATGACATGTAATGGCGCTTTCATGAAGACCGGACTGGGCCTGTTCGGGGGCGTCCGGAAGAGGATACGTATGCTTACATAATAGGTTCCGGCGTCCAGCCAATGGACACATGTTCCACTATATGGACACGGAGATTTGTCTCACGTGACTGTCATCACACTACGCCCCACAGAGCCCCTCACCCGCCATCACCTCGCCGATACGCCGATACGCATTTGTCACGGCACTTTAACAAGGCGGCCGGGTCCGCGCCTCGTCAGAACTCGACGCCCCGCACGAGGGTGATGAGTTGATCCTTCGTCTGCTCGGCTGTGGGCCCCGTCGGGGAGATCAGGACCTGCGCGGTGAATGTCGCGAGGTTCTGGCCCCTGACCACCATGACGGTCAGGATCGTGATCGGCACATCGCCGGCCGGGCGGAGGGATTTCGGGCCCGCGGGTTCGGTTCCCATGCTGAAGGCCGCCTTGTCCCCGACGCCGTCGAGCGGCTCGCCGGGCATGCCCCGGCCGGCCAGCGCCGAGGCTGAACCCTCGAGGACTTCGATCGAGAAGATAAGGGAGTCCGGGCCCGGTGTGCCCAGGTCCCCGAACGTGTAGCGGCAGCTGACCCCGCCCGGGAGGAGCTGCGGTTGGGTCTTCGCCCCGAAGGCCTGCTTGAGCTCATCGGGACTGACCAGGGCGCAGACCGCGTTGTTCGTCGTCGCCGGCGGACCCACGGGCGGAGCGGCGGGGACGCTGAGTGCGGTTCCGTTGCCCCAGCCGGCATCCACGGCTGCCTGTGAGAGCGACCGGGCCATCGCGTCGCCGTCCGGGACGCCGGCCCCGGCCATGGGCGGTGAGGCCACGTAGGGCACCTCCAGGGTCTCGTTGCCCCGGACAGCCGTCAGGACGACATTCGCGGACGCGCCGCCGGCCTCACCGCGGAAGTAGCCCGTCCACTGCAGGCAGGCGAAGTCGCCGATGCCCGTGACAGGTAGACAGTCGGACGTCGACTTCGCTTTGGAGATGTCGGCGGTCGATGCGGGAGAAATGAGGGCCACCGACAGGGCGGTCATACCTGTTTCGGACTTGCTGGAATAGCTGCACAGGTAGGCCTTGCTTCCCGGTGGCCTGGCCGGGATGATCTGGCCCACCGGCACGAGCCCGGGTTCAACCTTCGCCGCAATCTCCGGGGTGATGAGATCGCAGGCCGGGTTGCCCGTGCTGGATGAGGGGGCCTGCGACGACCCCGGCCCGCTCTGGCCCGCGGGCTGGGAGCACGCGGCGAGGAACAGAACGAGCACGGACATGAGCGCGACGCCGGGTCGAACCGGGCAGGACCGGCGGCTAGGCATGGGACTCCTTTCCGGGTCCGCGGGAGAGGCGCACCCGGGCATTGCCGGCGAGGTGCATCAGGACCCCGACCACGAGGAACGCGGCGAGCACCTGCGCGCTCGTGGCGATCACCGCCGGCCAGCCGCCGTCGAGCCTCGGGTCGAGGAAGTCGTAGGGATACCAGCCATCGAGGGCACCGCGCACCCACGAAAAGACCAGGAAAGCGACCGGGTAGCACAGCCAGAGGAGGGGCCTGGGCCACGGGCCGCGGACGGTGCGGGTGACGAGGAGCCAGTCGAGCCCCGCGACCAGCGGTGCGATGCGGTGGGTGATCATCCACGGCCAGTACATGTCCAGCGTCCACCACGGCTCACCAGGCGGGGCCACGAGCACCACGTAGATGATGCCCGTCATCACCAGGTAGAACGCGAGGGCTCCGAACAGGTGATCCCACCACAGGGGCAGCCGCGCACGTCGCCGCGCGGCGGACACGAGGAGCACGAGCCCGAGGACGAGGTTTGACTGGAACGTGAACTGGGAGATGAGCTGGGGGATGTCAACGGAGTTGCCCGGCTGCGTCGCGTCGTAGATCTCCTGGGCGAGGGCGGCGAGCATGGCAAGTCCGGTCCCGGCGCGCACCAGACGGATCCAGGAACAGTCCGGATGCAGCGCCCGGTTGGCGCCCACGTTGCGTTGAACCGGGGGAATCAGCGTCAGCACAGTACTCATGGCATCAGTGTGTCGCTGACCGGCGCCGGGCCCCAGAGGCATAAGTACCGGGCTACCTCCCTCCGCTCCGCCTGCAACGTTCCCGGCCGAGCACGGCGCCCCGGCGTGTACTGAACCCGGAACCGGTCCATGCAGGAGGCACCCCATGAATGTCCCCATCATCCCGGCTGTCGGCGCGATCGTTGTGGTCGGCGTCGTGCTGGGTAGTGTCCTGGCGAGAGAGAAGGATCCCCAGCGGCGGGCCACGGCACTGCAACGCACCGGGGCGGCCATCATGGCGGTGTTCACGGTCCTCGCGGGTATCTTCATCGGCGGGTATGCCATGGCGGACCCGGGCGGCAACGCCGGACTGCTGATGACCCTCGCCTGGGTGCTGCCCATGCTCATCCTCGCAATCTCGGCCTGGTTCTGGCCGGCACCGACCGCGCCCCTCTTGCTCGCCCTCGCATCCGCCTTCATCGCGGCATGCGTGTGGCTCGCATTCGGCCCCGCGGCCCTGCGGGAATTCATCAGCGAGAACGGACCTGTGATAGCCGTCAGCGTCATCGCCCTGTCCTTCCCGGCCGCCGTGCTCGGCCTGAAGCGGACCGCGCTGGCCGGCTGGCTCCTCGTGGCCCTGGGTGTGCTGCCGCTGCTGATCACGATCATCGGAAGGTCCGGCCCGATCACATCGCTCACGGCGGCGAGCGTGGTTCCCCTCATCTGCGGGATCGTCGATCTTGTGTCGGTCAGGATGGCGAGCGGGAGTCCGGCGTCGGGAAATGCGCGGTCAGCAGCGGCATGACGACGCCCGCAAACCTCCGCGTAACAGGAATCGGGCCGGCAACTGATGGCGGGTAGCATCGGGGCCATGAGCGCCGACGACGACGACATCACCGACGAACTCCTGGCCGACGCCGACAAGCTGACCGGGCTGGGCCTGGAACTGCTGGGCCTCGATCCCCACCCGGATGACATGACGCCGGAACAGCGGCTCCTGTTCGACCCCGAGGACCTTCAGGAGATGGCGGCCGTCCCGGCGGAGGACCGCCAGAAAGCGGTGCGCCGGACCCGCCTGCTGGCAGGCCTGCTGTGGAACTCATCGAGCATCCTCATCGACCAGCTCTTCCGCGATCTGGGCACCCTGAGCCGGCTGGATTCCATCACCCCGTCCGACATCGCCGGGACCTCGGTGCTGTCCTCGCTCCCGCCCCAGTTCGCGTCCAGCTATGACTCGAAGTTCACCCGGAAGTTCATCGTGGTCGCTGCCGACGTCACGGCGTGTCTGGTCCGCGGCTGGACCGCCCCCGGCTGCCTTGCCGCCGAACTCGCCGTCCGCTGCCTGCTCGATCAGGCGGAAATCACCGAGGACATCTACGAACTCGACCTCCCGGAGGACTGGCGGGAACAGGTCCAGGAAGTCCTGCTGGAGGACGCGGACAGCGAAGCCCTCTACTCGGACAGCCTCGACGTCCTCGAGGACGACGCCGACCGGCTGGGCTTCGAGCACTGGTTCAAGCCCTACAACGTCTGGGACACGGTCCCGCCCTACGCCCGCTCCTGACCGTTCGCCTGTTCTTAACCGGACGGGGCAGCCAGTCCGGCCAGGAAGTCCTCGGTGAACCGCTGGACGCCGTCCCATTCGGTATAGACGTAATCGCGGGTCGTATCCAGGTCAGCGGACCCCTTGTCCTTGGTGATTTTCTTCATCAGCCGGCGTTTGAGGAAGTTGTAGTGGGTGTACAGCAGCGCCCCGGCGAACAATCCGACATGCGAGGGCCGCCATCCCGTTTCCTCCTCGAACTTCTCCACGTAGCCCTCCGCGTTCTGCTCGTCGCCGTGGGCGGCCAGGCTGACCGAAACCAGGGCTGACGGGAGACGCTCGA
The DNA here is from genome assembly GCF_055412885.1 of Pseudarthrobacter leeuwenhoeki. Classification (NCBI taxonomy): domain Bacteria; kingdom Bacillati; phylum Actinomycetota; class Actinomycetes; order Micrococcales; family Micrococcaceae; genus Pseudarthrobacter; species Pseudarthrobacter leeuwenhoeki. The sequence goes on along the minus strand of NZ_JBVAYY010000006.1, from coordinate 204,376 downwards.
GCTCTCCGCGGTTCTTCTTCACAAAGTCCGTGACGTGCCCCTCGTGCTTGCCCATGTGGACCGAGGCCGCAACGATGACGCCGTCGTAGCCTCCCGGAAGGGTGTCCCCGGATTGCTTGAGGTCCGCCGCTTCTACCCGGTGCCCGTGGGTCCGGATCAGCTCTGCGATGTACTCCGCGATCTGGGCTGTCTGCCCCTCCACGGTTCCATAAGCGATATAGATGTTGGCCATGCCCCACTGTGTCCCCGCACCGCGGTGGAGACGTAGGGTCGAACGTCACCGTCGTCCCGAAAGCGCGCCGCACCCTTGACGGCGGCGGCCCCGCGACATGTGATGTACAAAGGCCCCTTGAGCCCGCCACCGGCGCGACGCTGGGCAGCTATGGCCTCGCCTCCGTCGGGGACGTCCGTGACGCCGCCGGCGCAGCGGCGGCTGCCCAGAAGGACCGGGCAAAACTCAACCCCGAGGACCGCGCCGCCGTGCTGCGCCGCGCCGGGCTGCTCTGGGAGGAGCACGCCGCCGAGATCCAGGACTGGATCGTGCGCGAGTCCGGCAGCATTGCGCCCAAGGCAGGCCTGGAAACGCACATCGCGGCCAACGAATGCTGCGAGGCCTCGGCGCTGCCGTCCCTCCCGGCCGGGGACGTGCTGACCTCGCACGAAAACCGCTGGTCCTTCGCCCGCCGGCGCCCGGTCGGCGTCGTGTCCGTGATTGCGCCGTTCAACTTCCCGCTGATCCACTCCATCCGCGCGGTCGCCCCCGCGCTGGCCCTCGGCAACGCCGTGCTGCTCAAGCCCGACCCCCGCACGGCGGTCTGCGGCGGGGTGACGCTGGTGCGGATCTTCGAGGAGGCCGGGCTGCCGGCCGGGCGGCTGCTCAAGCGCGCGCACCTGGAACTCGGCGGCAACAACGCGCTGATTGTCCTGCCGGGCGCGGACCTGGCCAGGGCCGCCTCCGCCGCGGCGTTCGGGTCCTTTATGCACCAGGGCCGGATCTGCATGACCGCAGGGCGCCACATCGTGCACGAGGACATCTATGAAGACTATGTCAGTGCTCTCGCGGAGAAAGCCAGGCATCTGCCCGTCGGGGATCCGACGAGCGGGACTGTGGCCCTGGGCCCGATCATCGACGGGAAGCAGCTGCACCGGGTCGACTCGATCGTCCAGGACGCGGTGCAGGGGGGCCCGGCTGGCCGCCGGCGGCACGCACGCAACTCACCGTTTGGGGGATGAAGAACTCGGGCAACGGCTCCCGGATCGGCGGGCACCACGCCAATATGGAGTCTTTCACCGAAATCCAGTGGCTGACCGTCCGTCCGGACATCGCCCCGTACCCCTTCTAGGCCCCGAACCCGACCAGAAAGAAAGCAGAAAGGCAGGACCCGGGGCGGTGGACTCTGCATGGCTACCGACCCCCGGCGTTTGCTACATGTGGACGTGCAGGCGCCGGGCCGCCTCGGAGATCGAACCGCTCAGCGACGGGTATACGGAAAAGGTGCTCGCGACGTCGTCGACGTGCAGTTTCTGCGTCACAGCGAGGGAGATGGCGAAGATCAGCTCGGAGGCGTTCGGGCCCACCACCACACCGCCGATCACGGTGCCGGAGCCCTTCCGGGCGAAGATCTTGACGAAGCCGTCCTTGTGGTTGCGCATCTTGGCGCGGGCGTTGCTGCGCAACGAGAGCTTCACGACGTCGGCCTGGTACTTGCCGGATTCGATCTCCGCCTCGGAGACGCCCACGTTCGCGATTTCGGGCGAGGTGAAGATGTTGGACGCGACCTGGTGCAGCTTGAGCGGGGTCACACTGTCGCCCAGGATGTGCGCGATCGCGATCCGGCCCTGCATGGCGGCCACGGACGCGAGCGCCAGCACGCCGGTGCAGTCGCCGGCGGCGTAGATGTTCGGCGCGGTGGTGCGGGAGACGCCGTCGACCTTGATGTGGCCGCTCTCGGTGAGCGCCACGCCGGCCTCCTCGAGGCCGATGCCGGCGGTGTTCGGGATGGAGCCGACGGCAACCAGGCAGTGGCTGCCGGTGACCTTGGAGCCGTCGCCGAGGGTGACGATGACGCCGTCCCCGGTGCGTTCCACGGTCTCGGCGCGGGCCCGGGACAGCACCTTGACGCCGCGGCGTTCGAAGACGCCCTCGAGGACCTCGGCGGCGTCGGTGTCCGAGCCGGGCAGCACGCGGTCGCGGCTGGAAATCAGGGTGACTTTGGAACCGAGGCCGTTGTAGGCGGAGGCGAACTCGGCGCCGGTCACACCGGAGCCGACCACGATCAGGTCCTCGGGGAGCTCGTCCATGTTGTAGATCTGCGCCCAGTTCAGGATCCGCTCGCCGTCCGGGCGGGCGGTTGGCAGCTCGCGCGGGTGGGCACCGACGGCCAGCAGGATCGCGTCCGCCTCGATGGTTTCCGTGCCCTCGGCGGTGAGGACCTCAATGGTGCGGCTGTCCAGCATTTTGCCGGAGCCGAGCATGATCCGGACTTCCTGGTTTTCGAGCCCGTTCTGGATGTCCGTGGACTGCTGCCGGGCCAGCCGCATCAGCCGGTCGTTGATGTGTTTGAGGTCCGCGCGCATCGTCGGCATGCAGTCGCCGCCGTCGAGGTCGAACTTCACGCCGAGCTCGCCGGCCTCGCCAACGCGGGTCATCAGGTCCGCCGTCGCAATCAGTGTCTTGGACGGCACGACGTCGGTCAGCACCGCGGAGCCGCCGAGCCCCGCCCGTTCGATGATGGTGACCTTCGCGCCCAGGGAGGCGGCGACCATGGCAGCTTCGTAGCCGCCGGGCCCTCCGCCCAGGATTGCGATGCGGGGTGAGCTGAAATCGGGATGCGTAGACACAATCAACCATTGTCCACCATCCGGACCGGCACCACCAAGAATCCGGACCCGCATCACACCCGGCAGACTGCAGGCCCGGATGCAGGCGCAGGTGCCGGACCGGGTGCTGGGCAGCACGCCGCCGGCACGATAACTTGTACCGGTGAGTACAACAGAATTCCTGAACACGGACCCCTTCGACGCCGCCCGCGCCGCCGCCGACTACATCGCCGAAGAGACAGGGATCGACGCGCACGACGTCGCTCTGGTGCTCGGCTCGGGCTGGGCCGACGCCGCCGAACTGATCGGCGAGACCACCGCCATCCTCTCCGCGGACGAGGTCCCCGGCTTCTCCTCCCCTTCGGTGGTGGGCCACGTCGGCACCATCCGTTCCGTGCTGACCAGGGAGGGCAAGCGCGCCCTGGTCCTGGGCGCCCGCACCCACTACTACGAGGGCAAAGGCGTCCGCGCCGTCGTCCATGGCGTCCGCGCCGCTGCCGCGGCGGGCTGCAAGACCCTCGTCCTGACCAACGGTTGCGGCGGCCTCAACGAGGACTGGACGCCCGGGACCCCCGTGCTGATCAGCGACCACATCAACCTCACCGCGACGTCCCCGCTTGAAGGCGCCACCTTCGTGGACCTCACCGACCTGTACTCCGCGCGGATCCGCGCCCTGGCCCGCGAAGTTGATCCCACCCTGGACGAAGGCATCTATGCCCAGTTCACCGGGCCGCACTACGAAACCCCGGCCGAGGTGCAGTACGCCAAGCGGATCGGCGCGAACCTGGTGGGCATGTCCACCGCGCTCGAGGCCATCGCCGGCCGCCACGCGGGCATGGAGGTCTTCGGCATTTCGCTCGTGACCAACCTCGCCGCCGGCATCAGCCCGGTGCCGCTGAGCCATGAGGAAGTCCTCGAAGCCGGACAGTCCGCGGGCCCGCGCATCTCCAAACTGCTGGCGGAGATCATCGCGAAGCTCTGAGGCCCTATCCCCCCGGGGCCAGGCAGCGCAGTGCTTTTTCCCGGTCCTGCGGGAACCGCCGTTCCATCGAATCCGCGATCCCGGCAATAGTCTGCCGCGCCAGCGCCTGCCGCCAGGCAAGTTCGGCCTGGCGCATGGTCTGGGAGATCAGGCAGGTCCGGACGTAGTTGGGCTCCGAGTCGGCGTCGGGGACGTTGGCCAGGATGCCTTCGCAGCGGAACACCGGATCAGTGCCTTCCAGGGCCAGGACGATATCCAGAACCGTAACGTTCTCCGGCCTTCGCGCCAGGTGGAAACCACCGCGCGGGCCGGAGACCGAGGCAAGGATCCCGGCGCGGACCAGCGTCTGGAGTTGCTTGTTGAGATAGGCGCCCGGGAGTTTGTAGTACGCCGCCAGCCGGGCACTGTTGACCGCCTCGCCGGCCGGTGTCCACGCCATATTGACGCAGCTGTGCACTGCCCATTCCACCCCACGGCCCATCTTCATATTGCAGACGTTACGTGTCCGGAAAATTGGCTGTCAAGGGCTGCGGGCCGGTACTCCTGCAATTGACCTGTCCGGCGGCCTCTCGCTTGTCGGGGGAGGGATCCGGGGCGAATGACGCTAGTTTGGTTCCTATGACGTCTTCTGATGCCGAACTCACCCGCCTGCTGAGCGACGCCCGTACCTGGGCCGCCCAGGACCCGGATCCCGCCACCGCCGCCACCCTGACCGAACTGGTCCGGCTCGCCGGCGGCGGGGCCGCTGCGGCCCGCCAGGAGCTCGCCGACAGTTTCGGCGGCACCCTGCAGTTCGGCACCGCAGGCCTGCGGGCAGCCCTCGGCCCCGGGCCGAACCGGATGAACCGCGTTGTGGTGCGCCGCGCCGCCGCGGGATTCACCGCGTTCCTGACCGGCGCCGTCACCCAGGCCTCCCCCGGCACCCGGCCGCGCGCCGTCGTCGGCTACGACGCCCGGCACAACTCGGACATCTTCGCGGAAGAAACCGCGGCGGTCCTCACCGCCGCCGGCGTCGAGACCTTCCTGATGCCGGGCCCGCTGCCCACCCCGCTGCTCGCCTATGCGGTGCGGGCCCTGGAGTGCGACGGCGGCGTGATGGTCACCGCCAGCCACAACCCGCCGCAGGACAACGGCTACAAGGTCTACCTGGGCCGCCACGCCGTCGAGGAGAGCGGACGCGGCGCGCAGATCGTGGCGCCGTACGATGCCCTGATCGCGGCGGAAATCGACGCCGTCGGTGAGCTCTCCGGCGTTGCCCTGGCCACGGAGGGCTGGACCGTGCTGGATCCGTCCGTCGCCGCCGGCTACGAGGCCGCCGTCGCCGCCCTGGCCCAACCCGAGCGCTTCCCGGCCCGCGAGCTCCGGATTGTCCTCACTCCGATGCACGGTGTGGGCGGCGGGACCGCCGTGGCGGTGCTGCACGCAGCCGGTTTTGCCGACGTCACTTTGGTCCGCGAGCAGGCCGAACCGGACCCCGACTTCCCCACTGTGAACTTCCCCAACCCCGAAGAGCCCGGCGCCCTGGACCTGGCCCTGGAAACCGCGGCCCGGGTGGACGCAGACATCGTGATCGCCAACGACCCCGACGCGGACCGCGCCGCGGTGGCCGCGAAGGATCCGGACACCGGCGCCTGGCGGATGCTGCGCGGGGACGAGGTCGGAGCCCTGCTCGGCGCGCATATCGTGGCGCGGCTGGCGGCCGGCGGCGGCAGCCGCAGCGGAGAACCCACAGCAGGAGTGTTCGCGAATTCGATCGTGTCCTCCCGGCTGCTCGCCCGGATCGCTGCCGCGGCGGGCTTCGCCCATGAGGAAACGCTCACCGGCTTCAAGTGGATTGCCCGTGTCCCCGGGCTGCTGTACGGCTACGAGGAGGCACTGGGTTACTGCGTCGCGCCCTCCCTGGTCCGGGACAAGGACGGGATCTCCGCGGCGGTGCTGATCGCGGAATTCGCGGCGGCGGCGAAGGCCGACGGCAGGACCATCTTCGATACGCTCGACGAGCTGTACCTGGTGCACGGGCTGCATGCGAGCGACCAGCTCAGCATCCGGGTCGCGGACCTGGGCCTGCTGGACGCCATGATGAACCGGCTGCGCGTCAGCCCGCCGGAATCGTTCGGCGGCTCCGCCGTCGAAACCGTCACGGACCTCGCCGAGGGCAGCGCACAGCTGCCGCCCACCGACGGCCTGCTGTACCTGACGAAGGATTCCAGCCGCATCATCATCCGCCCCAGCGGGACCGAGCCCAAACTCAAGTGCTACCTGGAGGTCATCCGCAGCGTTGGCTCGGCCGCCGAACTGCCCGAGGCGCGGCACGAGGCACGCGCCGCACTCGACGCCGTCCTGGTGGACGTCCGCGAGGCGCTGGGGCTGTAGCCCCTCCCGGCCAGCCCCCAGAGCTCGACCTCAGCCTGGCGCCCCCGACCAGGGCGGCCCGCGGAAACCGTGGTTAAGCGCGGCTACCGGATCCGGGCGTGACCCACGCCATTACCGGCGGGTAAACATTGGCGAACGGGCGTCGGACATCCCGCAACACAGCGGAAACACGCCGGAAAAACCACCCGCCTACGCTGGGTTCATCAAGCAGTCAGGCCACACCACGGGCCACCAGCGAAAGGGCCTCACCATGTCCGCCACCCCCACCGTTTCCGCCGATTCCCAGGCTTGGCCCCGGATCGTCATCGCCGGGGCCGGCCCTGCCGCGCAGGCCCTCGTCCGCCAGCTCACCCGGACCCCGTTTGCCGGCGGCATCACGGTGCTCAGCAACCGGGATGATGCCCCCGGGGAGCTGCTGGAACTCGCCGGGCTCCCGCAGGTTTCCGTCCGCTTCGGCCAGCCGGCGAGCTACATCGACCCGGACAGCCGCTACGTCACGACGGCGGACGGCCTGGAGTTCAGCTACGACCAGCTGGTCATCGCGACCGGGTCCTCCCCCTCCGGCGCACCCCTGGCAGGGGAAGGCCGGTGCGTGAATTACACCAGCATCGACGACGCCGCCCGGCTGGGCGAGGCCGTCAAGAACGTCACCCGGGTCCTGGGCCGGCGGCCCCTGGGCATCCTGGTCGGCACGGGGACGGCCGCGGGGCAGGCCGAGGCCGTGCTGCGCGCCCGCGGCGTCCGCCCTGTCCGCACCACCCGGCGGCCGGCCTCCGTTGTCCCCACCCTCGCGGGTTCGACGCTCGCGGCCGCGGGGATTGTGTTCGAGGACGGTTCCAGCATGGCCGGGGACCTTGTGGTCCTGGCCGAGGAGCCGGTTGCCCGCGACGCCCTCGCGGTCAGCGCCGGCCTGAAGACGGCGCGCCAGGGCGGGATTGTGATCGGCCGGAACTTCCGCACGTCCGTCCCGGGAATCTGGGCCATCGGGGATGCCGCGGTGTTCGACGGCGTCCGCCTGGGACTGCTGGTGGCCGCCTCCTCCGCCGCCTCCGTCTGCGCCTCCCAGCTGCTCCGGGCCGGCCTGGCGGAACCCCTCGCCGACGCTGCCTGAACCCGGCACGGACGCCCTCCCCAGGGCGTCCCGTTGTGGCAAGATGGACAACTGAGAAGCCACGAAGGGACCACCATGAGCAACGAAGCCGCCGCAACTGCCGGAAGCACCACCCCCGCTGCCGGCGAAGCCGGAAACGCCCGGAATATTGCCTCCTACATCGACCACACCCTGCTCAAGCCGGAGGCCAGCGAGGCCGAGATCCTCAAGATCTGTGCCGAGGCCGCTGAGTACCGGTTCAAGTCCGTATGCGTCAACCCGGTGTGGGTCAAGACGGTCAAGAAGGCACTGAAGGGCTCCGGCGTGCTGACGTGCTCCGTCGTTGGCTTCCCGCTGGGCGCCACTCCCAGCGACGTCAAGGCCTTTGAGGCCCGCGGCGCGGTGCTGGACGGTGCCGAGGAAGTCGACATGGTGATTAACATCGCCGCGGCCCGGGCCAACGACAAGGGCGCCCTGGTCGATGACATCACGGCCGTTGCCGGGGCCGTGCACGACGGCGGCGCCATCCTGAAGGTCATCATCGAAACGTCGCTGCTGGACGACGCCCAGAAGGTGCTGGCCTGCGAGGCGGCCGTTGCGGCGGGCGCCGACTTCGTGAAGACGTCCACCGGATTCAACGGCGGCGGAGCCACCGCCGGGGACGTCGCGCTGATGCGCCGCACCGTGGGCCCGGACCTGGGTGTCAAGGCCTCCGGCGGGGTGCGATCGCTCGCCGATGCACAGGCTATGATAGCTGCAGGTGCAACACGAATTGGCGCCAGCTCGGGCATCGCGATCGTCAAGGGTGAACAGGGTTCCTCCGCGTACTGACTGCTATCCGATAACAACCGCAGCCGCCACAGTTTGAGCCCCACGGGGCCGAGGAGGAACGAATGTCCAGCAAGACCACCACCGCCACGACGCCGCAGAACGAGAACAGCCTCGGCTCCAGCATCATCCTCTTCGTCCTGATGATGGTCCTCTTCGGCGCGTCCCTGTACTCCCTGAGCTTCCTGACGCTGGGCAACCCGTTGCCGATGGTCGCCTGCCTCGTGCTGTTCGCCCTGGCGTTCTGGATTCCGCAGACCGTCACCGGCCGCTCGGATTCCGCGGGCGAATTCTAGACACCACGTCCCTCAATGACTGAAGCTCCGGATTTTGCGGAGCTTCAGTCATTTAAGCGCCGTCGGGCACCCCGAAGAGGCTTTGGACAAGACCGGTCCCCAGGGCGACGGCGTCCGGCCAGTGCAGCCTGGCCAGGGCCAGCACCGCGCCGAACATGCCGATCATGGCGTAGGCACTGACCGGGATCAGCACGAACCATTCCCGCCGCGAGCCGGCACGGCCCAGCAGGGGGATGGAGAACGCCCCGTTGGACCTCCAGAGGTTTCGGAGCAGCGGCAGTTTCCGCAGGAGCTTCGGCGGCCTGATCACGATGGGCCAGAGCAGCGGCACTCCCCCGGTGGTGATCATGTCCCCGACGATGTGGACCAGCACCCCGGTCAGCATCGAGACCGGCAGCCAGGTCCACTGGTGCGGAGCGAACCACGTCACCAGTCCGGCCATGGCGAGGGCGAAGACCCAGTTGCTGATCCAGCCGTACTTCGGGAAGAGTTTGAGGGCTTTGGCTGCGATGTTGATCATAAACATGCACAGCAGCCCGGCGCCCACCGACAGCAGGCCCCAGTCCGTCTGCAGCTGGAGCTGCCCGGCCAGGGCCGCGAGCAGCACAAAGAAGGCCGCCCCAAGCACGGAATGCGTGCCCTGCCGGTGACCGCCGGAGACGTTTTCGATGCCGACGGCGATCACGTTGGACAGCGGCGGCAGCGAATGCGCCACCGTGCTGGAGCGGTGGTCCCAGTCGCAGACCAGGGCAGTCCCCGCCGTCGCCATCCCGCCGATCACGATCCCGGTGGCGTCCAGCGGGTACCAGCCCAGCGCGTAGGGACCCGTCGAGGCAATGGCCACCCACGCCGCGGCTCCCGACGCGGCGTGGTGTCCTCCCATCATTCTTCAGTTCACCGACGGTGCTGCAGGTGCGGCGGAGCCGGAGAAGATGTTGCGGATGACGCCGTTGGCCCACTGGAGGATCTCGGCGTCCTGCAGGTCCCGGCCGCCGATCCGGGCGGTCTTGGGTTTGGGGATGAGCACCGCGTCCAGGGCCGGCTTGGACTGCGCCCCGGGGTACATCCGGGTGAGCCGCATGAGCCTGGACTCCGGCAGCTGCGCCGGCGAGAACTTGACGAAGTTCCCCTGCAGGGCAACGTCGGACAGCCCGGCCTCGCGGGCGCCCACCCGGAAGCGGGCGACGTCGATCAGGTTCGTCGCGGGCAGCGGCAGCTCGCCGTAGCGGTCCACGAGCTCCGCGAGCACCTCCTCGATCGCCTCATAGGTGATGGCCGAGGCGAGCTTGCGGTACGCCTCAAGGCGCAGCCGCTCGCCCGGCACGTAGTCGTGCGGCAGGTGCGCGTTGACCGGCAGCTCGATCTTCATCTCCGCGGCCTTCTCCTCGGCCTCGCCCCGGTACTCCGCGACGGCCTCGCCGACCAGGCGGATGTAGAGGTCGAAGCCGACGCCCTGGATGTGGCCGGACTGCTCCCCGCCGAGCAGATTGCCGGCGCCGCGGATCTCGAGGTCCTTCATGGCCAGCTGCATGCCGGCGCCGAGCTCGTTGTGGGTGGCGACAGCTTTGAGCCGTTCCAGCGCCACCTCGCCCAGCGGCTTCTCCGAGGGGTACAGGAAGTACGCGTAGGCGCGTTCGCGGCCGCGGCCCACGCGTCCGCGCAGCTGGTGCAGCTGGGACAGCCCGTACTTCTCCGCCCCGTCCACGATCAGCGTGTTGGCGTTGGAGATGTCCAGGCCGGTCTCAATGATGGTGGTGCAGACCAGCACGTCGAAGCGCTTCTCCCAGAAATCAACGATGATCTGCTCGAGCCGGCTCTCGGACATCTGCCCGTGCGCCACCTCCACGCGGGCCTCCGGGACCAGTTCGCGGATCTTCGCCGCGGTGCGGTCGATCGTGGACACCCGGTTGTGCACAAAGAACACCTGGCCTTCGCGCATGAGTTCGCGGCGGATCGCCGCGGAGGTCTGCTTGTCCGTGTACGGGCCCACGTACGTCAGCACCGGGTGGCGTTCCTCCGGCGGGGTGGCCAGGGTGGAGGTCTCACGGATGCCGGTGAGTGACATTTCCAGGGTCCGGGGAATCGGGGTGGCGCTCATTGCCAGGACGTCCACGTTGGTGCGCATCTTCTTGAGCGCTTCCTTGTGCTCGACGCCGAAGCGCTGCTCCTCGTCGACGATCACGAGGCCGAGGTCCTTGAAGGCGAAGTCCTTGGACAGCAGCCGGTGGGTGCCGATCACGACGTCCACGGAACCGCCCTTGACTCCTTCGGCGGTCTCCTTGGCCTCCTTGCCGCTCTGGAAGCGGGACAGCGGCTTGACCACCAGCGGGAAGCCGGAGAAGCGTTCGGTGAAGGTCTCGTAGTGCTGCTGGGCGAGCAGCGTGGTGGGCACCAGCACGGCGACCTGTTTGCCGTCCTGGACGGCTTTGAACGCGGCACGGACCGCGATCTCGGTCTTGCCGTAGCCGACGTCGCCGGAGATCAGCCGGTCCATCGGGATCTCCCGCTCCATGTCCGCCTTGACCTCGTTGATGGTGGTCAGCTGGTCCGGGGTCTCCACATACGGGAAGGCTTCCTCGAGTTCGCGCTGCCACGGGGTGTCGGGGCCGAAGGCGTAGCCCCGGGAGGCCATCCGGGCCGAGTAGAGCCGGATCAGCTCGCCGGCGATTTCCTTGACGGCCTTGCGGGCCCTGGACTTGGTGCTGGCCCAGTCCGCGCCGCCCATCTTGCTCAGCGCCGGGGTGTCCCCGCCGACATAACGGGTCACCTGGTCCAGCTGGTCGGTGGGCACAAAGAGCCGGTCGCCCGGGGCGCCGCGCTTGGACGGCGCGTACTCCAGCACCAGGTATTCGCGCACCCCGTCCCCTCCCCCCGCGACCCTGCGCTGGATCAGTTCCACGAACCGGCCGATCCCGTGCTGTTCGTGCACCACGGAGTCGCCGGCGACGAGCTGCAGCGGGTCCACGGCGTTCCGCCGCTTCGACGGCATCCGGCGCATGTCCTTCGTGGAACCGGCGGAGGTCCGTCCCAGCAGGTCGGCCTCGGTCAGCAGGGCGAGCTTGAGCGGTTCCAGGACAAAACCGCGACCGACGGCGGCCGTTGTCACCTCGATCAGCCCGGCCTGCGGGTCGTCGTCGAGGGAGTCGACCCGGGCGCAGGGGATGTCGTTGTCGTGGAAGAGTTCGGCGAGACGCTGGGCCGGGCCGGGGCCCCCGGTGACGACGACGATGCGCCACTGCTCGCGCACGCGGGAGCCGATGAAGGCCATCATTTCGGCGACGTCGCCCTGGTAGCCGCGGGGTTCGCGGGCGTGCAGGTTCAGGACGTCGACGTCGGGCAGCAGTTCCTCGTCGGTGGCCAGTGAGGTGATCGACCACCAGGACACCTCGTGGTCCAGTGCAGCGGAGCGCGTTTCGGTGAGGGAACGGAAGCTGGCGGAGTGCAGTGCTTCAGAGGCCTGGGAGTTCAGGTCCAGAGGTGCCGTGCCGCCGTCGGACGCCGTCGACCATGCCGCCTCGAGGAATTCCTCGTTCGTGGCGGCGAGGTCGTGGGCGCGGGTCCGGACCTTCTCGGGTTCGATCACGACCGCCATCGAGCCGGCCGGTAACTGCTCCAGGAACGGCACCATCGCGTCCACCAGCACCGGTGCCAGGGACTCCATGCCTTCCACGGCGATGCCGCCGGCGATCTTCTCCAGCATGTCCGCGGCGGCCGGCAGCTGTGCTTTCAGCGTCGCGGCGCGGGACATCACGGAGGGCGTGATCAGGATTTCGCGGCACGGCGGGGCGTGCAGTTCGGTGGGGTGGTGCACGCCGGGCGCGGTCAGCGAGCGCTGGTCGGCGACGGCGAACCAGCGCATCTGGTCCACTTCATCGCCGAAGAACTCCACCCGGAGGGGGTGGTCCTCGGTGGGCGGGAAGACATCCAGCATGCCGCCGCGGACGGCGAACTCGCCGCGCCGGGTCACCATGTCCACCCGGGCGTAGGCGGCGTCGGCGAGGCTCCGGACGACGTCGCTGAACGGGACCTCCTGGCCCACTTTCAGGGTGACCGGGGCCAGTTCGCCCAGTCCCGCCACGAGCGGCTGCACGACCGCGCGCACCGGGGCCACGACAACGCGCAGCGCGCCGCTTGTGGAGGTTTCGGGGTGCGCGAGCCTGCGCAGCACCGACAGGCGCCGGCCCACGGTGTCCGAGCGCGGGGAGAGCCGTTCGTGCGGGAGCGTTTCCCAGCTGGGGAACTCGGCGACGGCGTCGGCCGGCAGGAAGGCGCGCAGGGCCTCGGTGAGGTCCTCGGCTTCACGTCCGGTCGCGGTGATGGCCAGGACGACCGGCGCGAGGCCGCGGCCTCCCGCCGTTGTTGTGTTGACAGTTGCGCTGTCCGCTGTGCCTTCCGCTGTGTCTTCTGCTGTCTTTTCCGCTAGCGCGGCCAGCCCATCCGCCATTTCCGCGAGCAGCGCCGAGCGCAGCCCGGCGGGGGCGCTGATCTGGTAGTCCTCGCTGCGGGCGGCGAATCCGCGGGCGGCTTCGGCGCGGACGCGGGCGTAGTTCCGGTCTTCGGCGAGGACGCGGCGCAAACCGGTGAGAGAGGGGCCGTTGAGGCTCATAGCTGTCGCTCCTGAAGGGATCACGGGGGGGTGCAGGCAACACGAATAGCCGGAATTCGTGAGAATCCCGGGGGTTCCCAGCCTACCGCGCCAAGCCGCAGACACAGGAACAGGCCCCGGTTGCCCGGGGCCTGTTCCTGTGTTCGGTGGTGCAGTGTTCCTAGCCGGCGATATTGCTCATCCGGTAGAGGAAGGCTGCCATCTGGTCACGGTTGACGGAGGACGCCGGACGGTAACTCCACGTTCCGTTCGCCTCTGCCCAACCCTTCGAGATGCCCTTCTCTGCCATCCACGAGATCTCCTTGTAGAAGCCATGGCCGGGCGCAACGTCCACGAACCGGGACGCCGCGGGTGCCGTGTAGTCCGGCGAGCCGGCCATCCGGTACAGGAAGGCAGCCATCTGGTCACGGTTGATGGTGGATTCCGGACGGAAAGTCCACGTATTGTTCGGACCCGCCCAACCCTTCGAGATGCCCTTTTCTCCCAGCCAGGAGATTTCCTTGTAGAAGCCGTGGCTGGTGGGCACGTCCGCGAACCGCGACACAGCAGGTGCCGTGTAGTCCGGCGAGCCGGCCATCCGGTACAGGAAGGCAGCCATCTGGTCACGGTTGACGGTGGACGCCGGACGGTAAGTCCACGTCTCATTCGGTCCCGGCCAACCCGCGGAGATACCCTCGCTCGCCATCCACGCAATCTCAGTGTAGAAATCGTGGTTGAGGGCCACATCCACGAATCTGACCGGGGTCACCACATTCGATGCCGCCGACCGCGGACTGGTACCTCCCGCATTGACTGCCTCAACCTGGAAGTTGTAGGCGGTGCCGTTGGTCAGGCCGGCCACCACGCGGCTGGTCTCCGTGGCGGCGATTCCCTCGATGGTGTTGACGACGGTTTCCCCGGTGCGGACCAGGACGTTGAGCGTCTCGGCACCCGCGGGAGCCGCGAAGCTCACCGTAGCGGTCGTATTTCCGGCAACTGCGGCGGGGGTAGCCGGGGCAGCCGGCGCCACCACAACGGCCGGGACAAGGTCGATGGTCTGGTCCGAGAACCGCAGCCTTTCAACGTTGGTGATCCGGTCCGTGCCGTCGTTGGTGTTGCCGTTGCCGCCGGTGCGGGTCACCGTGGTGACGGCGCCGACGGTGCTGATGTCGTACTCGTCCATTGCCCCGGAGAACGCTGCCGTGTCGACGTCGGTTTCGCCCGGGCTGGAAAGGATTTCCCGGACGATCTTCACGGTGCCGGGATCGATCTTTCCGGCCATGATGTCGGCCTGGAGTTCGGTCAGTGAGTTGGCACTCCTCTCGGTACCGTCGCTGTTGAGAACGCTGAGCCGGACGTTGAGCCACTTGTCGCCGTCGATGATGTCATCGGCGCCGTGGCCCCAGATCTCGTCGCTGCCGGAGCCGCCGATGATGATGTTGCCGGCACCGAAGGTGGTGGCGCCTGCTGGCAGCAGGTCGGCCAGTCCGTTGATCCGCGCGATGCCTGCCGCGTCCAACTCGTTCGTCAGGCCTTCGACGTTGACTTCGTTATTCGGAACCGAGGGCACCAGGTCGTCGCCGTGGAGCACGTCATCCTTGTCCCAGCCCGAGAGGGCCTCGACCAGGAGGAAGCGGTCCTTGAGGGCGTTGGGCCCGTCGACGATGATCTGGCGCATGTCGGATTCGGCCGGTTCGACCGAGCGGGCGTGCGTGACCCAGTCGAAGCCGAAGACCCCGTGGTTGCGTTCGATGCCGGGGCCGGCGACCATAACGTCGTCGCCGCCTTCGGCGTCGTAGTCGTCTTCGCCGGAATCGCCGATCATGACGTCATGGCCCGGGGCGTTGATGTCGTCGAAGAACGGTGCGCCGCTGTCGCCCTGCAGCAGGTCGTTGGCGTTTCCGCCTTCCATCCAGTCATCGCCGCCGCCGCCGAACACGGTGTCCGGACCGTCGCCGGCAAGGACCAGGTCGTTGCCTTCCCCTGCGAACGTTTCGTTGCCGTTGAGGCCGCCGTTGGAGAAGTCGTGGCCTTCACCGGACATGATGATGTCCAGGCCGGGTCCGGCGTCGATCGCGTCGTTGCCGGGTCCGCCCTTGAGGACGTCGTCACCGTGCGAATCGGTGATGCGGTCGTTTCCGTCGCCGCCGAGGACGGTGTCGGCTCCATCGTTGCCTTCGATGATGTCGTTGCCGTTGTTGCCCCAGATGGTGTCGTTGTCGATGCCGCCCCAGATCCTGTCGACCGCAAGGTCGGGGTTCACGTTGTCCAGGCCGTTGAATGTGGACTGGGCATTGAGCCCGGGACGGTCGACGGTGTTGCTGACGCGGTACCGGATGGTGCCGTCCGCCATCCGCATGAGGAGTGCGGATTCGTCGCAGGCCGAGGCCGGATCGTCCGCCACCGAGTTGCCGGTGGTTGCGGTGATGTTGCCCATCTCGAACTCGCAGTCCGCGACGCCGAACACGTCAGCCTTGAGGGCCGATGCGTCGGTGTTGCGCATGATGAGCTCGGACAGTGAGTTGCCTTCCAGCTGGGTCCGCAGGTTCAGGCCCGAGGTGCGGGAAAGGTAGTACAGGCGGTCCCCGTCCTGGAGGTCCGTCATCTGGCGTTCAAAGATGTAGTTGAACGTCGAGCCCAGCAGTCCGCCGAAGAGGTTCTGGCGTTCCGCAAGGCCTCCGACCCAGAGGTCGACGCTGCCCAGGCCGGTGGCCCCGTTAGCCCAGGCGCCCGTGCTGTTGACGAACTCGAAGGAGTCGATGGGTGTCAGCGCATCCTGCGTGTCCATGTCGAAGAGCCGCTGGGCGGCCGCCCGCTTGTCAGTGATCGACGCCGCGTCCGTGATGGTCGGGTGGGTGCCGTAGGCGGCCATGAAGTTCACCACGGAATCCGGGTGCTTGAGGTTCTGACCAAAATCCACCCAGCTGGTGTAGGGCTTCAGCGAGGACTCGCCGGTGCTTGCGTACAGCTGGGAGCGGAAGTTGTTCAGGGGCGGAACGCCGGTTTCGCGGCCGCGGGCCAGGTTCAGCGAGGCAAGGTCCAGGGGCAGGCCCAGGACGTTGTTCCGCAGGGTGTCCGTGACGAACTCGTCGAGCTCGGCACCGACCTGGTCCGTCATACCCATGGCGATGGCGCCGGCAGCCTGCTTCGGGCTCAGAGTGCCTGCCGTGCTGTTGTAGTACGCCGTGGGATTGAGGAAGGCGTCCAGCAGCGGCATTCCGATGTCGGTACCGTTGCTGGTCTTCCGGTCGATTGTCTCGGTCAGCATCGAGTGCCCGAACCGGTAGGTGGCGTGGGCGAACTCTGCACTGATGGCGGGATCGATCCCGGTGTCCGACTGCGTGAACACATTGAAGGGGTTGATGCCGGGCTGGATCTTGCGGGCAAAGTCCTCGAAGACGATGTGCTGGTATTCCATCTCCGTGACGTACCGTGCGGCCTGGAACAGACGTTCACCGTTCCATTGGCCGTTCGGGAGCTTCCACTCGTTCAGGTCGATGTTCTGCGTGGTGACGAGCTCCTGCATGTAGCCGACCAGCCGGTTGTGCTCCGAGTGGAACACCTGGTGGATGGCCGTCAGGCCGATGTTCTCGTTGACCCGTCCGTCACCGGCGACGAAGTGCGCGTCCAGCTGCTCGTTGTCGTAGCTTGCCGGGTTGGCGAGGGGCTGGGTGACCGGGTTGAGATCGGGGTCGCCGTCGGCTTGCAGCGGCAGTCCGGTCCGGGAGCTGAACGGCGCCGCGTTGTGCGCGATGTCGTCCAGGAAGGCGATGCCGATGCGCTCGACGTTGGCCGGCGGTGCGACCGGGTTGGCCAGGTTGCCTTCAACCCGGCCGGTGGCGGTCTCGTACTGCGGGAGTCCGTTGGGCCCGCGCAGGAAGCGGCCGTACTGGTCGGTCGCGATCTTGGGGATGTCCGCGACGTCATAGTCCGACAGTGCCAGTCCTAGAAGGTCATCTGCCTGCGTCTTGATGTCCGCCCAGGTGGCCATGCCGCCCGGTTGGCCCTCAATCAGCTCGCCGTTGGCCACCGGCTTGTTGTTCCCGTCCAGGGTGTATTCGCGCAGGAACACCTGGTGGGACGGGTGGGACGCGTAGGTCTGGCTCTGGTCCACCCAGGGCGAGTCAGTGTTGGTGGCGTCCTGCACATCATCCGCGGTGCCGAGTTCGCCATCCGGACCGGCCTGGTTCTCCGCCCGGCTCAGCAGCATGAAGTTCGTGCGACCGCCCGGAACGTAGAGCGGATCGTCCGCTGCGAGCGGCATCATCACGTGGTTCTTGGTCTTCTTGGTGAAATCCACGCCGTGATCGAAGAACTGTCCGAACAGGGCGAACATGCCGTTGTACGGCGGCGAGAGCCCGAAGTCAGTGGTGACGTTCGGAATGTCAAGCGTCTCTCCCTCCGCGACGCAGTTTTCCGGCAGCCCGTTGCCGTCGCAGGGGACCGCCGTCGGGCTGTCATTGACCGTGCGGTGGGCCTGGCCCGCAGCCGCAACGGCCGCCGGGTTGGTGGCCGTCTGGTCCACGATCACGTTGCTGACAAAGCGCGGACTGCTGTCCGTGACGTTGGCGTTGACGGACTTGTAGCTCTGGCCGCCGGACGTGGTGCGCCACTCCGGATCCGAAAGCCTGGGGAATGCCTTGCTGGCCGAACCGAAATCGTTCTGGCCAGCCACCAGGTTGTTCTCCGTGCCGTCCACCGTGCGGAGACCGTAGGGCAGCAGCGGGTTGGCAATCTGGTTGGGTCCGGAGCCCATGAGCGGCTGGCCGGCCACATCCTTGCCCTGGGCGTCCTCCTTGGTGGCGTGGTTTTCGGCGATCTTGATCTGCTTCAGAATGAACCGCATGTCGCCTGCATTGAGCGTGAATCCCTGACCCGTCGGCGCCGCGGAAACCGCCGGCGCCAGCACGGACGGCACGACCCCGGCACTGAGCAGGAGAGCGAGCGCACCGGCAGCGACTTTACGCGTGACGCCTGGTGCCGTCCCTCGAGCCTGGGGGTTGCCATCCCTCCCTCGGATCTTGCGATGTTTCGCCATGATTTGTCCTCCATCGAGTCGCACCGGCTCCCCCCTCAATGTGGTCGCTCGGCTCACTGGATAGCGTCAGCATGGCCCTGTGGCCTTGGGAAATTCTTGGGACCCGTGAGACGGGAGATACAGGAGGAGCAAAAGAGAGAAGTGGGTGGTGGGTGCAGAAGGAATCAGGTAGGACCTGATCAAGGCAACGCGGGGTCACTTCCCGCCCATCCGGAGGGTGGCTATGGGCGGGAAGTGACCCCGCGTTGCCTGCCGGGAGGCGGCCGCCGGTCTAGGCTGGCAGGATACACGGCCGTCCAAACGGCCTGGCGCTCCGAATGCTACACAGACCAGAAGGAGTCACCATGACCGGCACCACCGAATCCGCACAGACCACCCCCGCACCGGGGGGCACTCCACGAACGGTGCTTGTCACCGGCGCGACCGGCTACATCGGCGGCCGGCTGGTCCCCCGGCTGCTGGAGGCCGGGCACACCGTGAAGGTCCTGGTCCGCACGCCGGCCAAGATCGCCGGGGTTCCGTGGCTGGCCGACGTCGAGGTCGTCCAGAGCAGCCTCGACGACGGCGATGCCCTGCGCGCGGCCCTTGAAGGCGTCGACGTGCTCTACTACCTGGTCCATTCCATGGCAGCCGGGTCGGGCTTCGAATCCAAGGAAAAGGCGATGGCCGAGACCGCGGCGCGGGCCGCGGCCGACGCCGGCGTGGACCGGATCGTCTACCTGGGCGGTCTGCACCCCGCCGGCGCCGAACTTTCCACCCATATGAGGTCCCGCGAAGCGGTGGGCAACGTCTTCCTCGACAGTCCGGTCGACGCCATCGTTTTCCAGGCCGGCGTCGTGATTGGCTCCGGTTCTGCGTCCTTTGAGATGATCCGGCATCTGTCCGAGACGCTGCCCCTGATGCCCGCGCCCAGCTGGGTGCGCAACAAGATCGAAGCGATCGCCGTGCGCGACGTGTTGCACTACCTCGTCGGGGCCGCGGTCCTGGATGGCCCGATCAACCGCACTTTCGACATCGGCTGCCGCCAGGTCCTCAGCTACGCGGGCATGATGCAGGAATACGCAGCGGAGGCCGGGCTTCCGCACCGGGTGGTGCTGGCGCTCCCCATTCCCGCGCCCAAGCTCGCGGGTATGTGGGTCGCATTGACCACGCCGATTCCGCTGTCGATGTCCCTGCCGCTTGTGGAGTCCCTCCAGCACGACGCCGTCACCCGGGAACACGACATCGACGCGTACATCCCCCCGCCGGAAGAAGGTCTCACGACGTACCGCCAGGCAGTGGGCCACGCCCTGGGCAAGGAGCGCGACGGCCAGGTGCAGACCACCTGGGCCAGCGCGGGCGCCGACGCCGATCCGCTGCCGTCCGATCCCGAGTGGGCCGGCTACCTCGTGTACCTGGATGAGCGCAGCTACTCCAGCGACGTCGATCCCAAGTACGTCTGGACCATCATCGAGGGGATCGGGGGCCAGAACGGCTGGTATTCCATGCCCCTGGCCTGGCGTATCCGCGGCTTGCTGGACAAGCTCACCGGCGGAGCCGGGCTGCTGCGCGGCCGGCGGCACCCGCACCTGCTGGCCGAAGGCGAAGTGGTGGACTGGTGGCGGGCGGAGCGGATCGAGCGCGGCCGGCTGCTCCGGCTGCGCGCCGAAATGCGGGCGCCAGGCCGGGCCTGGCTGGAGCTGTCGGTGGAGCCGGAGGGAACCGGCAGCCGTTACCGCCAGCGGGCAATCTTCTTCCCGAAGGGCCTCAGCGGGCGCCTGTACTGGCTGGCGGTGCTGCCGTTCCACAGCCTGATCTTTCCTGCCATGTCGCGGAATATCACGGCCGCGGCGAAGGCGCTCCAGGATCAGGAATCGGAGCCGGCCGGGCACACCGCGTAGGATGTTTGGAGCCCGAAACGACCAGTTCGACCCACACGGAGGACCCCCATGGCATTGAGTGCATCTACCAGCCTTCCCCACCACGTTGGCCGCGTCACTGCCGTTTTCGTGAATGAGGACTTCCTGCGCCACACGAGCGAACTTGTCGGCGGCACCCTTGAATCCTTCTCCGTCGACGGCGACACGGCCGGCGCCTTCAGCACCACGACGGTGCGGACGATCCCGACCAACCGGATGCCGGACATGGCCCGGAAGTTCGTCGGCGAGAGCCTGTTGGTGACGCAGCTTGAGAGCTGGGACGCCCCGGCTGCCGACGGCTCCCGGCTGAGCAACATCACCATGACAGTTTCCGGCGCGCCGCTGGACGTCAATGCCGTCCAGCGCCTCGTCTCCAACGGCAACAGCACCCGGATCGAACTCGAGGGCACTGTGACGTCCTCGGTCCCGTTCCTGGGCGGCAAGATTGCCGAAGCGGCCGAGCCGATGGTGGGCAAGGCCCTGAACATTCAGTCCGCCCAGGCCCAGGCCTGGCTCGAAAGCCACTAGCACATGGAGTTGCCGGCAGTCCTTGCCGTCGTCCTGATCGTGGCGGGCCTCTGGTCCCTGGTTGTCTGGCCGCAGTTCCTGCGCCGGGTCATAAAGGATCCAAGGTCCCGCGACACTAACGGCAAAGCCACCCGCTTCCTCACCGTCCACATCATCCTGGTCAGCATCTCCATGCTCCTCGGGGCGGCGACAGCGGCAATCGGCATTGCCGCCCTGCTCGGCTAAGCCTTGATCCACCGATCCGCCTGGGCAGATGATCTGGATCCGGTTTCGGCGGTTTTGCGGGCTGAGGGCGTGGTGGGTTGCCGGGCCTCGCTGCCCTTCGGTGTTCCACTGGTGGTCCTGGTTGCGCCGTTTGGCTGGGTTGCCGGGGTTCAGGCGGGTTACGGCGGCGGGTGGAGGTGGTCGGACAGGCTCTGCCATGGTGTTTGCCAGGGCCAGGCTTCGGGGAGATGAAGGCGTATGTTCCGTGCGCTGGAGGCTATTCTGGCCGGGACGTGGATGAGTTCGCGGCGGATCGTGCCGGTCCTGGCCTTGCCGAACCGGCCGGAGGCGAGGATCCCGGCGGTGCGGGTGAGGTTGTAGGCCATGACCGCGGCGACCAGCCAGGCCGAGTTCGCCGCGAAAACACCGGAGGGCATGTGCGCCAGTGCACTGTCCTTCAGATCGGCATTCACCTGCTCGATGAGCGCGTGTTTGCGGTGGGTTTTGTCCGCTGCGACGGTGTCCAGGACTTCGGCGGGGACGGTGGTGAAGAACGCGTGGTGCCGGCGCGTCTCAAACAGGGTGGGTTGTCCGTCACTGGCTTTCGGGTTCAGCTCCGGGATGCGGCCCACGACCAGCCTGCCGGTGATCTGCTCGTCCTTTTTGCGGGAGCTGAATGCGGTGAACACGGTTTCGGCGACTTCCGCCCGGGAGACCCAGATGTTGGTGGTCTCGCCGAAAACCGCGTCGGTGTATTCAATGGTTTCCCACGCCGTTTCAGGGATCCCGGCGATGGCCCGCTTCACGGCCGGGTCCATCCGAACGGTCACGGACACCCCGGCCCCGCCGGCCAGTGCCGCGGAAACCGGGGCATGGCCGTAGTGGGCCGAAACGAACCGGCAGAGCACCCGCCCGCCGGCCTGGACACGCTTGAGGGTGGACAGGGCGTCGGTGATCAGGCGTTTGGCGCCGCGGGCCGAGTTCGCGGCACCCTTGCGCAACCGCTGGGTCAGGATGACCGGGGCGGTGTGTCCTTCGTGGAGGCGGTGGCCAGCAGGGCGTTCAGCCTGCGGACCCCGGAATACCCGAAGCCGGAGCCCTGCTTGGCGTAGCCGTGGACCTCGATGATCGTTTCGTCAACATCGACGAACACGAAGTCCTCCGCGCCAGGGGTTCCCAGCAGCGGGGCCCGGGTGGCCAGGTTTCCCAGGAAGCGGGACGCGACCGCGTCCAGCTGCCGCACGTGCCCAAACGTGACCTGCGCCGGCCAGCTCGTGCACACCGGCGTCCCGGGCCAACGTCATCACCGGCAGCAGCCCGGCAGCCGACACGAGATTCGGCTCGTCAAAAGAAACTGACACCGCGGACGGCTTGGGAGAACCTTGCATCTACGAGATGCCCTCTTTTCGGTCGTCAATGTGCTCTAGACAAGCTCCATTTTCCGTGAAAAGACGGGCATTCTCGGTTTATAACGCCGAGGACGATCCAACCATCATCGGTGGATCAAGGCTAAGGCCGAAGCCAAGCACGTCAGGGCCGACCCGCGGGGACCCGCCGGGTTTTAGGGTGCCGCGGTGCCGGACGCCTGGGCCCCGGCCTGGGCTTGGGCTTGGGCCCCGGCCTGGACTTGGGCTTGGGCTTGGGCTTGGGCTTGGGCTTGGGCTTGGGCTTGGGCTTGGGCTTGGGCCAGGGCATCTTCGGCCGCAACCCAGGAGATCATGGCGCACTTCACCCGGGCGGCGTATTTGGAAACACCTTCAAAGGCAGAAGCGTCGCCGAGGATTTCGGGATCCGCGTCGAGCTTCCCCCGGGACCGCAGGACGTCCCGGAAATGGTCAATAACCGCAGTAAAGCTCCCGACGTCCATCCCTTCGGCAAGATCGGCGAGCACCGAGGCCGAGGCCATGGAAATCGAACAACCCTCGCCGTCCCAGCGCAACTGGGCGACCTTCCCGCCAGACACCGCCACGCGGACCGTGATCTCATCCCCGCAGACGGGATTGAGCTGGTGGGACTGCCCGGACAACGCCCCGGCGGGAACCGGCGTCTCCGCCAGCCCGCTGCCGGTACGCAGTTTCGCGTGTTCCAGAATGATCTGCTGGTACAGCTGTTCAAGGCTCATGCGGAAAAGTCCTTAGGCTCCAAAGTAGGCTCGGACCCCGGCGACAGCCTCAAGGAACGTATCCACTTCAGACGTTGTGTTGTACAGGTAGGTGCTGGCCCTGGTGCTGGCCGTCAGGCCCAGCCGCCGGTGAAGCGGCTGTGCGCAGTGGTGGCCCACCCGGACGGCAATTCCCTTGCTGTCCAGGAACTGTCCGACGTCGTGCGCGTGCACACCGGCGACGTCGAAGGACGCGAGGCCGATCCGCTCCTCCCCGGGAGCCGGCCCGAGGACGCGGATGCCGGGAATCGACGAGAGGCCTTCGACGAGGCGCTGCCCGAGCTGGGATTCCCAGGCGTGGATGCGGTCCATGCCCGTCTCGGTGAGGTAGTTCGCCGCCGCGGCGAGTGCGATGGCCTGGGAAACCTTCTGGGTCCCCGCTTCGAAGCGCTGCGGGGCAGGCAGGAAGGCGGCACGCTCCATCGTCACCGTGGTGATCATCGATCCCCCGGTGAGGAACGGCGGCAGCGCATTCAACAGTTCTGACCGGCCATACAGCACGCCGATTCCGGTGGGCCCCAGCATCTTGTGGCCCGAGAGGACCGCGAAGTCGACGCCCAGGTCCTTCACGTCCAGGGGCAGGTGCGGCGCGGACTGGCAGGCGTCCAGCACGGTCAGGGCACCGACCCTGCGGGCCATTGCCACGAGGGTCCTGACCGGGTTGATGGTGCCCAGGACATTCGAGGCGTGGCTGAAGGCGAGGACCCTGGTGGCCGGGCCGATTATGCCGGCGGCAGCGTCGAGGTCCAGCACCCCGGCATCGTCGACGGGGATGAACCGAAGGGTCGCACCGGTACGCTCCGCGAGCTGCTGCCACGGGATGAGGTTCGCGTGGTGCTCCATCTCGGTGACGACAATCTCGTCGCCGGCTCCCAGAGCGAACCGTGCCGCCGGCCCGGCGGCGCCGGGCAGGGACGAGTTCAGGAATGCGTAGCTGAGCAGGTTCAGGCCCTCGGTGGCGTTGGAGGTCCAGATGATCTCGTCGGCGCCCGCGCCCACGAAGGCAGCCAGGGTCTCGCGGGCGTCCTCGAAGGACTCCGTGGCTTCCACGGCCAGCAGGTGCGCGCCGCGGTGAACGGCGGCGTTCCGCTGCTCATAGAACTCCTGCTCGGCCTCAATGACGCTGATCGGATTCTGCGAGGTGGCCCCGGAGTCGAGGTAGATCAGCGGGTGCCCGCCCATGGTCCTGGAGAGGATGGGGAAGTCGTTGCGTATCCGCAACACCTCGCCCTCGGTCAGGGCAGGCGAGAGCAGGGCCCGGGACTCTGACGTCGGCACAAAAGCCACGCTGGCCTCCTCGGATAGGGTGAAATGGACGAATTCCCATCATCCCACGGAACGGAGTACCCGATTCTGCCGGGGGTTCCGCCCGCCCCCGGGGTATCCCGGGGTGTCTCCCGTTGTCCCCGTTGTCCCCGTTGTCCTCGTTGTCCTCGTTGTCCGCGTGGTCCCTCCGGGGGGCTCAGTGCTCGTGCGAATCGCCGCCGGTTTCGATGAGGTCGACCCGCCGGCTGACGCCCAGTTTGGCGAACACCCGGTAAAGGTGTCCTTCCACGGTCCGCTGGGACACGCAGAGCTGCCTGGCTATCTCCGCGTTGGTGGCTCCGCCGGACACCAGATCCAGGATTTCGGTTTCCCGGGCGGTGAGTTCCGCATCCTGTTCAGGACGGACCAGGTCGATGTGGGCAGACATGCCGGCAGCGGTCATCCGGTTCTGGATCTTGCGCTGGACAGCCAGCAGTTTCCGCTTGTCGGTGCTTTCGACGAGGCATCGTTCCGCTTCCTGCGCCGCTTCGAGAGCCAGCAGCACATAGCCGGCCCGCAACGCCCTGTCACTGATCCTCACGAGTTCGGCGTCGTCAGCATGGAGCACCGCGAGCGCGTAGTCGTGCAGCATGCCGGCCTCCCGCCCCTCAACCGCGAGGCTGCTCCGTGCAAGACCGTCAGCGGCGGCAGTGTCCCCGCGGCGCACGGACAGTCGCCTGATGTCCGTCTCAGTCCCCCGCAAACCCTGCCGTCTGGCCTCCTCCGCCAGGCCGCCAAGCCTCTTGCTGACCTCGGCAACACCGCCCGGAGCCCCGTCGGCCGCGGTCGAGTACGCCTCGGCGAGCAACGGGAGTGCCCCCGGCCCGCGGTACCGGGACAGCCGGAAAGCGGTCGCGTGCTCCTCGGCCTCCCGCGCGTGACCCACCGCGGAGGCGGCGTATGCTGCGACCGAATGGGCGAAGGGCAGTAATTCCCAGGGATCGGCAATCGTGAGATCCTCGACGCCGAGAACGAGTTCGGCAATTCCCTCCGGCATGCGCCCCTGGCGGACACGGGCGAGGCCCCTCATCAGGTGCAGGATGCCGCCGCTGAGCGGCAGCCGCGAGGGATAGTCCGACTCATACTCGTCGAGGGCCGCGGCGAGAGATTCCCATTCCCCTGCCCAGTTCAGGCTCAGGCTGTAGCGCACCAGGAGGTCTTCATACACCAGGGGCAGCGCCTCGCTGGCGCTTCGCGCCCCCTGCCAGGCCTCGCGGGCCAGCCCCAGTCCGTCCACCACCCGGCCCTTGGCACAAAGCAACTCGGCGAGCAGCGACTCAGCCGGGATCTTGATCTCCTGCCGATCCCCGGCGGCCACCACCAGCCGGCTCAGCCCGCCCTCACGGTCCTCCTGGCCGTCGTTAAGGTGGCACGCGGTCGGCGGACTGGCGGCGGTCCCCGCCGCCAGTTCGATCGCGGCCAGATCCAGCCACGACGGCCCCGCCCCGGCGTCGCTGCGGAAAGCCCGTTGGCCGATGGCCGGACGCCCGACGTCGGACGGTCCGGCGGAAGTTGCGGCTCGGTCCGTTCCGGCCCGGTCTGCTGCGGCGGGTTCTGTTCCTGCAGCGTAAGTTCTCGGGGCGTCTGTTCCGGCAGTGCCTGTTGCGGCGGGAGCACCCCTGCGGTCCGGCGCCACGCCGGTCCCCGGCGCCGTTGTCCGTCCCGTCAGCCGGGCTGAGAGCAGCGCGGCCAGATAGCGGGTGTTTTCGTTCGGCATGGGATCCGCGAGCTGCAGGAGTTTTGCGGACTGCTGGCGGTCGCCCAGCAGGTACCGCGCGTAGGCCATCTGCAGCCGGGCCTCGGGCAGCTTCGCGTCATCGGAAACGGCTTCCGCGGTCCGCATCGCGGCGCCTGCATCGAGGGCGGCGTTGGCGGTGCACGCCGCTTTGAGCAGCTCCTCCGGCGGCACGGCGGCTCCGCAGTCCAGCGCCCACCGAACCCGGTTCAGGAATGCAGCCGCCGGCACGGGCCCTCCCGGAGGAAGTGCGACAAAGCTGGCACGCAATCCGGCGCTTTTTCCCGCCGGGACCCAGCGGCGAATGATTTCTCCGATCAGCGGACTCGCGGGACGGACCGTCCGGTCGGCGCCTCGTGAGACGCTGATGATCCCGGCCCGTTCCAGTGCATCGACAGCCTTCGGGCCACCGAACCCCAATAATTGGCCCAGCGGCAGCGGTCCCGCCAGGGCCACTATCGCGGCGGCCGTCCTTTCCTCGGGTGACATCGACCGGAGTTCATGGCCGATCAGGTCAGCTACGGGAATATCGGCCAGGCCGGGAGATGAGACGAGAAACCAGATGCCGTGACGCAGCGCCAGCGCCCCTGTGTTGCGGGCGTGTTCGATGAGGGACAGCAGCATGAACGGGTTTCCGGCGGAAGCATCGGCGAACAGCGCGCTGGCCCACGGCGAGACATCGGCGCGGAGCACTTGCTCGCAGAGCTGGTGCACCTCGGTTCGGGTGAGCGCCTCGAGGTCAAACTTCGCAACGATCCCGTCATCCCAGAGGGCCAGGAATTCCTCGGGAATAAGCAAACCCGGCCGGCATGTGGCCAGGATGCTGGCAGCACCTGTCGCGACCGCTTGCGCAACAAGCTGCGTCGTCCCGCGGTCCAGGAACTGGGCGTCATCGATCACGAAGAGCGGCTTGCTGGTCTGGGACTTGATGCTGTCTGTCACGGCTTTAACAACGGCGGCAAAGGAATCCAGGTCGCGGGCGGGCAGTTCGCCAAGGTAGGGCGAGAGCGCGCCGAAGGGCACGGCAGACAGGGCCGGTGTTGCCGTGAGCCGGATCATGGCGGTGTGGGGCCGGAGTTCCCGGATGACCGCCCGGGAGACGGCGGTCTTCCCGGTGCCCGGGTTCCCGACGATGAGGGCGCCGGACATCCCGCCGTCGCGAAGGCATCTGATGATGTCCTTGACGACGCCGGTCCGGCCAACCAGGGTGGCGGACTCAGTCAGGCCTTCCACCCGTTGTCCTCCCTGCGGCCGCACGTCGGCTCCCGGGCCGACCGGAGACGAGGGCGCCGGGTCCGCCCGGACCGCCCCGACCGCTCAATAGTGAGAGCGCCGGGTCGGTCAGCCCAGGCGGGCGTGTTCGACGGGTCCGGAGATGACATCTTTGAGTTCCGACCTGCTCGCGACGTGGAGTTTCGCATACACCTGGTAGAGGTGCCCCTCAACGGTGCGGACGGAAACGTGCATCTCGTCAGCGATCTTGCGATTGGACGTACCTGTGGCCGCCCTGACCGCCACCTCCGATTCCCGGGCGGTCAAGGTGGAGGTCAGCAGTGAGAGCACGCCGTTCCTGGGGTTGCCGAACCGGTCTTCCAGGGACTGCTGCGTGCGCTGGGCCATCCGGAGGGAGATGCGGTTACCGGCGTCGTTGGCACAGCTGACTGCTTTTCTGGTCACGTCCCTGGCGAAGACCGCGTGGCCTGCCGCGTCGGCGTCCTTGGACGTCGCCAGCAGTTCCTCGCTGTCGGCATCCGCCAGCCCTTCCGCCAGCCGCGAGCACAGACCGGCGAAGTGCCCGGTGACCTGTCCCGCAAGATCACTGAGTTTCTGGCTGGCCTGGCGGTCTCCCAGCCGGGCTACCGCTGAGAGGAACTGCAGGCCGGTGGCAAGCGCCGACGCGTCCGTGTCAATGTCCGCTTCCAGCTTCAGCGCGCGGAGGGCCTCGGTCTTCTGGCCGATTTCCGCCTTGGCGGACAGCTCAAAGTACCGGGTGATGCGGTTCACGAGCCACGATGCCCGGGGCTGCTGCTCCTCGACTTCTACCAGCAGGGCGCCAGCCTTTTCCTCATCGCCCTGAAGCGCGAATGCATAGGCACAGGCTGCGGTTGCGAGTCCGGAAACAGCATCCGGATCGTGCATGCTGAGCTGCCAGACCCCGGACTGCAGCCGCTGGAGTGCCCCCGTGAGGTCACCACGATGGAGGTCCACGATCCCCTGGCCGATCTCAAACATGCCGCCCAGCCGGGCTTGCTGGTCCGAGGATTCCGAGGTCTCGGAGAGGAAGCCTGCTGCCTCCCGGAACTTCGCGGACAGCAGCAAAAGCATCAGGAACCGCCCGCGGATTTCCCGGATCGAAGCGTCGGGAAGGTCGAGGGCGCCAGCGGCAAGAATGGCTTGCCTGCCGAGCCCCACCGCTCCCAGGATGTCGCCGGTGACGGCCTTCGCCTCACACAGCAGGCTCGCGGCGATGACCTTTGCTTCGCTGCCGAGGTCGGTGGAATCCGCGTCCTCGAACATTTGCAGAACATCGCCATACCGGCCTTCGAAGGCGGCCAACTGGGCATAAGCCAGGCGCACCCGCTCGGCCAGCGGACCTGGCGCCGCCCCGGCGTCCCCGGTCACCGTGAGCCGCAGTTCAATCTCCTGCAGCCTTGCCAGTGCGCTGGCCGGGGCTGCGGGGCTGCGCCTGTCCAGTTCAGCCCACAGCAGCTGCAACGAGGCCCACTCATCCAGTGCCAGCCCGTCACCGGCCCGCCGTTCAACGTCAGCCAGGATGCGGCGGGCGGCGTCGTCATTGTGCAGGGCGATGAACGCCCGGGCAGATTCGAGAGCCACTTCCGCCAGTTTCTCCCCGCCCGCGATTTCCCGGGTAAACCTCAGGGCGGACTGCGGGTCGGATGCCTTGTTCGCCATGCGGGCCGCCGCCAGGGCCAGCCTGGGGTCCACCTCTTCCCCGCAGTCCAGTGCCCACGAGACCGCCGTGGACCCCGTGAATTCGTCGATATCCTGGTCCTGGAGTACAGCTCCCAGCCGGCGGCGAAGCTCAGCACTGCGACCGGGCGGCACCACGCTGGCCACGATTCCGGCCGTGACCGGGTTGGTGATGCTCACCATGGGTGGATGGTCATGGCTGACGCGGATCAGCGCCCGCTCCTGCAGCGTGTCAATGTCTTGCGCCCGCGACACGCTCATCAGGGTCTGCAGGGGCAACGCTCCGGCGAGTGACAAGAGCTCGAACACATCGCGCTGCCCGGGGCTAAGCCGGTTCAGGCGGGCCTTGAGCACATCCCGGATCTCACCGGCCAGAGCCACCGGTTTGTCCCCCAAAACCCAGGAATCCTCGTGGCGGACAATTGTTCCGACCCTGATCTGCTCCCGTGCCAGAGAATGCAGGAAGAGCGCGTTGCCGCCGCTGGCGTTCCAGAGGGCGCGTGCCGCGGTGTGAGAGAAGTGCCCGCCGTACTCCAGGGCAAGACTGTCGGCCGTTTCGCGGAAATCGAACGGGCCAAGGTCCACACGGCGCAGCAGATCGTCCTTCCAGAGTCCCATGATGTCGCTGCCCAGATTGGGCAGGTCAACGCACGCTGCAAGCAGCAGGACGTGTCCGCCGGCGCAGAGCTGGGCAACCATCATGGTGGAGAGCTCATCGAGGTCATGGGCGTTATCGACGAAGAGTACAACGCTGCGGCCCTGGGCCCGGGTATGAAGGAGCTGGGTCAAACCCCGCAGCACCATCAGCGGGTGTTCAAGGTGGGAGGCATCGAGTTCGTTGAGCAGGACGCTCAGGGCCCCGTACGGGAGTTTGGAGGAAATGGAGCTGCCCCGGACCTGGACGACCAGGTACTCATCCCCCAGCTGTTCGAGGGCCCGCTGGGCAACAAAGGACTTTCCAGCCCCGTGTTCCCCCACAAGTACTGCCCCGCAACCCGATCCCGACGTCAGAGACGCGACCACGTCGTCGACGGTTTTGCGCCGTATGTAGCGCTTCTCGAGCCGCCCCTTCCCCGGACGTTGGACGACTGACATGACATCTGATCTGCCGCTGCCCGCAGGCGGGCCGGCTTCTTGCTGAAACATGAGAGAGACCTTCGCAATCAAAGTTATGACTACCGATACGTCCAACTTATTGACGAAAGGAAAGTTCCGGATGCGTAAGCACTACTCGACTACCAGTGCGGGGGCGGGCCCTGGGCTACGTGGATGTACTCAGGATGCGCGGGCCGGAATGCTGTCTTAACCAAGTAGTCGGCGCCGGCCCGGCAGTCCGGTGGCGCGGGCCGCTGCCACTCGGGCATACGTACGGCCGAGGAACTGGGAGGGCTTCCGCGCCAAGGCGTGATCCTGCTCCCTACCGTCACAGTCCTGGCACGGCCGCCCGGTGAACGGGCGGCCGAGCCAGGACTGGGGCCACTGCCAATCTTAGGGGAGCCGACGGCGGCTGGGGGGAGGAACCTCGGTCTCAGAAGGTTCCGACGCCGTCGGCTCCGTCAAAGGGGTTCACGCAGAATGCGCGAACCATTCGGGAGACCATTTCGGAGGGTTTTTAGGGTGTACTGCACCAGTGCGGACCATCATTCCCCACGCGGGCGATCCTGGCTGCTTCTTCGGAGTGCCCGGGCCGCTTCCGCGTTGATGGCTTCACGTTCAAAGTCCTTCGTTGTGTGGTTTTGTCGGGTGGTTCCTGGTGCCTGATTACAATTTAGCGAACCGGACACCGACCGCGCACCGGTAGTCCGTACTCGAATTCGTGGTGGGTTCGGATCGGGCCCGTGGTCGAGGGTACTTGTCACGGCGGCCGGTTGGGGACGCTTGTGCGGTCCGGCTACGCGGTCCCGATACCCAAGCGGTCGGGTGCCTACTTGCAGGCCCGCCCGGAGCCACGCGCCGCGGCAGGGTGAAAGGGAGTGATGCCTGCCCCGCGCCGGGCCACCACGGGCAACAGGGGCTGGGGTCCGGCAAAGGGCCGGGCCGGAGAAAGCCCGGGACCAGCTAGGAGGTGGATACTCCCGGGAGCTGGTCCCTGCCTTTGACGTTGAGTTTGGCGTAGCTGCGGTAAAGGTGGCCTTCGACTGTTCGGATGGACACCTGCAACTCGGCGGCAATCTGTCGGTCGCTCAGTCCGCGCACCGCCAGTGCGACGATGTCGCGCTCCCGGCGCGTCAACAGGCCAAGGGCGTCGGCGTCGGCTTCCTGTTCCTGGCCGGCGATGCTGTCTGCCCGGGCCAGGCACCGCTTCCGCTGGGACGTCGCCATGCGTTCCCGCAGGGTGTCGCCGGCCGCCCGGTACCCGGTCGCAGCGGCATCGTAGGCGAGCGCCGCGAAGCCCCACAGCTGGGCGTCTTCGCAGCTCTTGCCCGCTTCCAGATAGTCGGGAGCCAGGTCGGCGCGGACCGCCGCGGCATAGTGGCAGACCGCGGCGGGCCTGGGGCCTTCCAGCTGGGGTTGCAGTTCAAGCAGCCGGGTGGCCGCGTCCCGGTCTCCGAGGGCCAGGCAGAAAGCAAGCGAGTCGAACTCCAGGCCTGCTGTGGAATCGTCGCCGTGGGGCCGGCCCAGCGCCCTCAACTCGTCGACGGCGCCCGGGTAATTGCCCAGGCGGGCCTTTCCGTAGTTGACCGCCATCTGCGAGAGGATGCGCAGGTAGCGTGACACCGCGGGCGGAGCGGCTTCGTAGTCGGCGAGGAACGCCGCAGCCTTGTCCTTGGCGCCGACTTCGGCGGCGGCGGCGAAGGCCATCGACGACGTCAGGGCGAAGAGCTGCTGGGGATCCGCGAGCCGCAGTGATTCCAGGGCCACGCTGAGGGTCTTCAGGGCCTGGGCTGCCCTGCCCTGGTACAGCAGGATGATCCCGTGTGCGGCATGGAATCCGCCGCCGAACGAGGTGGGGTTTGGTCCCGGTCCGGCGGCTACACCGGCCAGGAGGCTTTCGGCGGCTTCCCAGTCGCCGCCGTGGATCAGGGCCGCTGCTGCCCGCCCCACGAGGAAATCGGCGAGGAAGTACAGTTCTTCGGATCCGGCGCCCGCGCTTTCCAGAGCCTCGGCCACCGCAGCGAACGACTGGACCGCTTTGCCCTGCACAAGAAGCCGTTCCGATGTCAGCGCCAGCCTGAACGCAGTCTCCAGGGCGTTGGCCGGCGGAGGCTGCGCGCCAGCCCCCGATTGGGCCTCCGTGCCCGCACTGTCCGGGTATTCCCCCGCCAGCGCGAACACCATGGCGTGAATGGTCGCGTAGCGTTCCCGGGTTGCCGCGAGGATTCGCTCGGCATCATCCGGGTTGTTCCGGGCCAGCTGCTCCCCTGCCTCCAGGAGGGCTCCGGCGCGGTCCATGATGTCGGCCGGCGCCTGGCCCAGTGCAGCCTGCACGGCAGCCCACATCATCGTTCCCGTGAGAAGGACCGCCACGCTGAGGCCCTTGGCGAAGTCGGCGTCGAGGATGTCCCGGGCGGACGCGTAGTCCGAGGTATTGAAGTAGGTCCGTGCCATCACGGCCCGCGCAGCCACCTGCAATTCGGGGTCCTTGACCAGTGCGGCGGCTTTGCGTGCCAGTTCATCCTTGTGAAGCCGGCTGGCCAGGACGGCGGCGCGCAGCAGCTGCCGGTCCTCGACCTCCGCTCCACATTCCATCGACCAGCTCACCTGGCGCAGGAGGCCTTCTGCCGACGTCGGTTCGTTGTCCATGAGCCGCAGGAGGCTCTGCCGGAGCTGGAGGCTGCGGGCCGGTGAAATCAGGTTGCGCAGCGTGTCGCCGAAGATGGAGTGCCAGAGCCTCAATTGCGGGTGCGGTGCCGGCGTAACCCGGATCATCTCGTGTTCGATGAGGGCCGCCACCGGGTCTTCGCCTACCGTGGCCTCAATCAAGTCGCGGGACACCGGCTCGGCCAAGGCAATGAGGTTCAGGGCCTGGCGCTCTTGCGGGGAACGCCGAAGCAACTTCCGGCGCACGACGTCGGTCAAGCTTTCCCCGTGGCTGTTAAGCGGACGGGCGAGAAGCCACACTCCGTTGCGTGGCAGCAGCGTGCCGTCGTTCTTCGCGTCGTCGATGAGACAGCTGAGCAGCAGCGGGTTGCCCTCGGAAGCTTCCCAGAGGATTTCGGCAACGCTCGGCAGGACCTGGGGACCCAGCACACTTTCGAGGATGTCGTAGGTCTGCTGCTGGGTCAGTGGACGGAGGTCAAGGCGTTCCGCCATGCCCTCAAACCACAGCTGCAGCAGCGGTTCCGGCAGCCCCGGCCGGGTGGACGAGGCAACCAGCAGTTTCGCCCAGCCGGCCGCGGCGAGTTCCACCAGGATTCCGGCGGTCGATTCGTCAAGGTCATGGGCGTCGTCGACAACCAGCAGCAGGGGCTTCTGCGAAGCGCGGCGCTCTTCCTCCAGCCCCGACCAGAAGGTCCTGAGCACCGCCAGCTGCGAGGTGGCCTCCTGTGCGGGCAGCCCGACAATAAAGGGACCCAGCACCCCGTACGGCACATTCGCCAGCGACGGGCTGCCGTGGATGCGGACGGGCGTCACGGCCGACTGCAGTTCGTTCACCACAGCGTCCAGAAGGGTGGATTTGCCGATCCCGCTGTCACCGAGCACCAGTACCGCAACGTGGGTGTTCCCCAGGATGGCCTCCACCGCCGACCGCAGGTCCTCCGCCCGCCCGGCCAGGGCCCTGGGTGCTTCCGCCGCCGCGGGGGCGGCCGCGCGGTTCCTAGATGAGTCCAAGCAGATCACTTCGCGAAGAAACTCCCAGCTTGGTGAACACCTGGTAAAGGTGGCCTTCCACTGTCCGCACAGAAATGCCGATGGCCAGGGCAATGTCCTTGTTGGAGACCCCGTTGCCGGCGAGGGTGGCAATCTGCCGCTCCCTGTCCGTGAGCAGAGGCCCCTTGTTCCGGGGGATGATCGGCAGCGCAGGCAAGGAATCCGCGAGGCCCTCAAGGATGGCATGGGCGGCGCTGGCCTTCCCGCTCAGCCCGCAGGCCTTGGCGAAGTCGAAAGCGAGGGCGGCGCATCTGGCCTGGACTGCGTCGAGTTCCATGGCCGCGGCCTGGCTGGCGGCCTCCAGCATAACGGTGGGATCCTTCTTGCGGCTGCCCACGGCAATGGTCCGGGACAGCTCCGCGAGGGGCCCCTGCCGCAAAGCCGCGATGTCCTCCAGGAACTGGAAGTCCTTGGTGGTGCCGTTGACCGTCGCGCCGAGCATGAAGATGCCGGCCAGGGTGTACCGGCCCGACCGGTAATGATCCTCGGCCGCGCGCACCAGCCGGTCCTTGGCCTCCGGATCCCCCAGCCACCGCGAGGCCATGTCCATGCAGAAGTCCGCGGAGCTTCGGACCGCGAAACGGGCGGGGCCGTCCGCTGACCGGGCGCGGTCCAGATAGACCGTGGCCTGCACGGAATTCCCGGTCTGGGCGTAGGCAAAGGCGGCGGCTGCGTAGGCCTGCCGCAGAGAGTGCAGGCTGGCCCGGACTTCGAGCTGCGCGATCGCGGCCAGGAGGGGGTCCAGGGCCATGTAGCCGCGGCCCGCGTACACGTAGGCAAGGCCGACAGCCAAATCAGTGGGCGCGCTGCCGGAATGCAGACCGTGGCCGGCCCGGCCGCTGGCATCCTTGAGCATGTCGATGCTCTGGCGCCAGTGTCCCGACAGGAGCAGCACGTTGAAGGATCGCCACGCGAAGTTTTCCCGGATCCGCGGAACGTTGGACCATTCCCCCAGCTGTCCGCCGATCTCCCGCATCAGCCTGCGGGCCTCCACCTCCTTGCCCGTCATGCAGAGGGCCTCCATCAGAATGATGCCGGACCTGAGCCGGTGCACCGGATCGACGTCGTCCACGTCCAAGGAGGCCGCGGCACGGAGCCGGTCCATCATGGGCGCGTAGTCGCCGACAAAGGACAGGTAGTTGAATTCGCAAAGGTCCAGGCAGAGCCCGGCACGGGTCAGCCCTTGCGGTGACGCCGCCGGCAGCTCCCCGGCGAGCTCACGGAGCCGCAACCGGGCCTGCCGGAGCAGCTCAGGGACCTCACCGGACCGGTCCTCGAGCCAGGACATGCAGTCCGCCTTCGCGGCAATCAGATCCGCGTAAGCCTCCGCGCCGAGGGCGCCGAGCTGTACCTCGGACACATCGTCCAGGGCCGCCATGGCCTGCAGGGGAAGCCCCAGCTGAAGGTACGCGGCGGATTTCTGCAGCTGGCCCTCGGCCCACTCCGGGTCCTTCGTACTCAGGCTGCCGGCGCATTTGAGCGCGAATTTCGGGTCAAAGAGTTTGACTGCGGCTCCGGCAGCCGCCACGGCGTGGGCAGGCGCCAGGGGCGCATCACAGTCGTGCGTCCACGCCGCGTAGGCCAGCAGGTCCTCCACGGCCAGGTCGTTGAGCTCGTCCTGATGATGCCCCGGCACCATGTCCCGCAACTCCAGCCTGCGCTCCACACTGAGCCAGTTGCGGACGATGTCGCCCAGATACCGGTCCCCGAGTGTAACGAGGTGCCGGCCCGTCCGGTCGACTACGATCTGACCCGCATCTTCCATGTCCGCGATGACGCCAGGGCTGTACATCCGCGCGAGCCGGGCCAGCGGCAGGCTCCGGGCACAGGAGAGTACCTCGATGAGTTCCCGTGCCACCGGCGTCTCGCGGGCGTACCTGGCCCGGACGATGTCTTCCAGCGCAGTGCGCCCGTCAAGCTCCACCTCATCGACCAGGGTCCAGACGGATCCTGAGAGCACGAGGTTTCCCCGTTCGATCTGCTCCGAGACCACGGCCTGCAGCAGGGTCGGGCTGCCGCCCACCAGATGGTGCAACTGGCTGGCCAGGGCGGTGGACACCCTGTGCCCCAGCGCTGCCTGGAGCACGTCGAGGGTTTCGACCTCCGTGAGGTTGGCGAGCGGGACCTCCGCCAGCTGCCCGGAGGTAAGGAGCCAGTAGAAGTCCGGCGGAAGGTCCGTTGTGCGCTGGACGGTAGCGACGAGCCGCGCGGTCCCGGTCTGCACCAGGTTGAGCAGCACCCCCGTGCTCAGTTCGTCCAGGGCTCCGGCGTTGTCCAGCAGAATGACGCACTTGCGTCCGCCGGCGTCGTCGCGGATCAGGGACGTGATGCCGTGCAGGATGGCCGTCGGCGAGCCAAGGGAGCTTTGCGGCAGGCGGGCGAGCGTGAAGGCCAGGCAACCATAGGGCGTGGCCGAGCCCGGTCCCGAGCTGCGGAGCTGAAGCGTGTAGACGTCGGGTCCGAAGCCTGCGACCGCGGCGCGTCCCACCTGGGTTTTGCCCACCCCGCGCTCACCGGTGATGACGACGCCCACGCGGCCCTCCGCCAGCAGTGCGCTGCGGACCCGGTCGGCGTCGGCGCTGCGCGCGAGGCCTGACCACCTGTGCCGGTCCAACGGACCGGTTACAGTCCCTTCTTCGGCGGGTGCCAATGTAGTGGAAACATTCCCCCAGCCCAGCGATTCCCTCGACATCTTGTTTCCTTCATACCGCTTTGCGGACAGCAAACCTGAGACCGTCCGCTTAGAAGTTGCGTATCCCTATCCCCCGACATGAGAGTAGAGCGATCATATCCGCATTTCAGAAAGCGTGGAAGAAATTCGAAGGTCTGCCCCGGCGCATGGCGCGGGGCGCCGCGCCGGAAGCTCCCGGGTTTTGCCGGCTACGGCGTCTTCGCCGGGTGGAACTGCTGCTGCGCCGCCAGCAGGCCGTCGCGGACCAGGGCTTCCGCGGCGTCCGCCGCGGTGTCGATCAGGAAGGGCAGTTCCTTCTTCTCGGAACCGGAAAAGTCCTTCAGCACAAAGTCAGCGGTGTCCATCCTGCCCGGCGGGCGT
Source organism: Pseudarthrobacter leeuwenhoeki (assembly GCF_055412885.1). Lineage (NCBI taxonomy): Bacteria > Bacillati > Actinomycetota > Actinomycetes > Micrococcales > Micrococcaceae > Pseudarthrobacter > Pseudarthrobacter leeuwenhoeki. The sequence continues at coordinate 167,738 of NZ_JBVAYY010000006.1, read as the reverse complement.
CCCACGCCGACCCGGACCCGCAGGTACTCCTTGGTGGCGAGGGCCTTGGAGATGTCGCGCAGCCCGTTGTGGCCCCCTTCGCCGCCGCCCAGCTTCAACTTCACCGCGTTAAAAGGGATGTCGATCTCGTCGTGCACGGCGATGACGTGGCCGGGCTCGATGTCGTAGAACCTGCAAAGCGCCGAGACCGGGCCACCGGAGACGTTCATGTAGCTCAGCGGCTTCGCCAGCACCACGCGCGGGCCGCCGATGCCAAGGCGGCCTTCCAGCACCTGGGCCCGGGACTTGTGCGACTTGAAGCCGCTCCCGATCCGGGAAGCAAGTTCGTCGAGGACCATCTGTCCGACGTTGTGCCGGTTGTGGGCGTACTCGGCTCCGGGGTTCCCGAGGCCTACGATCAGCCAGGTGTCAGTCATGGATCAGTCCTTTTGTGGGGCAGTCCGGGTCGGGCGGCAGGTGGGCAGGCTGTGCAGACGACGGCGGCCGGGCCCCATTGGGACCCGGCCACCGAAAATCGCCGGAACTACTCGGCTGCGACTGAGACCGAAGAGCCTTCGGTGGTGTCGGCGGATGCTTCTTCCTCGGAGACCTCGGTGGCCTCGGAGATGTGCACAACGAGGGCCTCGGCGTCGGCCAGCAGGACGGCGCCCTTCGGCAGGACCAGGTCGGAAGCGTGGATGTGCTCGCCGGCGGTGCGGCCCTCGATGCTGACCTCGATGCCGGTCGGCAGGTGGGTCGCCTCGGCCTCGAGGGAGACGGTGGTCATTTCCTGGTTGAACACGCTGCCCGGGGCAAGTTCGCCGGTGACGTGCACGGGAACGTCGACGGTGACCTTTTCGCCGGTGCGGACGGTCAGGAGATCGAGGTGCTCGATGATCTGCTTGATCGGGTCGCGCTGGATGTCCTTGACCAGGGCGAGGTGCTGTTCGCCGTTGATGTCCAGGGTCAGCAGCGCGTTGGCAACGCGGACGGCCAGGGTGGTGGACTTGGACGGCAGGGTGATGTGGATCGGCTCGGCGCCGTGGCCGTAGATGACGGCCGGAATCAGGCCTTCCATGCGGGCGCGGCGGGCGAAGCCCTTGCCGAATTCGGTGCGTACTTCTGCTGCGAGCTTCTGCTCAGACATGGGTATCTCCTAGTGGACTAGCGGTTGATAGCAAGGGCGGAGGTCTGTTTGCGACCTTCAACGCCGGGTGGCCGAGCGGCCGCCCTTCCGAAGGGAGATTCAGACCCAGTCGATAACGGAGACCAGCAGTCCGGTTAGCCGTAAATACGGGTCACCGGTGCTCTCCCTCGCCAAGGTTTCGGTTCAAGGTTACCAGTGCGGGGCCGCAATCATAAAAACGGTCCCGCACTGGCGGACGGTGGAGCAGGCTCAACCGTCTTCAACAGGGGAGGTCAGGCGTTGCCGTCGAACAGGCTGGTGACGGAGCCGTCGTCGAACACTTCGCGGATGGCGCGGGCGATCAGCGGTGCGATGGACAGCACGGTCAGTTGCGGGAAGCGCTTGCCGGGGTCAATCGGCAGGGTGTTGGTGACGACGACCTCGCGGGCGCCGGACTCCGACAGCCGCTGGGCCGCGGGGTCGGAGAAGACGGCGTGCGTGGCGGCGATGATGACGTCCTTGGCCCCGGCGTTCTTGAGCACCTGGACCGCACCGGAAATGGTGCCGCCGGTGTCGATCATGTCGTCGATCAGCACGCAGGTGCGGCCTTCGACCTGGCCGACGACCGTCTTGGAGATGGCCTGGTTCGGAACGGTCAGGTCGCGGCTCTTGTGCACGAAGGCCAGCGGCGCGCCGCCAAGGCGCTCGGCCCACTGTTCGGCCACCCGGACACGGCCGGTGTCCGGGGATACGACCGTGATGTTGTCTGCCGCAACGCGGGTACGGATGTAGTCCGCCAGCAGCGGGATGGCCATGAGGTGGTCCACGGGACCGTCGAAGAAGCCCTGGATCTGCGAGGTGTGCAGGTCCACGCTCATGATGCGGTCGGCGCCGGCGGTCTTGTACAGATCGGCGATCAGGCGCGCGGAAATGGGCTCACGGCCGCGGCCCTTCTTGTCCTGACGGGCGTACGGGTAGAACGGCGACACCACGGTGATGCGCTTGGCGGAGGCCCGCTTGAGCGAATCGATCATGATGAGCTGTTCCATCAGCCAGTTGTTCAGCGGGGCGGGGTGCGCCTGGATGACGAAGGCGTCGGTGCCCCGCACGCTTTCCCCGGCCCGGACGTAGATCTCGCCGTTGGCGAAGTCATAGGCATCCAGGGGCAGCAGCTCGGTGCCGAGCTCCTTGGCGATTTCCCTCGCCAGCTCAGGATGCGCGCGCCCAGCGGCGAGCACCAGCTTCTTCTCGCCGCGTGCCGTAATTTCGCTCATTATTGCTAGCCCTCTTCTGTAGATGCCGGAGTACTGGAGGAAGTTGTGGTGGCGCCGGCGGCCGCGGCCACGGACGCGGAAATCGAGTCCGGGCGGTTCGCCAGGACCCAGCCTTCGGTGTTCTGCTGCCGGGCCAGGGAGAGGACCAGGGCGCCGGGGGGCACGTCGCGGCGGATCACGGCGCCGGCACCGCTGTAGGCGCCGTCACCAACCTGGACGGGAGCAACGAACACGGTGTTCGAACCGGTGCGGACGCCGGAACCGATGACCGTGCGGTGCTTCTTCTCGCCGTCGTAGTTCGCGGTGATGTTCCCGCAGCCGATGTTCGTGTCTTCACCGATCTCGGCGTCGCCGGCGTAGCCGAGATGGGACAGTTTGGAGCCGCGGCCGATGGTGACGTTCTTGGTCTCGTAGAAGGCGCCGATCTTGCCGGTCTCGCCGAGGACGGTGCCGGGGCGCAGGTAGGTGAACGGGCCGACGCTCGCTTTGGCGCCGATCGTGGCGCCGGAACCGTGCGTACGGATCACTTTGGCACCTTCCCCCACCTGGACGTCGGTGAGGGTGGTGTCGGGGCCGACGACGGCGTCGCGCGCCACCGTAGTGGCGCCGTGCAGCTGGGTGTTGGGCAGCAGCCGCACGTCCTCGTCGAGGGTGACGGTGGCGTCGATCCAGGTGGTGGCCGGGTCGACGACGGTGACACCGGCCCGCATCCAGGCTTCGACGGTGCGCCGGTTGAGTTCCGCCCCGAGTGCCGAGAGCTGGACCCGGTCGTTGGCGCCCTCGACCTGCCAGCGGTCTTCGGTCACGACGGCGGCAACGCGGCCTCCGGCGGCACGGGCCAGGGCCAGCACATCAGTGAGGTACTTCTCGCCCTGGGCGTTGTCGGTGGTGACGTGGGCCAGTGCATCGCGGAGAACTGCGGCGTTGAAGGCGTAGATGCCGGAGTTGACTTCCCGGATTTCACGTTCGGGGCCGGTGGCGTCCTTGTGCTCCCGGATCCCGGTGACCGTTCCGTCCGCAGCCCGCAGGATGCGGCCGTAGCCGGTGGCGTCGGCCAGGACGGCGGTCAGGACGGTGACGGCGTTGTGCCCGGCCTCATGGCTGGCGACGAGGCCGGCGAGCAGCCCGCCGGTGAGGAGCGGGACGTCTCCGTAGGTGACGACGACCGTTCCGCTGAGCTTGCCCTGGGGGTGGAGCGCGTCAAGGGCGTCAAGGGCAGCCTCGACGGCGCGGCCGGTGCCGGGCACCTCGTCCTGGTCGACGATCAGGGCGGCCGGGTCGACGGCGGCGATGTGGGCGGCAACGAGGTCGCGTTCATGCCGGACGACGAGGGCCAGCTCCTGCGGCCGGATAGTGCGGGCGGCATGCAGCGCGTGGCCGACGAGGGACCGGCCGCCGATCTCATGGAGGATTTTGGGCGTACGGGACTTCATCCGGGTACCGGCGCCTGCTGCCAGGACGATGACGGCGGCGGGGCCGGTCTTCTCGGGGCTCACGTACGGGCTCTCCTTGCTCAGCGGCTTGGCTCATGCCGCTGCTTGGTGGATCTGGGTGGCCGGCGGCTGAGGCCAGCTGGGCACCTCGGTTGCCGGATCCGCACGGCTTGGGCGGGCCAGACTTCGGTCACGGCACCGCATTCATCCTACTGGACTCCCACCGGGCCGCGCCTGGCGGGTGCCATGTCCCGGCCCCGCAACGCACGGCAGTTCCGCCCATAGGACTCGAACCTATACTCCACGGCTCCAAAGGCCGGGGTGCTGCCATTACACCAGGGCGGACCATGCCAAGGCATTGAGCCTGTGGCACGAGAATCAATTCTGCCATACTGCGTTGCCCCCATGTGCTGGCGTCGCGGACGGGGCCCGGCGGCACTCCCCGGTGGATGATGTGGGGCATGATGGAGCTGTGAGCAACAGCACGGGGGCGCCCGGAGCGGCGGCGGGGCGCAGCGGCAGGGCGCTGCGGTCCGCCGGCCACGTACCCCGGGTCCGGATGACGGGACCCCAGCGCCGCAGCCAGCTCATCGGCATCGGCCGGGGCCTGTTCGCCCTGCGCGGTCTGGACGGGACCACGATCGAGGAGATCGCGGCCGCCGCAGGCGTTTCCAAACCGGTGATCTACGAGCACTTCGGCTCCAAGGAGGGCCTGTACAGGCAGGTCGTTGACTGCGAGTTCCACATCCTGCTGGGCTCCATCAGTGACGCCCTGTCCGACGAAGCGAAGCCTCGCGTCCTGGTCGAGCGGGCCGCCCTGGCCCTGCTGAGCTACATCGAGGACCGCACCGATGGCTTCCGCATCCTTATGCGTGACGCCCCGCCGACGCAGCCCGAAGGCGCCTTCTCCACCCTGCTCTCCCACGTCACGGCCCGCGTGGAGTACATCCTGGCAGACGAGTTCGCCCGCCGCGGCTTCACCTCGGCCGACGGCGCCATGTACGCGCAGATGCTGGTCGGAATGGTGGCGATGACGGGCCAGTGGTGGCTGGACAGCCGAACCCCGGACAAACGCGAAGTCGCGGCCCACCTGGTCAACCTCGCCTGGAACGGCCTCACCGGCCTCCAAAAAGACCCCGGACTCCGCAGCGACGGCTAATGCCCGCGGGCTGGCCGGACTTCTCCTGCGGCACCGGGACGGGGCCTGGGGGCTCTGGCGCCCCCGGGGGGACATGCCCTCCCCCGGCACCAAAGAATGGGCACAACACCACCATGTCCAGCCAGCGCCTGCACGAATGAACATGTCCCGAGGAATCTGAGCCGGCCAAGGGACATGTCCAGAGGAATCTGAGCCGGCCGGGGGACATGTCCAGCCAGGGCCAGGTTCTGGGGAGATGACGAAGCTCGCCCGGCGGCGGATTAGCTAAGCGCCCCGGGGGACATGCCCTCCCCCGGCCCCAAAGAATGGGCACAACACCACCATGTCCAGCCATCGCCTGCACCAAGGGACATGTCCCGAGGAATCCGAGCCGGCCAAGGGACATGTCCAGCCGTGCCGCAACACACTGGGCATGTCCCCCGGGTCCAGGCGGTTACTCGCCGAGGACTTCGAGGGCTCCCAGCCATTCGAGTTCGAGGGCTTCGCGTTCGACGGCGAGGTCCTTGAGCTTCTTGTTGAGCCCGGCGAGTTCGCCGGTGGCGGAGGGGTCAGCGGCGGCCGCGGTCATCTGGGCGTGGATCTTGTCCTCCTGCTGCTTGAGCTTGCCCAGCTGGCGGTCGATCCGGTTCTTGGCCTTGCGGGCGTCCCGTTTCTCGGCTTCCGAGGCTCCCGCTGCGGCGGGGGCGGAAGGGCCGCTGGCGGCAGTGACCGGGTTGCCGCCGCCGGTGATGGTGGAGCCTGCAAGCGCCGCTTCGCGCAGTTCCAGGTACTGGTCCACACCGCGCGGCAGGGCACGGATCTTTCCGTCGCCCAGGAGCGCCATCTGGTGGTCGGTGACGCGTTCCAGCAGGTAGCGGTCGTGGCTGACGACGACGAGCGTGCCCGGCCAGCCGTCCAGCACGTCCTCGACGGCGGCCAGGGTGTCGGTGTCGAGGTCGTTCGTGGGCTCATCGAGCATCAGCACGTTGGGCTCCCCCACCAGCAGGCGCAGGAGCTGCAGGCGCCGGCGTTCACCACCGGAGAGGTCCTTGACCGGGGTCCACTGCTTCTCGTTGGTGAAGCCAAGCTGCTCCACGAGCTGGCCGGCGGTGAATTCCTTGCCGCCGACGTCGAAGGAGCGCTTTTCGCGCTCGATCACTTCGATCACGCGCAGGTCCGAGACGTCATCGAGTTCCTTGACCTCCTGGGTGAGGACCGCAGTGACAACCGTCTTGCCGCGCTTGACCTTGCCGGAGCTGGGCTGGATCTCGCCGTTGAGGAGCTTCAGCAGGGTGGTTTTGCCGGCGCCGTTGACGCCCACCAGGCCCAGCCGTTCACCCGGGGCGAGCCGCAGGGTGATGTTGTCGAAGAGTTTCTGCCCGGGCTCGCCGCCGAGGAAGTCGAGGGAGACGTTCTCCAGGTCCAGGACGTCCTTGCCGAGCCGGGCGGTGGCCATCTTGCTCAAGGCCGTCGAGTCGCGCGGCTCGGGGACATCCGCGATCAGGGCGTTGGCCGCCTCGATCCGGAATTTGGGCTTGGCGGTGCGGGCCGGGGCGCCGCGCCGGAGCCAGGCGAGCTCCTTCTTCACGAGCATCTGGCGCTTGCTTTCCACCACGGAAGCGGAGCGGTCACGTTCGGCGCGGGCCAGCACATAGGCGGCGTAACCGCCGTCGAACGGGTCCATGATGCCGTCGTGGATTTCCCAGGTCTTGGTGCAGACCTCGTCGAGGAACCAACGGTCGTGGGTGACCACGAGGAAGGCGCCCTGGTTGGCCCGCCAGCGGGTCTTCAGGTGCCGGGACAGCCACGCGACGCCTTCGACGTCGAGGTGGTTGGTGGGCTCGTCGAGCATGATGACGTCGTGGTCCTCGATCAGCAGCTTGGCCAGCGCCACACGCCGCTTCTGCCCGCCGGAGAGGGCGTGGACGTTGGCGTGCCAGTCGACGTCGGACACGAGTCCGCCCATCACTTCACGGATCTGGGGATTGCGCGCCCATTCGTAGTCGGCCTGGTCCCCGACGATCGCAGCGCCGACGGTGAGGTCGCCGTCGAGCACGTCGCTTTGGTCCAGGTAGCCGATGTTGACCTCGCTGCGTTTGGTCACCCGGCCGGAGTCCGGGGTGGCGCGCATTGCCAACAGGCGCATCAGCGTCGACTTGCCGTCGCCGTTGCGGCCGACCATGCCGATCCGGTCGCCCTCTTCGAGCCCGAGGGTGATGCCGTCAAGAACGGTACGGGTTGCATACGAGACTGTGAGGTTCTCGCCGCCGAGCAGGTGTGCCACTGGGAACTGCTTTCCTAGAGAAAAATTATGCCGTGCAAATGAGCTTAGGCTTGATCGACCCAAGCCCACTGACGTCGTGCTGATCACGACAGTCCTATTAAAGGAGCGTATCGGAGATGATGCGCGCCCCGTGAACCGGGCCGTGCACCGACATCGCATCGAGGCCGTGGTGCCGGAGGTCCTCGGCCAGTCCCTCGGCGGCCGCCGGGCTGTGCGCCAGCAGCGCGACTGTGGGTCCGGAGCCGGACACGATTCCGGCGATCGCCCCCAGGGATTCACCGAGCCCGAGGGTGTCCCGCAGGCTCGGCGCCAGCTCAATCGAGGCGCGCTGGAGGTCATTGACGAGCACCCGGCTCAAGGCATCGGCGTCGCCCGCCCGCAGGGCCTGGAGGATCATCGGGTCCACCGCCGAGGGTTCCCCGATCTCCGCTTCTTCGGCCGCGCGGAGCCGGTCCAGGGTCCGGTAGACCTCCGGGGTAGGCAGGCCGAAGTCCGCGGCCACCAGGACCCAGTCGGTCTGGGCCTTGACAAGTGCCGGAGAGAGTTCGTCGCCGAGACCAAGCCCGACAGCGGTGCCGCCAAGCAGGGAGAAGGGCACGTCGGCGCCCAGTTCCGTGGCCAGGTGCGCGAGCTCCTCGCGTGAGAGCCCGCTGTTCCACAGCGCGTCACAGGCCAGCAGGGTGGCGGCCGCGTCCGCCGAGCCGCCGCCCATGCCTCCGGCCACAGGCACCCGCTTCGTAATTTCGAGGTGGACGCCGGTGGAGTGTTCCGAGACATCAACCATGATCGCGGCGGCTTTGTAGGCCAGGTTGCGCTCATCCAGGGGAATGTCGGCGCCGTCGAGGTCCAGGGTGCTCGCCGGGCTGATGCTGACGGTTATTTCCCCGGTGTCCGTGCTGGTGGCGGCGACTTCCTCGTAGAGGGACACCGCGAGGTAGACGCTGGCGACCGAGTGGTAGCCGTCGGCGCGCAGTGGCCCGACATCCAGTGAGACGTTTACCTTGCCGGGAGCCTTGACCCGGACAGTCCTCGCGGAAAAGGGCCCTCTCACTGCGTTCATGGCTCCACGCTATGGCATGGCAGGGTCAGGCTCCAAGCACAGCCCCGGTCCGGCGCCATCGATCCGGGGTTGGAGCCGGGGTCAGGGAGCCGGCCGCGTTTGGGCTTCGGCGATCCGGGAAAACGCCGCGATGTCGATGACCTCGCCGCGGGCGGTGGGATCGACACCGGCGGCCCGCAGGCACCGCTCGGCCTCCGCAGCGCTGCCGGCCCATCCGGCCAGGGCGGCGCGCAGGGTCTTGCGGCGCTGGGCGAAGGCGGCATCGATGACGGCGAAAACCTGTTCGCGGGTGGCCATGGTGACGGGCGGCTCCCGGCGGGTGAACGCCACGAGGCCGGAGTGGATTTTGGGCGCGGGCCAGAAAACGTTCATACCGATGACCCCGGCCTTGCGCATGCTGCTGTACCAGGCGCCCTTGACCGAGGGAACGCCGTAGGTCTTGGACCCCGGCCCGGCGGCAAGCCGGTCCGCCACCTCATCCTGGACCATGACCAGGCCGTGGCGGAGGCTCGGGAAGTGCTGCAGCAGGTGCAGGACCACCGGCACGGCGACGTTGTACGGAAGATTCGCCACGAGCGCGGTGGGCTCCACGGGGAGTTCGGTGACCCGCATGGCGTCGGCGAGGACCAGGTGGAAGTTTCCGACAGCGTCCGGGCGCCACTCGGCGACGGTGGCAGGGAGTTTGCCGGCGAGAACCGGATCGATCTCCACGGCGACGACCGAGCGTGCGGCGTCGAGCAGGCCCAGGGTCAGGGACCCCAGCCCGGGCCCGACTTCCAGGACGGTCTCGTCCGGGTGGATATCCGCGGCGGCGACAATCCTGCGGATCGTGTTGCCGTCGATGACGAAGTTCTGGCCGAGGGTCTTCGTGGGACGGACCCCGATCTCCTCAGCCAGCCTGCGAATGTCGGAGGCCCCCATCAGGGGTGGGGGCGCGCTTGCCGGCGTGCTGCTTGGCGCACTGCCTGGCGCGGAGGGGGTCGGTTCAGTCACCTAGGTATCCTATCCCGCTGGCCAGCCCGGGCACGGCGAAGGCCGGGTCCGAAAACCGGACCCGGCCCTGGCCGGGCATCCGCTGCCGTGGTCAGCGGCTGCGGAAACCCTGCGATTTCATTGCCTCGCCACCTCACCCTCAGCCGGGGCTGGGGTTCCGGTGTGGCTGCCCTAGCGGGAGGCTGCCCAGCCGCAGCCCCAGGGCTGCAGGCCGCGCTGCGCGTAGACGCGGTTGGCGATGTCGATCTGCTGGGCCTTGGTGGCCAGGCTGGCGTTCGGGGCGTACGTGCCGCCGCCTGCTCCGAGCCAGGTCCGGATGTCGAACTGCAGTCCGCCGTAGTAGCCGTTGCCGTTGTTGATGGACCAGTTGCCGGTGGACTCGCACTGCGCGATCTTGTCCCACATGGCCTCGTTCATCATGGCGGGGGCGCCGGCGCCGGTGTTGGCACCGGCCTGGGCCGCCGGCTTCGGCTCCGGCTTCGGCTCCGGCTTCGGCTCGGACTTCGGCTTTTCTTTGGTGCCGACGGTGACCTTTTCGGTGACCGGCTGGGCGCTGACGGACTCGGACACCAGGGTGCGGGTGGCAACGCGACCGTCGACGAGGACGAGCTTGAAACTCTTGCGGATGGTTCCGGCCACGCCCGCCTGGGTGACCTTCTTTTCACCCTTGGCCAGGCCGGCGTCCTCTGTGGTGAGAGTTTCAAACGGCACGGCTTCGGCCGCTTCTGCGCTCTGGCTGGCGTCCACGCGGGACACCTTGATCACCATGTCGTTAACGACCGGCGCGTTGCCCGGCTGTGAGACCCGGTCGCTGGCCCCCGGCGTGATGCCGGCATCGGCGAGGAGCTGGCCGACGTTGGCTGCGGTCGTGGTGGTCTTGTCGGCCTTGCCGTCCGCGACGATACTCACGGTCTTCGGTGTGGAGATGGACACGAAGGAACCGGACACGGCAAGCTGCGCGTCTTTCGGAACGGACACCCCGGAGGCGCTGGCGACGCCGAGTTCGGTCACAAGAGCCTCGACCGTGGGCGAGGTGGTGCTGACGGTCCGCTCTGCACCGTCCAGGCTGACCTTGACGGCCTTGGCGAGGTTGACGTTGATAACGGAACCGTCCCGGACATGGGAATCAGCAGCCGGGGTGATCCGGTCGGAGGACTGGAGTTCAAGGCTGGCGCCCTTCACGACCTGGCCGACAGTGCCGCCGTAGGTCTGGACTGAACTCACTTTGCCGTCGACGTTGAGGGTGACTGTCTTGTTGTTGCCGACGAAGGCGACGAGCCCCAGCACCAGGGCCACGAGCACCACCAGTTGCGTCCCGACCTTGACGAAGCTGAACTTGCCATCCGATGTAAAGAACTTGACCACGATTGCCCATATCTTTTGGACCATCCGGGCACGGGGAAAAGCGCACAGTTTTACCCGCCGCGGACAGCCCTGAGGCCGCACCGGAAGGGTGCGTTGTGTCAGCGGATGCTGTGTGCACTGCCACACTCACAAACGAGAGCGCGCATATGGTTCGTTCGCCACAATGCGCGCCCTGCAGGAGTGAAATTATCCGAAGGCCTTCCCCGACCCCGGCTAACAGTTGTCCACTGTAACCGGAGCGTTATAAAGCAGCCAACAAATTGTGCATACCGGGTATCTATCCACGTGAGGGTATTTCCGCTCCCTCAGTCCCAGGATCCGTATGCCCGCAGGGTATTTGCGGCGATCCGGGAACACATTTCCGAGAGCTCCCATCCTGTCAATTCGGCCATGGCCCGGACGGTGTAGGGGACCATATAGCTCGCGTTGGGGCGGCCCCGGTGCGGGTGCGGGGTGAGGAACGGGGCATCGGTTTCAACAAGGATCCGCTCCGGCTCCGCGATGGCCAGGGCGGCCCGCAGATTGGCGGCGTTCTTGAAGGTCAGCGTCCCGGCGAAGGACATGTACCACCCCTCGGTGTTGCAGATCCGGGCCAGTTCCTCCCCGCCGGAGAAGCAGTGGAACACCACCCGATCCGGGGCGCCCTCCTCCCGCAGCACCTGGACGACGTCGTCGTGGGCGTCGCGGTCGTGGATCTGCAGTGTCAGCCCAAGGCGTTTGGCGATATCGATGTGGCGCCGGAAGGAATAGCGCTGATGGGCCAGGCCCTCACCCTCGGTGCGGTAGAAATCCAGGCCGGTCTCGCCGATGGCCCGGATCCGCGGGTGGGCTGCGAGGGTTTCGATCTCCGCCAGCGCCTCCTCCAGTTCGCCGCGGGCGGCGTAGGCAGGCGCGTCATTGGGATGGAGGGCGACGGCGCCCAGCAGCCGCGGATCCAGCTCGACCGCCTGCACGGTGAACCGGGAGGATTCCAGGTCGCACCCCACCTGCACGGCACCCTGGACCCCGACGGCTCCGGCGGCATCCAGGGCCTCAGCGATGCTGACTGTTACGTCGACGTTTGCGTGGGCGAAATCCAGGTGGGTGTGGTTGTCCATGACCGGCACCGGGAGAGGTTCCGGCGCCGGCGGATATCCCTGCCTGCCGGTGCCATCACTGCCGGGCGCACGGAACGGGAGGGGCGTCAGGGGGGTGATCATCTTCCAACCTTATCGGCGGTGCCGCGGCCGCATGAACCGGACCGGGCCGCGATTTAACGTGACCATGCTATCTCCGGGCCGCAGGACCGGCGGAGATTTCCACGGAACTCTCTGTCAGACGCGGCAGTTGTGTTAGTACTCTGTTGTAAAGACTGGCTTTTCCGACAACGAAATCATCACGGGCCAGGAACTGATGGCCAGGAACGAACGGCTGGGACTTACTGGGACTTAACGGCCAGGAACACAGGCATACACCCGACGAGTGGCCCGGCAGGGACCCTGCCGATCCGCCCCCGGCAACCACCAGGGCTGAAAGGCTACCGATGGACTACCACCGCATCTCCCTAGACGACGCCCTCCCCGACGGGCAGGACCGCAGGGAAGATTCCGCCGCGGCCGGGCTCCCGCTGACCCGCCGGCCGCCCCAGCCGCCCGCGGCGATGGACGCAGAAGCGTTCCGTTCCGCCAGCGGGCGCATCCTGACCGCCATCAACACCGTGATCGACGGCAAAGCCGAAGCGGCCAAGCTGGCCCTGACCGTGCTCCTGGCCCAGGGCCACCTGCTCCTTGAGGACGTCCCCGGGGTCGGCAAGACTCTGCTGGCAAAGACCCTGGCCCGCACCATCGACTGCTCGGTGAGCCGCATTCAGTTCACCCCCGATTTGCTCCCCTCCGATGTCACCGGGGTGTCCATCTTCAACCAGGCGTCGCGGTCCTTCGAGTTCCGGCCCGGGGCGGTGTTCGCCAACATCGTCATCGGAGACGAAATCAACCGCGCGTCGGCCAAGACCCAGTCGGCCCTGCTGGAGTGCATGGAGGAACACCAGGTCACGGTGGACGGCACGTCCTACCGGCTCGACGAGCCGTTTATGGTGGTGGCCACGCAGAATCCGATCGAAATGGAGGGGACCTATCCACTGCCGGAGGCGCAGCGGGACCGTTTTATGGCGCGGATCTCCATGGGCTACCCGGACAGGGAGGCCGAGATGGAAATGCTGGAAACCCATCAGGCCACGTCCCCGCTGGCAAAGGTCACCCCCGTCGTCACCGGCGGCGAGGTCGCGTCCATGATCGCCACAGTGCGGCAGGTCTACGTCTCCCAGTCGATCAAGGAATACACCGTGTCCCTGGGCCGCGCCACGCGGGAAAGCGGGATGCTCCGGCTCGGCGCGAGTCCCCGGTCCATGCTCCAGCTGCTGCGCGCGGCCAAGGCCACGGCCGCCCTGGACGGCCGGGACTTTGTGCTGCCGGACGACGTCGTCAGCGTGGCTGAATCCGTCCTGGCCCACCGGATCATCCTGGACCGCAAAGCCGCGAGCGCGGGCGAGACCGCCCAGAGTGTGGTCCGTGCCGTCCTGGCGAAGATCCCGGTCAGCCCGGACCTGGCGGCCGCCCCGGCTGCCGCGCTGCCGAATCGCCGCTAGGGGTGTCGCGGGCGTGGCGCTGACTGATCGGTTCCCGAGACACATCTTCACGACCCGCGGCTGGGGCCTGCTGGGTGCGGGCACGGTGTTCCTGCTGGCAGCGCAGGTGATGGGGCGCCGGGATGTGCTGGTGCTGGCCGTCCTGCTGATTGTCCTGCCGCTGCTCTCTTTGGCCGGGATCCGTGTGCTCAAGCCCAACTTCAGCGTCTACCGGGAATTCAGCCCTGCCAGCGTCGAAACGGGGGCAACGACGACGGTCCGGCTGGCGGTCGCCCACACCGGCACCGGGTCCGGCTACGCGCTGATGGAGGAGCGTCTGCCCTCCCGGTTCGGGGAATCCCCCGTCTTCGCGTTCCCGTCGCGTTCGGCCGCGGGCGGGACCAGCCGCTACGAATACCATCTGCGGTCCGGAAAACGCGGCCAGTTCCTGATCGGGCCGGTCACGGCTGAGTTCAGCGACCCCTTCGGGCTGTCCCTGCACCGCCACGCCATCGACGGCGGCGACGTCCTCACCGTGACGCCCGCCGCCGTCGGACTTCCCGCCACCGGCCTGGCCGGCGCCAGGGGGCACGACGGCGTCACCGCCACGCGCATCCGGGCCAACCCCAGCGACGACGACGTCATGACGCGGGAATACCGTCACGGTGATCCGATGCGCCGCGTGCATTGGGCGGCGACGGCGCGGCAAGGGGAACTGATGGTCCGCCAGGAGGAGTCCGTGACCACACCGGAGGCAACCATCATCCTGGACCAGCGGCTCGCGGCCTTCACCCGCGGAGCCTTTTCTGCCGGCTCAACGTCGCCCGCCCGCCGCCCCTTCGGCCCGGGAACCGATCACCGCGGCGACCCCGTTGCGGCCGGCCACGAACTCCAGACCAGCGACACCTTCGAATGGGCGGTGACGGCCGCGATGTCCATTGGTGCGCATCTCGCCGAGCGCAACTACGCGCTGCGATTCCTCGACGCCGCCGGCGAGCCGGCGTTCCGGCATTCGCCGTCCGCCCCGGAGCCGGAGGCCGACGAATACAGCGGGGCGTCCGGGCTGCAGTCCGTCGCCGAGAGCCTGGCCGCGATCCAGCTCGCCGGGCACCACCACCACCGCAGGGGGGAGGCGGTTACTGCAGGGGCGCCCGGCCGGCGGCACCCCCCAGGGGCGGAGACCGGCCCGCAGCCGTTCGACGACCGGCTCATGGACAAGCTGGCCGCCCACCGGATGCGGGGCCCCGTACTGGCCATCCTGGGACACCTTACGCGGGCCGAGGCCCGGGCACTGTCCCCGGCCGCCGGCTTTGCGGCCAACGCGTTTGCCCTGGTTGTCACGGAGCGGGCCGGGGAAGCCGATGAGGTGCTCGCAGCCCTCCAGCTCGGCGGCTGGCGGGCCGTAGCCGCCTCGCCCTCGACGCCGCTGCCCGCAGCCTGGAGGGCCTTCGACGGCGGCGGGACCGCACCGCTGGCAGCCGGAGACGATGTGCGGCGTGGATCGGGGGTCCGGCGATGACACTGACACCGCAGCGAAGCGCCGGCCGGTCCGGGGCGGCCGGGGACCCCGGCCCGGGCGCCCCCCGTCCGGGATCCCCGGGGACGCCGACTGCCCGGAAGAAGACCGGCGCACAGCCGTGGCTGATGGCCCTCGCGGTGGCAGTCGCCGTCGCCGGTGCGGCACTGGGCCTCAATGGTGTGCTGCGGGGATGGGCGTGGTACTCCCCCGTCCTCTCGACGGTCCTCACCGTGGCGTTCACCATGGCAGGACTCCGCGCGCTCCGGTGGCGCAGCTTCTTCGTGACGGCCGGCGCTGTGGCAGCGCTCGTGCTGATCCTGACGTTCACCTTTTTCCGTCCGAACGCCGTCCTGGGCTTCATTCCCTCCGGCGCCACCATGACGGCGTTGGGCCGTTACCTGCGCCGGGCCGGTGAGACGGTCCTGGCGGAAAGCGCCCCGGTGGCCCCCAATGCCGGCATCGTCCTGATGGTTTGCGCCGCCCTGGGGCTGCTGGTGATCCTGATCGATGCCCTCGCCTATCCTTTGGCCCTGCCGGCGACGAGCGGACTCGGGATCCTCGCCATCCTCATCGTTCCTGCCATGATCAAGCCCCAGAGCGTCGGCGTGCTGGGCTTCGCGGCGGCCACCGCGGGTTACCTCCTGATCCTCGGCTGCAGCCACCGGTTCGCGCCCGACCCGCGGACCGGAGCGGACACCGCACGCAACCCGGGCCGGTTCCGGCGCGGCGCCCTGACCGGCGCCGTGGCACTGACCGTTACCCTGCTGCTCCAACTCGTGATCCCGGGCTTCGAGCAGGGAACGTTCCCGCAGGGCTCGCGGCTGAATCCCTTCGGCCCGGCCTCCGGGCTCAACCCCATGATCAGCCTGGGCAACAGCCTGCGGAGCCCCACCGGTGACGGCCGGATCACCTTTGCCACCAACGCGGCCAGCACCCCGTACCTGCGCTCCGTCACGGTGGACAGTTTCAACGGGGACAGCTGGGCTCCGGATGATCGCAATAACACCCGCCGGCTGGGCACCGGAAGGATGGATGCGGGCTTCGAGTCCGCCGCCACCGAAGTCCGCGTGGTCACCGCCATCAACACCGGCCAGTTCACCAGCCCCTATCTGCCGGCGCCCTACGCCCCGGAGGCCGTCAACGGCCTCACCGGCCGCTGGAGCTGGGATCCTGCCACGCTGAGCATCAAGGGCGTCGACGCCAATTCCCGCAACCAGCAGTACGTGGTGCTCTCGGCCGCCCCCCAGCTCACCCCGGACCTGCTGGCCCGGGCCACGGGGCCGGCGCAGGACGTCCCCGAACAATTCATCCGGACACCGGACAACGTCCCGGAAATCGTGCGCAGCACCGCCGGGGCCGTGACCGAGGGAAGCACCACAGCCTACGCACGCGCCATGGCCATCCAGCAATACCTGCGCTCCGCCGCGTTCACGTACTCACTGCAGTCTCCGGTGCAGGGAGGCTACGACGGCAACGGCTTGTCCGTCCTGGCCGACTTCCTGAATGAGAAGAGCGGCTACTGCATTCATTTCGCTTCGGCCATGGCGGTGATGGCGCGGCTGGAAGGAATCCCCAGCCGCATTGCCGTCGGCTACGCCCCGGGCCGGCCCACCGGCGCGACGGTCTCGATCGGGGGCCAGGGTGCCCTGCCGGAGTTTGAGGTCGATGCCCGGGACGCGCACGCGTGGCCGGAACTGTATTTCCAGGGCCTGGGCTGGGTGCCCTTCGAGCCAACCCCCTCGCGCGGCGTGGTTCCGTCCTATGCCACGGAGGGCCAGGCCCGCAGCGGCGCCAGCACGAATGAAAACAACGAAGGGCTCATTCCGGGCAACAGCCCCCTCCCCACACCGCCGCCCAGTGGTGCGCCGCTGCCGCTCCCGGGCGCTGCAGCACAGCCGGATGCGGCAAGCGCGTTGCTGCCCGTGCTGTTCGGCGCCGGTGCAGTGCTGTTCCTCGGGCTGCTGCTGGCGTCACCGCACCTGGCGCGCAGTGCTCTGCGCCGCCGCCGGCTGAGTAGTTCCGGGGCCGGCAGCGCGGCGGCCTCGCAGGCCTGGGCGGAACTGCGCGACCTCGCCACGGATTACGGCGAAGCGCCGCAGGCCAGCGAGACGCCACGCCACTTCTCCGAACGGCTGCGCCTTGCGGGCGCCCTCGGGGAACCGCAGGGACCGGATGCGGACGGCCACCAGGCTGTGAGGTCCTTGACTGCGGACTTCGAGCGCCAGCAGTACGGCCGCCCGCCGTCCTGGCCCGGGGGCGACGGGGTCCCGTCCGGCGCCGCACGGGACGCGGGGAGTACCGCCGGTACCGGCAGTGCCGGAGCGCCGGCCGGGCCACTGATCGCGGCGGTCCGCAGTTCTCTTCGCGCCCATGCCGGCCCGCTCGTGAGGTTCCGCGCGGAGTGGCTGCCGCCGTCCATCCTGGCCGTCTGGCGGCGTGCGGCCACGGCGCCGTTCCGCGCCGCCCGCCGCGCAGCACAGCGCACCCGGCGCAGCCTCGCCACCGCCCGGTCAAGGGCCCGCGGGGCGCTGCGGCGGGTGCGCCGGGAGCGGTGGCTGCGCCGGAGCTGAGAGCGCTCCGGTGTGCCGGGCTTCTTCAGCCGGCGTACGGGTCGGCGATGCCGATGTACTGGGTGTAGAGGTATTCCTCGATGCCTTCGAGGCCGCCTTCACGGCCCAGGCCGGACTGCTTGACCCCGCCAAAGGGGGCCGCGGCGTTGGAGACCACACCGGCGTTCAGGCCCAGCATGCCGGTTTCCAGGCGTTCACCCATCCGGATGCCCCGGTTCAGGTCCCGGGTGAAGACATACGCAACCAGCCCGTACTCGGTGTTGTTCGCCAGCCGGATGGCCTCGTCTTCGGTGTCGAAGGTGATGATCGGCGCGACGGGCCCGAAGATTTCCTCGGACAGGATCCGGGTGCCCTCGGTGACGCCCTTGAGGATGGTGGGCTGGTAGAAGTAGCCCGGACCCTCGACGGCGGCGCCGCCGATCACCGCGACCGCACCGGCGGACACGGCGTCGGAGACCAGTTCGTGGACCTTGTCGCGGCTCTTCGCATCGATCAGCGGGCCGACCTTGGACTCGGCCTCGGTGCCGCGGGCGGTGGTCATGTCCGCCATCTTCGCGGCGAACTTCTCCGCGAACTCGTCCGCGACGGACTCGTGCACGATGAACCGGTTCGCGGCCGTGCAGGCTTCGCCCATGTTCCGCAGCTTCGCCAGCATCGCCCCGGCGACGGCGGCATCGACGTCGGCGTCCTCGAAGACCACGAACGGGGCGTTTCCGCCGAGCTCCATCGAGGTGCGCAGCACGTTTTCGGAGGCATCCGCGAGCAGCCGGCGGCCGACCTCGGTGGAACCGGTGAAGGAGAGCTTGCGCAGCCTCGAGTCCTTGATCAGCGGCCCCGTGGTGGCACCGGCGGTGGACGTCGGGATAACGTTCAGGACCCCGGCCGGCAGCCCGGCCTCCATCATCACGGCTGCGAAGAGCTGGGAGGTCAGCGGTGTCAGGTTCGCGGACTTCAGCACCATGGTGCAGCCTGCGGCGACGGCTGGGGCGACCTTGCGGGTCGCCATGGCCAGCGGGAAGTTCCACGGCGTGATCAGCAGGCACGGGCCCACCGGTTTCTTCGTCACCAGCAACCGGGACTTCCCGTCCGGGGACACCGAGTAGCGTCCGAAGGCCCGCACGGCTTCTTCGGAGAACCAGCGCAGGAATTCCGCGCCGTAGGTGACCTCGCCGCGGGCCTCGGCCAGCGGCTTGCCCATCTCCAGCGTCATCAGCAGCGCGAAGTCCTCCGCGCGGGCCGTGACCATCTCGAAGGCCCGGCGCAGGATCTCCCCGCGCTCACGGGCCGGGACCTTCGCCCAGGACTCCTGCGCGGCAGCCGCCGCGTCCAGGGCGGCCGCCCCGTCCTCGGGGCCTGCGTCGGCAAGCCTCAGCAGGACCTTGCCGGTCGAGGGGTCCTCCACCTCAAAGGTCTTCCCGGACACGGCCGGGCGCCACTGTCCGCCGATCAGCAGACCGGTGGGAACAGAGGCCAGCAGGGCGCTCTCGCGCTCCGCAGTAACAATGGGCAGGGCAGTTACAGTCACGGTTGACTCCCTCGTCAGCGATGCGGGGTGGATGGGATCGGGTTCAGCGCTGTCCCACAGCCGTTGGAAACGTGACTCGGAGACGCACCGGATTACTGCCACGGTACCGCCGCGTTCTCCGCACTGTCTACGCATCTCCGCACTACGTAGGGCGGGGTTCGCTGTGCAGCTGCACAGCGGCGGGTCGGCCCGGAGACCGCCGCCCTAACGGGCTGCGAGCACCGCGGAATACAGTTCCCGTTTGCTGACCCTGGCGTCCTCCGCCACGGCCGCGACGGCTTCCTTGAGCCGGATTCCCTGCGCAATGAGCGCGTTGACGGCGGCCACGTGGTCTTCCGGTGTGCCCGGCTCCCGCTCGGGGGCGCCGCCCACGACGACGGCAATCTCGCCGCGCACCTCGTTGGACTCGGCCCACTCCAGCAGTTCCCGCAGGGTGCCCCGGATGACTTCCTCATACGTCTTTGTCAGTTCCCGGCAGACGGCGGCGCGGCGGTCCGCGCCGAAGCGCTCACGCAGCGCGCGGAGCATCGGCTCCAGCCGGTGCGGGGCCTCGAAAAAGACCATGGTGCGCCGCTCGGCGTCGAGGTCTGCGAGGCGGGAGGCTCGTTCCCCCGCCTTGCGGGGCAGGAACCCCTCGAAGCAGAAACGGTCGGTGGGCAGGCCGGAGAGCGCGAGTGCGGTCAGCACCGCGGACGGTCCGGGGGCGGCGGTGACGGTCAGTCCGGCGGCCACGGCCCCTTCGACCAGGCGGAAGCCGGGGTCCGAGACGGACGGCATACCGGCGTCGGTCACCATCACGAGGATCTTTCCGGACCGGACCTGGTCCAGGAGCTCGCCGGTCCTGGCGGCCTCGTTGTGCTCGTGGTAGCTGATGATCCGGCCGGCGACGGTGATTCCCAGGTTCTGGACCAGCCGGTGCAGGCGCCGGGTGTCCTCGGCTGCGACGATGTCCGCCGTCGTCAGCAGCTCGACGAGCCGGTAGGTGGCGTCTCCGACGTTGCCGATCGGGGTTGCCGCCAGCACGATCCGGCCGGGTCCGCCACTCTGGGGAGCCGGCTCCGGGTTTCCGCCGGGTCCGGGACCTGCGCCACCCTCGAGGTCGTCCGCCAGGCCGGAGTCGTCGCCGGAAAGATTCGGGGAGGTGCTGAGTTTAGGGTCCACCTGACCAGCCTAACTGCTGGCACCGAGAGCGGGCCGACGGGCCGGGCCGGCAGGTCCGGGGACCACAGCCGCAAAAGGTAGCATGGGCATCGTGACGCAGACCCCCACGCGGCCCGCCGAAACCGGTTCCACCGGATCGGCGCCCCCAGCCCCCAGCCGCGGACGCAACCTGGAGGGGCACCCGTGGGTCAGCCGCCCGGCGGAGGCGTTCACACCTGACGCGCTTAAGGACCGCCTGATCGGCAGCATCCGGAGCTGGCGGGACTATCCGCCCTCGTTCCGGCTGTGGTTCTGGCTCATTCCGGCCATCACCGCGGCCCTGGGCGGCGTCCTGCGTTTCGTCCGGCTGGATACGCCCCGCACCCTGGTCTTTGACGAGACCTACTACGTCAAGGACGGCTACTCGTTCCTGATCAGCGGCTACGAACGGGCCTGGCCGGACAAGGCCAATGACGCGTTCATCGCCGGCAATCCCGGGGTGCTGCTGGAGAGCCCCGAGTACGTCGTCCACCCGCCGGTCGGAAAGTGGATGATTGCCGGCGGGATGTGGCTCTTCGGACCGGACAATCCCTGGGGCTGGCGGTTCGGGGCGGCACTGACGGGCACGCTGTCCATTTTCCTGCTGGCCCTCATCGCCCAGAAGCTCTTCCGCTCGCTCACCCTTGGGGCCGCTGCCGGGGTGCTGCTGGCGGTGGACGGACACCATCTGGTGATGTCCCGAACCTCCCTGCTGGACATCTTCCTGATGTTCTGGATCCTCGCCGCGTTCGGCGCCCTCCTGATGGACCGCGACGACGGCCGCCGCCGGCTTGCCGAGCGGCTCGGCCGGCAGGCCGCCACCTCCCCGGACGGGCGTCCCGGCCTGCTCCAGCTGGTGTCCGGCCCCTGGCTGGGCATCCGCTGGTGGCGGCTCGCGGCCGGGGTGTGCCTGGGTCTGGCGGTCGGCACAAAGTGGTCCGCTCTGTTCTTCCTGGCCGGATTCGGGCTGCTGACAGTCTTCTGGGACCTGAGTGCGCGCCGGATCGCCGGAATCCACGGCTGGATCAGCGGCGGGATCCTCAAGGACGGGATTCCCGCGTTCCTCAGCATCGTCCCGGTGGCCGCCCTGGTGTACGCCGCCACCTGGACCGGCTGGTTCCGGTCCACGGACGCGTACTTCCGGAACTGGGCCGGGACCGTCCCCTCGGCGGAGTGGGGCTGGCTGCCGGACGCCGTCCGGTCCCTGGCGCACTACCATCTGGAGGCCTACAAGTTCCATCAGGGGCTGAGCGCGGAGCACCCGTACGAGGCCAGCGCCTGGAGCTGGCTGGTGCTCGGCCGGCCCACGTCCTTCTTCTATGAATCCCCCACACAGGGCAGCCCGGGATGCGGGACCGCCAGCTGCACCACAGCGATCCTCTCCGTGGGCAACCCGCTGGTCTGGTGGGGCGCCGCTGTAGCCCTGGGGATTCTGCTCTTCTGGTGGGCCGGGCGGCGCGACTGGCGTGCCGGGGCCATCCTCGCGGCGGTGGCGGCCGGGTACCTCCCCTGGTTCCTGTACCCCGAACGCACCATGTTCTTCTTCTACGCCGTGTCCTTCGAGCCCTTCCTGGTGCTGGGCCTCGTGTACTGCCTGGGCCTCGTTCTTGGTCAGCGCACGGATCCGCCATGGCGGCGGCGTTCCGGGCTCTCCCTCGTGACGCTCTTTGTGGTCACCGCCGTCGTCGTCTCGGCCTTCTTTTATCCTGTCTGGACCGCCGAGACCATCACCTACCAGGATTGGCGGTTCCGGATGTGGATGCCGTCCTGGATCTAGGGCAGGATTGCAGGGGACGTCCACCGGCACCAGGCGGACCCGGATCGGAGAAACGGCTGTGAGAGAAGCAAGCACCGGACTGCTCGTCGAGCTCGATCCGGGCAGCAACGTGACGGACCTTTTGCTGGAGCAGCACGGCAAGGATCCCGTGCATGCGCTGTACTCCCGCAAAGGGCCGGCCGGCTGGGCCGACGTCTCCGCGCAGCAGTTCCTGGACCAGGTCCGGGCTCTGGCCAAGGGCCTGATCGCCGGCGGCATCACGCCCGGGGAAACCGTGGCGGTCATGTCCGGCACCCGCTACGAGTGGACCGTCGTGGACTTTGCCATCTGGTTCGCCGGGGGCGTCCCCGTTCCCATCTATGAGACGTCCTCCGCCGGCCAGGTCGAATGGATCCTGAACGACTCGGGCGCCCGGCGCATCTTCGCGGACAACGAGGCAAAGGCAGGGCTGGTCCGCCAGGTCCTGGACAGCTCCGGCCTGCTCGGTGGCACCGTGCTTCCGGTGGTGCGGATGGACTACGACGGCGCCGCCCCCAACCTCGCCAGCCTGGCCGCAGCGGGCACCGGAGTCGGCGACGCCGAACTGGAACGGCACCGGTCCACGGCCGGGCTCGCGGACGTTGCCTCCCTCGTCTACACCTCCGGCACCACCGGCCAGCCCAAGGGCTGCGAAATCACGCACGGGAACTTCGCCCTGCTCGCCAAGAACATCGTGCTGTTCCTGCCTGAGATCCTGTGGCAGCCCCGGACCAGGACGCTGATGTTCCTCCCGCTGGCCCATGTCCTGGCCCGTGCCGTCCAGGTGATCTGCCTCAGCGCCGGGACCACCCTGGGCCACACCGCCAGCGCCAAGGAGCTGCTGGAGGACCTGGCCAGCTTCAAACCCACCTTCCTGCTGGTGGTGCCCCGGATCTTCGAGAAGGTTTACGCCGGCGCCGCCCACAAGGCGGCCCTCGCCGGGAAGGAACGCCTGTTCGGGTCGGCGGCCGCCGCCGCGATCGACTACTCCCGGGCCCTCGACGCCGCAGCCCGGGGCACCGGCCCCGGCCCCGGATTGGTGAACCGCACCAAACACGCCCTCTTCGACCGGCTGCTGTACCCCAAGCTGCGGCAGGCCTTCGGAGGCCAGTTGGGCTACGCCGTCTCGGGGGCCAGCCCGCTGAGCTCCCGCCACGCGCACTTTTTCCGCGGCGCGGGCATCCCCGTCCTCGAAGGCTACGGCCTCACCGAAACTACGGCCCCGTGCACGGCCAACACTCCGACACGGACCAAGGTGGGAACGGTAGGCATCCCGGTGCCCGGGACCACCATCCGGGTCGCCGAGGACGGCGAGATCCTGGTCCGGGGCATCGGCGTCTTCAAGGGGTACCACAACAACGCGGCGGCCAACGCGGAGGCGTTCGTGGACGGGTTTTTCCGCACCGGCGACCTCGGGTCCCTCGACCCGGAGGGCTTCCTGACGATCACCGGCCGGAAGAAGGACCTGCTGGTCACCGCCGGCGGCAAGAACGTCGCCCCCGGTCCGCTGGAGGAGAAGATCCGCGAGCACGAACTGGTCCTGCAGGCGGTGGTGATCGGGGACGGCAGGCCGTTCGTGTCAGCCTTAATCAACCTGGACCCGGAGGGCCTGGAAAACTGGTGCACCGTGCACAAGGTTCCCGCCATGAGCCCGGCCGAGGCCTGCGGGAACGACTTGGTCCGCGGTGCCCTGCAACGCGCGGTGGACGAAGCGAACGCCCTTGTGTCCCAGGCCGAATCCATCCGCAGCTTCGTTGTGCTGGACGCCGACTTCACGGTGGAATCCGGGCACCTGACACCGTCGCTCAAGCTCAAGCGTGCCGCCGTGGTGCGTGACTTCGAGGCGCAGATCAACCGGATCTACGGCTGACGCCGCCTCACCCCTGACACAAGGAAGCGGCCGGCACCGTGGTGCCGGCCGCTTCCGCGTGTCTGTGGTCCGCCGGATCCGGCGCCCCTAAACGGCGCTGGAGTGTCCCCGCGCGGGGGTGCCGTTTGTCCCGGTGTCCCCGGTGGCGGAGCTTCCGGCTGCTGTATCCTCTGCGTCAGCGTCGGCCGTGGCGGATACCGTCGCAGCACTTTTCCCGCCGGCTTTGCCTGACCTGTCCCGCCGGAAGAGCGAGCGCTTCGCGGGGGCAGCCTCCTTGGAGGCAGCCTCGGTGGAGGTGGCTTCGGTGGCCTTGTTCCCGGCCGGGGCGCCGGCCGCTGCGCCGCGCTTCGGCAGTCCGCGGCGCTTGCGCGTCGGCCAGGTGAGAATCAGGGTGACGAGCGAGGCGAGAAGCACCAGGACGGCGATCACAATCCCGCCGTCGACCCAGAACTGGGCCGGGAAGAGCCGGATCAGGGTGTCCTGCAGGGAGAACGTCCACGTGCCGCTGGCAAAGAAGACGCTGTGGAACTGGGCAAAAAACTGCTCCCAGCCCAGCACCGCCAGCACGCCGAGGCTGATGATGATGACAAGGCTGACAATCGACCCGGCGAACAGGCCGCGCCGCACTCCCCCGGGGCTGCGGCGCCGCAGGTAGATCACGGCGATCAGGCTCAGCAGGATGAGCAGGACGCCGGCGCCGAAGGCGGACAGAATGACGAGTTTGACGTCGGCCATGTGGCTGACTTCGCCGTCCTCAAACAGCCTGTCGCCGCTGCGGTGGACCAGTCCGCCCAGGTACCGCGGTCCCGCCCAGTTGCTGAGGTAGTCCACAGCATAGGAGCCGTAGGTCATGCGGTCATCGGTGCTGAAACCGTAGCCGTCGCCCGGAAATCCGGGCCGGTTGTACTCCACCCAGAGGAACAGGGGGCTGGCGACGGCCCGGACGGCCAGCACCAGCAGGATCACCGGGAAGCACACGGCGAGCAGGACCTGCATCACGCGCGGGGCCACCGGTTTGGCATTCAACGCGTGTTCACGTTCGGCGTTGCGGCGCTGCACTTCCGCCTCCGGGGGCCGGACCTGCAAGGCGGAGGTGGGAAGCGGCTCTCTGAAGTGGGTGCCGTTGTCCTTGGGCGCCGGTTCGACGGCGGCTTCCGCCGCCTTGCGGCCGGCGCGCGACAGGGTCCCCGGAGTGCTGCCGGCAGCCCGTGCGGCCGTGCTGTGGGAGGCCGTGCTGTCGGAGGCCGTGCTGTCGGAGGCCGTGCTGTCGGAGGCCGTGCTGTCGGAGGCTGCGCTCTCGGAGGCTGCAGAATGCTGCTCCGCGGACTTCGGCGTCATCCAGTCGAACGCGGGCTCGTCAGTGTCATCGGCCGGATCCAGCTGCGGATCCGGCCGGTTCGGAGGGGTGGGACTTGAGTCAGTCACTGCAGCTTCGCTTCCGTAGGTGTCCGCGCCGCCGGCCGGGGCCCGGCAACGCTACATATCTGCGTCCGAGCCTACCGCCAGAGCCTGGGCGTGGGCGTGATGCCACACCCCGAGGGACGGGGAATCAGGACGGGGAATCAGGACGGGGAATCAGGACGGGGAATCAGGACGGGGAATCAGGACGGGGAATCAGGACGGGGAATCAGGACGGGGAATCAGGACGGGGAATCAGGACGGGGAATCAGGACGGGGAATCAGCACGGGGAATCAGGGGAAGTACCGGTGCGGCCGGCCGCCGGCGTCCCGGTCACCGCTTCGCGTACTGTGCCCAGGGGATGTTCCAGTCGCCGAAGCCTTCGAGCGGTTCCACGGCCGGGGCCCCGGTGTTGAGGGTCTGGACGACGTCGCCGGTCTTCATGTTGTTGAAGAACCAGGCGGCGTCCGCCGGAAGCAGCCCGACGCAGCCGTGCGACACGTTGGACTTGCCCACCGCACGCCAGGCCGATTCAAGGGCCTGGTGGACGTACACGCCGGAGCTGGTCAGGCGGTTGGCGTACTCCACGGTCAGGGGAGGGTAGTAGCCCTTGTCGCCGGGTTCGAGTCCGATGCTGCCGGCGTTGAAGTCCGAGTGGCGTTCCTGCTCCATGATGACGGCGTAGCCGGTTGGGGAGAGCCAGTCAGCGTCGCCCAGAGTGACCGGAGCCGTCTTGACGAGTTGGCCGTCGAAGTAAACGTTCATGGTCTTGGTGATGTCATCAACGACGGCCAGGCGCTGCGGTCCGACCTTGAAGGAGACTTTGTTGTCGGAATTGCCGATCATCTTGTTGCCAAAGTCGACGCCGAAGAGTTTCAGGTCCACGGTGATCTCGCTGTTGGCGGCCCAGAACGCTTCGGGGCGAATCCGGACCCGGCGGTCCGAGTACCAGCGCCACGCCATGGCCTGGCCGGAGGACGCCGTGACGGTCACGGCCTTCTCCATGGCCTCCTTGTTCAGGACGGGCTCGCTGAAGACGATTTCGATGGGCTGTCCGGCGCCGACCGTGGTGCCGTTGAGCGGATAGACGGCGGCGTCCGCCTCGTTGGCTGCGGCCACGGTCGCGAAGGTCTGGGCCTTTTTTGTCTCGCGCCCGGCCTGGTCGACGATGGTGAAGCTGTACTTGTACTTCGTGTCGAATTCCAGTGGATCCCCGGCGGTCCAGGTTGAGCCGTCCGGGCTGGTGGCTCCCGGCACGGGGTCGCCGCCGGCGGCCGGGACCAGCACGACGTCCTTCACGACGCCGTTGACTGCCTTGACTGAGGGGGCGGCGGCGGGGTTGACACCTTTGGCGCCGTCGGTCGGGGTCACTCCGAGCTCAACAAGCTTCACGACGGGGGCGGCGAGGCCGGGCGCGTTCCGCATCGGCGCCGAGGCCTCGGAGGGCATGCCGGGCCGGGCCCAGCCCGGTGATGTGGCGACGCCGATCCCGCCGGCCGCGACAACGGCGCAGATGGCAAGGGCCGCCAGTATTTTCCCGGTGTTGCGGGGACGGTGTCCCGGCTGCCGGCGTCGATGCCCGCTCTCTTCAGTCATGGCCACTTCCTGTGTTCCCTCACGGATTCTGCCTTCAAGCCCACATCGGGGCTCACGATCTCCCTCCTGCCAGCATAGGCGAAGCGTCCCGTCGGCCCGCCCCGGCACCGCCACGGCCAGATCACAAAGGGAGCCCCGGACACTTGGTCCGGGGCTCCCTTCCTGCGGGAACGACGGGACCTTTGGCGGCCCGGGCCGCTGCCCCAGGCGGTTCCTAGTAGCGGTAGTGGTCCGGCTTGTACGGGCCGGAAACCTCCAGGTCCAGGTACTCGGCCTGTTCCTTGGACAGCTCGGTCAGTTCGACGCCGAGGGCATCCAGGTGCAGTCGGGCAACCTTCTCGTCCAGGATTTTCGGCAGCACGTAGACCTGCTTGTGGTACTCCCGTTCCCCTTCCGGCTGGTCACGCTTGGTGAAGAGCTCGATCTGCGCGATCGTCTGGTTGGCGAAGGAGTTGCTCATCACGAAGGACGGGTGTCCGGTGGCGTTGCCGAGGTTCAGCAGGCGCCCCTCGGACAGCACGATAATGGATCGGCTGCCCTCTCCCGTGGCGGGGTCTTCCGCGAAGACCCACTCGTGCACCTGCGGCTTGATTTCAACCTTCGTGATGCCGGGGATCCGGGCCAGCCCGGCCATGTCGATCTCGTTGTCGAAGTGGCCGATGTTGCCCACGATCGCCTTGTCACGCATCCCGGCCATGTGCTCGGCCATGATGACGTCCTTGTTGCCGGTGGTGGTGATGAAGATGTGACCCTCGGCCAGGACGGACTCCAGCTTCGCAACCTGGTACCCGTCCATGGCCGCCTGGAGGGCGCAGATGGGATCGATTTCGGTGACAATAACGCGCGAGCCCTGGCCGCGGAAGGCCTCCGCTGCGCCCTTGCCGACGTCGCCGTAACCGCAGACGACGGCAACCTTGCCGCCCATCAGGACGTCGGTGGCGCGGTTGATGCCGTCCGGCAGCGAGTGGCGGATGCCGTACTTGTTGTCGAACTTGCTCTTAGTGACGGAATCGTTGACGTTGATCGCCGGGAACAGCAGCTTGCCCTGCTCCGCGAGCTGGTAGAGGCGGTGCACGCCGGTGGTTGTTTCCTCGGTGACGCCCAGCAGGCGGGAGCCGATCCGGGTCCACTTCTGCGGATCCGCCTGCAGCGAGGCGCGCAGCACGTCAAGGAAGACCCGCCCCTCCTCGGACTCGTCGTCGGCGGTGGCCGGGACAGCACCAAGCGCCTCGAAGTCGGCGCCCTTGTGGACCAGCATGGTCGCGTCGCCGCCGTCGTCGAGGATCATGTTCGGGCCGAGGTCCGGGTTGCTGTCCGCGCCGGGCCAGGTCAGGATCTGCTCCGCGGTCCACCAGTAGTCCTCCAGTGTCTCGCCCTTCCAGGCGAACACCGGAACACCCTGCGGGTCCTGAACCGTTCCGCCGCCGACCACCACGGCGGCGGCGGCTTCGTCCTGGGTGGAGAAGATGTTGCAGGAGGCCCAGCGGACCTCCGCGCCGAGTGCCGTGAGCGTCTCGATCAGCACGGCGGTCTGCACCGTCATATGCAGGGATCCGGCGATCCGGGCGCCCTTGAGCGGCTGGCTGGCACCGAACTCCTGCCGCAGGGACATCAGGCCGGGCATTTCGTGCTCGGCGAGGCGGATCTGGTGCCGGCCTGCCTCGGCCAGGGAGATGTCCGCAATTTTGTAATCGAGAGTCATAAGAATCCTTTGCTGTGGCCGGCGGTCAGGTCCGGGACCTGGCTGCCTCGAACTAAAGTAGAGGGCTGATCAGTCGCTGGAAAGTACTTCGGAGCCGAGCGGCGCAGCGATGGGCCGGCATCCTAGCCGGCGGGGCGCGGGGACGCGGCGTCGTGCTGGAAGGCGGGGGCCGCTGCGGCGGCCGGGAGCAGTTCCGGCGGCAGCAGCAGGGGAATGCCGTCCTCGATCGCGTAACGCAGCTTCACCCCGTCGGGGCCGGCCGCAGTGGTGATGAGATCCTCGCCGTCGAGAACCAGCGGGGACCCGGTGACGGGGCATCTCAGGACAGACAGGAGTTCGGGACTGATCTTCGGCATGGTGAACGCTCCCTGGTGGACGCCGCAGCAGGCGCCGGTGGCTTACGGATTTTGCAGTTCCCAGCCTACCGCCAGTTGCAGCTTACGAAGGTTCGCGCAGGACGCGCAGATGCCCCCGCCGGATGCCCTCGGTTGCGGCCGGAGCTTCAAGGGCGGGGTGGGCGCCGCGCTGGCCCTGGCCGGATTCCGGTTCGGCGGGCCGTGACGCCGCCTCCCGGACGGCGTTGGCCAGGTCGAGGAGGTCATCGGGGCCCGGACCTGCGGGGCCGGCCGGCATTGCCAGCCGGAGCACTTCCCAGCCGCGCGGGACTGTCAGGGACCCGGCGTGCTGTTCACACAAGTCGTAGCAGTGCGGCTCGGCGTAGGTTGCCAGCGGCCCCAGAACGGCGGTGGAGTCGGCATAGACGTACGTCAAAGTGGCCACCGCTGAGTTGCGGCAGGCTGACCTTGAACAAAGACGAATAGCTCCCACGACTTCACAGACTACTCCCCCGGGCCGCAGGAGGCCGGACGGCGCGCTGGCGGCGGGTCGGACGGCCCATATCGCGTAAACCATGCGGCGGGTTTAGAGTCGAGATATGCAGTCATCGCACCAAGATCCGGGTTTCACGGTCCGCTTGGCTGAAACCGACGCCGGACGTCTCGACGCCGCTTCCACCGCGGGCGGTTCCGGCAGCGCCGCGGCGCCGAGGGGCTTCCGCCAGCGGCGGAGGAACCGGCACGGCCGCGGACTCCGCGGCGAGTTGATGTTGCCCACGCTGCCCGGTTACCGCACCCGCTCGGACCGTTTCGACGACTTTGTCCTGGACTCGGCTGAGCGGCTCCACGACATTTGGGGCAAGCCGCTGGACGCGGTCCGCTTCGCCGTCGATGAGATTCCGCCGGGGCTCGAACAGCTCGTGGCGGACCGCACTCTCGCCCCGATGGGCTCCTACTCCCCCGCCACGGCGGAGGAGGGACCGGTGATCACCCTGCACCGCCGGGTCGTCGAGCAGGCCTGCGGCAGCAGCGAGGAACTCCAGGACCTGGTCCATGACGTCGTGGTGGAGTACACCGCCGAGATGCTGGGAGTGCCGCCCGAGTCACTCGATCCTGTGTACCGCCGCCGCTACTAGAACCGATCCGAAGAATCCCCGGCCGCAGGCACGCCTGCGGCCGGCACCGCGGCGCATCCGGCCGCCCGGCAACCGGGAGCGCTCAGTAACCGAGGGTGACCGGGACCTGTTCCTGGCCAGCCGCCCCAGGGGCAACGGCGATCGTTGAGATGTCCTGCCTGCCGTCCTGTTGCAGCAGGACCGCCCCGTAAGCGGGATCCCCCGCAGCGGACACGAGGTAGCCAACCAGCTGCGAGCCCGCGACGTCGACCGGGATCTTGATAAGAGCGGTGGTGCCGCCGGCAATGTCGGCGGCTGAGGCCGCGTGAACCTTGCCGTCTGCCGTGACCGGGGTATAGGAGATGGTGGCCCGGCCTTCGGGAGCACCGAAAATCAGGTAGCGGTCTCCTGCCCCGGGGACCGGAACAACGTGTTGGCTTCCCAGCCTCGCCGAGGCCGGTGACCACGCAAAGTCGGAGGCATCCCCGGCCGTCAGTCCCCTGGTGACGCGCGCCGCCGCCGTGAAGGAAACGTCCGAGCTGACGGACACCGTGTAGGGCCCGGCCGGCACGCCGGCGAGGGGGACCTCAGTGACGGATCCGGCCTTCGCCGTGACCACTCCACCGCCGGGCAGAGCCTTCTGGCCGTCCCGTCCAAAGACTTTGATAGCGACGACGGCATCGGCGGAGCCCGGCACCGTCAGCTGCAGGGCCGGTCCGGCATCCCCGAAGCCGGGCTGGCCGGTGAGTCCCGCCATACCGCCGGGGTCCTGGATGTCGACACCGGGGATCACCTGGCGGAGGGCCGGGGCCGCGGCCGGAGCGATGAACTCGACGCCGCCGGGCGTCAATCCCCGCAGCACACTTTGCTGGATATGCGCGGCCACCGGCCCGCCGGCGCTGCGCACCCGGACGCTGAGCCGCTCCTGCCCCGGGGCGAGGCCGGCCAGGATAACGGAGCGGGTAGTGCCCGGCGCGACGAGGAGTCCCCGGCTGCCCGGGGCCTGGATCCGGCCTTCGGCGCCGAAGAGTTCAAGGCTGACCGTGGCGGGGCTGCTGGAAGCGTTGCTGAGCTTCAGCACGGCCGTCCGGCCGAGCGCGGTGTTTGCCCCGACAAGCCAGAGGTCGTTGCCGGGTTGCTGGCAGGCTGCGGCCGCCGAACCCCGGAGGTCACCATCCTCGGCGGTGTAGCGCAGAACGGCTCCCGCGGAGGGCTGGCGGTCCGCCTGCGCATCAGCGCTCAGGACCGTGACGCCGTCGACGCCCTGCCGGGTCACGACACCGGCCACGGGCACCGCGGCGGGCCTGGCCGTGGCCGGACCGTCCGAAACCGGTGCGGCCTTGGCAAGTTCAACCAGGGTGCTGCCGGTCAGCGAGGCGAGCCTGCTGCCGGGCAGGACACCGGCGCTGGAGCCCAGCACCACGGCATTGACGTCGCTCCGGGCGGTGGCGGACTCCGGGCTGAACTGCGGATCGGTGCCCACGGGGGCACCTTCCAGGAGCCGGGCCGGCCCCGGGCAGACGCCCACGCTGCTTCCTGCGGGGACCGCCGCCAGCGGCACCGCGATGGGCCGGCTGCTGCCGGGACCCTGCGGAGTAAGCGCCGTGGCGGAAACAAGTCCGCCGCCGGCAGCGAGGAGGACGACGGCGGCGAGGACGCCGCCCAGCCGTCGGGCGCGCGGAGGAGCCGCAGGCGCCGGGAGCAGCGGCACGGCCGGGCCGTGCCCGGTCCGGCCGGTCGGCGGCGTCGGTGCGCCGGCGCTGCTGGCTGCATCGTCGGAAGCGTCGGCGGCGTCGTCCCCGGTGTCGGGGGCATGGTTGGCGGGTTCGTCGGGGATGTCGTCCCTAGGCATGTTGGTGTTCCTTACGCAGGGAGCCTTCGTCCCTGGAGAGGCCGGTGTTCGGCCGACGGGCAGGCATGGGGATGGCCAGCAGGATGGTCAGGCCAATGATGACGGCCTGGGTAATGCCCGTCCAGACGGCCCAGGGCGCTTCGTAGCGGAGACTGAATTGCCCGCCCTGGGCGGGCAGGGTGAAGGCCTGCGCCCAGCCGGAGGTGCTGGCGGTGAGAC
Organism: Pseudarthrobacter leeuwenhoeki; assembly: GCF_055412885.1. Lineage (NCBI taxonomy): Bacteria > Bacillati > Actinomycetota > Actinomycetes > Micrococcales > Micrococcaceae > Pseudarthrobacter > Pseudarthrobacter leeuwenhoeki. The sequence continues at coordinate 135,808 of NZ_JBVAYY010000006.1, read as the reverse complement.
GGCGGCCGTCGAGCCAGGCGCTCCAGCCCGGATCGGCGCGTTCGGCGAGCACCACGAGCCGTCCTTCCGGCCCGGCGGGCACCGCGGCATCAGCGGACCCCGCCCGGGACGGGACCAGACCCACGGTTGCGCCCGCGCCGTCAACGATCCGCACGCTGTGGGCCACGTCGGCGGCCGCGATGACGGGCTGGTTCAGCGGGCTGATCCGCCAGAGCCAGCCGACGTCGGTCTTGCCGACGGCGACGAGGCCGGGGACGGCGTCCATCCGGCTGGCGGTCAGCTGGGCCGCGGTATCGGCGGACCGTAGGACCACGAAGCCGACGCCGAGCTGCTCCAGCTCGGCGCGCGGATCGACGCCCTGGCCGGCCACGATGGTGGCCACGACGTTGCGCAGCGAAGCCACGACGGCGTCGTCGTCACGAACGCTCTCCCGGCCGGGCTCCCCCATGATCGGGCGGGCGGCGGCAATTGTTGACAGGGAGTCGAGGGTGGTGCCGGCGCCGCGCATGAGCGTGGCGCCGAACGTTCCGTTTTCGCCGGTGGAGATGATGAGGGTGCGGGACTGTTCGGGTCCTTCGCCGCGGTCGATGGCCGTTGCGGGCAGGGTCCTGGACTCGGCCGGTTGCACCAGCCTCGTGGCGCCCAGGGAATCGGTGCCGGTCGCGCCGGCAGCCGGGGTGGCCTGCGGCTGGACGTTTTGCGCGGCCCATACCGTCAGGCCCGCCACCGGGCCGGCCAGCAGCAGGACCATGGCCGTGATCGCGGTGCCGCGGGTCAGGATCCTGCGGCCCGTCGTTGCGGCGGCGGCCCGGTCGGCGGCGTCCAGCAGGGACGCCGCGCCGATCAGGGACGCCCCCAGGAGGGCAAAGGCCGCGGCCGACACGGCCGGTCCGGCAAAGGGAGTGACCAGGACGTCGGTGCTGGCCCCGGTGGCGACCTGGCTGCTGAGCCAGCCGCCGGCCAGCAACAGCAGTGCCGCGGCCCAGAGGGCGCGGGCAATCCGCGGCGGACGGACCGGCAGGAACAGGGCCGCCACGGCCAGGAGCAGGACGGGCAGTCCGATCAGCAGGGCAAGCAGGAGCGCCCACGGGAGGGCAGAGTCTGCGCCGAACACCGGAAGGCCGGTCAGGCCGCCGTCGGCCGCGAAGCGCAGGGGCTGGCCCAGGGCTTGCTGCCACAGCGGTGCCGCGTCAAAGCCCAGCGGCAGGCCGGGGTCTGCGAGCAGGGCGCGGGGCCGTTCAATGGTGGAGGCCAGGAACGGTACGAACAACGCCAGGGTGGGGAGCAGTGCCCACCACACGGTGCGGCCGCGGCGGCCCAGGAGCGTGCCGCACAGTGCCACGAGCACAACGCCGGGCAGCAGCAGCGAGGGGGCTGCCGCGGTCACGACGGCCAGCGCCAGCCCGGCCGCGGCGGCCGCTGTCCAGGAGGGGGCGCCGTTGATTCCGGGTTTCACCGGGGGCGCTTCGGTGAACCGCCGCTCGCCGGGGGCAGGGACAGCGAAGCGCCCGCGTCCCGCGACGCTGCCGGTGGCCCGCAGCAGGGCCAGCACCAGCAGGGGCATCATGATGTGGGCGACCAGGGCGCCTACCCGTCCCTGGTTGAGCGCCACCTGCAGGGCGGGCGCTCCGGCCCAGAGGAGGGCGGCGGCCAGCCGGAGCCGGCGCCGCTGGGTCAGCGCGCCGGCGGCAAACCAGGCGAAAAGAGCGCAGAGCGGCATGGCCAGGAGGAGCAGCCCGCCCAGTGCGGTGTTGGCGTTGCCTCCGCCGAGCACACCGAGGACCCACAGGACGTAGCCGAAGGGGTCCCCGCGGCCGGGAAGTCCTGCGCCAAGGGTGATCCACCAGCCGGAGGCCTGGTTCCAGATCTCGCCCAGCCCCAGCGAGAGGGGAATGATCGCGCCGCCGGTGACAGCTTCGGCCCGGAACAGGCTCAGCAGGCCGATCAGGGAGGCTCCCGTGGTGAGCAGGACAGCGAGCAGGGCGCCGTTGCCCACCCAGCCCCGCTCGGAGGTGGTCAGTGCGGCGAAGTCGTCCGCCGAGTCGCCGGTGGGCTGTTCGGCCAGCGGGTCGATTCCGCCCAGGTTTTCCCCGGCGTCGTCCGCCCCGAGGGCTTCCATCAGTGAGCGGCGGTGCGCCCAGACTTCACGCCGCGGGGTCTGCAACCCCTTGATGACGGATCGCCGGATGCGGCGCGTCCGGGCAGCGTTGCGCCGGCCGCGGGCCACGGCCGCAGGACGTGAAAGTGCGCCGAAAGTAGCCAGGAGCTGCGACACACCGTGTCCCGGGTCCTTGACCGCGATGCTCAGGACCAGCTTGAAGATACTGCCGAGCAGGGCTCCGGCGGCGTGCAGCGGCACCTTCCAGGCGGGGGCGTGCTTGAGCCTCAAATGCACCTGGGCCTTGCGGGCCGCCGCCGCGTTGCCCAGGGCGTGCGGGCGGTGCGGGACGTGGAACATCCCGGCGCTGGGGACCACCACCACACGGTGTCCGGCCACCCGGTTGCGCCAGCAGAAGTCGACATCGTCGCCGCTGCCCGGCAGTGCCGGGTCGAAGCCGCCAAGGTCCTCCCAGACGTCGCGGCGGACCAGCATGCCGGCGGAGTTGACGGCGAAGGTGTCGCTGCGCCCGTCGTACTGTCCCTGGTCGAGCTCGTCGGCTTCGATGAGGGTCAGCCGCTCGGCCCAGCGGCTGGTGGAGAGCCCGACGTCGATCAGCCGGCGCCCGGAGTGCCAGTCCAGCTGCTTGCAGCCCGCCACTGTGACCGACGGTGCGCGTTCGACGGCACGGAGCAGTTCGGCGAGGGCCTCGGGTGCGGGGGCAGCGTCGTCGTGCAGCAACCAGATCCACTCGACCACGGGGCGGCCGGCGGTTCCCGTGCCGGACGTGCCGGCGCCGCCCCAGGGGGCGAGGGCGCTGAGGCCTGCCTGCACCGCCGCGCCCATGCCGCTGCGGGGCTGCTCGAAGACGGTGACGTTGGCTGCGCCGAAGGCCTGCTCGAGGAGGGCCGCCGAATGGTCGCGGGAGCCGGTATCAACCCCGATGCAGGTGTCCGCGGGGCGGCTCTGAGCCGCCAGCGCCGCGAGGGTTCTGGGGAGAAAGTCACCGCCGTCGTGGGAAACCACGACGGCGGTGACTTGTACTTCTTGAAGAATTAGATCGCTCGCTTCCTAAGCCGGCGCCGCTCGCGCTCGGAGAGGCCACCCCAGATGCCAAAACGCTCGTCGTTGGACAAGGCGTATTCCAGGCACTGCGAGCGGACGTTGCACGCACCGCAGACCTTCTTGGCGTCGCGGGTCGAGCCACCCTTCTCGGGGAAGAATGCCTCCGGGTCGGTCTGCGCGCAGAGCGCGTCCGTCTGCCAGCCCAGCTCGCCTTCGTCGTCGAAGTCCTGCTGGGAGGGCAATCCGATCCATACCGGCTGCGTGGTGGTGCCCGCGTGGAGGGTCTGGAGTTCCATCGGCGGATCGTGAAGATCGTTGTCCTGGTCCGGACCGGACAGAAGTTCGTCGTGCGCCGCGAGGAAGGCGGTCGCCTGGTCCTGCAGCGTGTCTTTGGTATGTTCGTTGAAGCGGTCTGCCGCGTCCGGATCGGCCGGATCGACATACCAGTCGCTCGGCACCCCGCGTGACCGGTATTTAGCCGTGGCCTGCCCAGCAACGACGGCCTCTTCATGGATACGCTCTGCTAGCCCCATTGGCGTTCCTCTCTGATTTGCAGCCTTTGCCTAACCTGGGACACTCGGTTGAGTGCCGGTTTCCGCTCATCGGCTTTCGAATACCTAATTACACGTGTGTAAGTACCCTCAGTCAAGCCACGGGGGCGATACTAATCAACGCGAGGCCCAAAAGCGGGGCACGCCACGCCCGGGATTTTTGGGCGACACCCCGGAGAATGCGCGGATTTTCTCAGCGCACTGAGTACTTAGGAGAAATTTTGCTGAATTTACGGGGAACTTCCCGGTATAGGGCGGGATACCTGTTTTTGGACGCCCGAATACCTATGCCGCAGATCACACTACTGGCCGCCGTGGCAGGATGACTCCATGAGTATCCCGGCAATCGAACTGATGACAGCCCTGCGTTCCGGCCATTCCACCTCCCCCCGGCTGACCTGGTACGGTCCCGGGTCCGAGCGGGTCGAGCTCTCCGGACGGGTGCTGGACAACTGGGTGGCGAAGACCAGCAACCTCCTGCAGGACGAGCTCGACGCCGAACCGGGGACGAGGCTGCGGCTGGATCTTCCGGCCCATTGGAAGTCCGTGATCCTCGCCCTCGCCGCCTGGCAGCTCGGCATGGAGGTCGTGTGCGACGATGCGGAGGCCGAACTGCTGGCCACCGCCGACCCGGGACCCGGGGCGGCGCAGGGGGCGTTCGACTCCGTCCTGGCAGTGGCACTGCCGGCACTGGCAATGCGGTGGCAGGGCGAGCTGCCCACCGGCGTTGTGGACTACGCCGCCGAGGTGCGCTCCCACGGGGACGTCTTTATGCCGCACGTGGATCCGGAAGCGTCGCGGCGGGCCATAGCGGCCGCCGCGGGGACGGAACACACCCACACTGACCTGCTGGCGGGCTTCGCGGCCGCGCACGACGACGGCGTCCGGCTGCTGGTGACCGCCGGTGACGGCCTGGAGGCCGCACTGGCCCAGTGCCTGGGTGCCTGGAAGAGGGACGGTTCGGTGGTGCTGGTGCACCCCGGAGTCTCGGTCACGGAGAAGCTGCTCGCGGACGAGCGCATCAACGGCAGCTGAACGCCCCCCGGCATCGTGGGGTGCGGAGCCTGCCGGCTCTACCTAGGCCGGCGGGCCCGGCAGCTCCGGGCCCTTGACGGCGCGGCTGTTCCCGACGGCGGGGCTGGGGTGCGGGTGCCGTTCGATGATTTCGTGGTCGTGCGAGAACTCCGGCTCTTCGTCGAGTTCCTTGTTGAAGACCAGGAATCGGTAGGCGAAGAAGCGCACCACGGTGGCCACCAGGATGCCAACAACGCCGGCAGCGAACAGCGTGTTCTTGTCCGTGACGCCGAAGCCGTACTTGGCCAGGGCGGTGAGGCCGGTGGAAATGCCAATGCCGATGCCGTTGATCAGGATGAACATCCCGAACTCCCGGAGCACATTGTCCTGGCGGCGGTGGCGGAAGGTCCAGAAGCGGTTCGCGATCCAGGAGAAAACCGTTGCGATGCTGGCGCCGACAAAGCGGGCCTTGGCCTCGCTGTCGGTCATCGGGCCGTGCATCAGGTAATACGTGAGGCCGTTGTCAATGATGAACGCGACACCGCCCACCGCACCGAATTTGGCCACTTCGCGCCAGAAGAGTGAGGCGAGCCCGCGCAAGCGCTCGCTGAGTGTAGTAATCATGACCCTCCGTGGCCTTTTTGAACTGTCGGCCATTGGGCCAACGGCCCATTTTAGCGCCGATTGCCCGCGGCCCGCCCCGGAGGCCGGTCCGCCGGGCGCAACTGCGCACCCCGGACGCCGTCCGGACGCCGGTCAAAATGTCCGGGACTGCCCTCGACAACTGAGCCAAAAAAGGGCCCGCGGCCGCCCGGAACCCGCACCGGGAGGTCCAAAAGCCGGGATATGGCGAGGTTTTCGGTAGGCTGGGACTTGTGACTTTTCCTGTGATCGGTGTGGTTGGCGGCGGCCAGCTCGCCCGAATGATGGCCCCTGCGGCCACCGCCCTGGGCTTCGAGCTCCGCGTCCTTGCCGAAGGTAAGGACGTCTCAGCCGTCTCAGCCGTGGCCAATGCCCCGGTCGGTGACTACACCGACCTGGACCATCTCCTCGAGTTCTCCCGCGGCCTGGACGTGCTGACGTTCGACCACGAGCACGTCCCCACCGAACACCTCCGTTCCCTGCAGCGGGCCGGCGTGAACGTCCATCCCGGACCGGACGCGCTGGTCAACGCCCAGGACAAGCTCGTGATGCGGGCGGCCATCGACAGACTGGAACTGCCCAATCCGCGCTGGGCCGCGGTCGACGACGTCGCCGGGCTGGTCGCGTTCGGCGAGGACATCGGCTGGCCGGTCGTCCTGAAGACCCCGCGCGGCGGCTACGACGGCAAGGGCGTGCGGATCGTGGACTCCGCGGCGGATGCCGCGGACACCGCGGCCTGGTTCGAGGCGATGTCACCGCTGCTCGCGGAGGCGAAGGTGGAATTCAGCCGCGAACTCTCCGCCCTGGTGGCACGGACACCGGACGGTGAGGCGCGGGCCTGGCCCGTGGTGCACACGGTCCAGGTCGACGGCGTCTGCGACGAAGTCATCGCCCCGGCGCTGGACATCCCGCTCGAGGTCGCGGCCGCGGCCGAAAATGCCGCCCTCCGGATCGCCAGCGAACTCGGCGTCACCGGCGTGATGGCCGTCGAGCTGTTCGAAACCCCCGGACACGGAGCGGGTTTCCTGATCAACGAGCTCGCCATGCGCCCGCACAACACCGGCCACTGGACCCAGGACGGCTCGGTGACCAGCCAGTTCGAACAGCACCTCCGTGCCATCCTCAACCTGCCGCTTGGCGCCACGGACCTGCTGGGACCCGTCGTCGTGATGAAGAACTTCCTGGGCGGCGAGAACCTGAATTTGTTCTCCGCCTATCCCGCAGCCCTTGCCAGCGAACCCGCCGCGAAGGTCCACTGCTACGGCAAGGCCGTCCGGCCCGGCCGCAAGATCGGCCATGTCAACCTCGTCGGCGGCTCTGTGGCCGACGTCGAGTCGGTGCGCAAACGCGCCGCCACGGTCGCCAACATCATCCGGAACGGAAGGGCCCAGTCCCGCACCGCAGCGGGAGCACCCGAGGAGAACGCATGAGCAGCAGCAGCACAGTCCCGTCCACGGACGCCCGGCTCCCGGCAGCCGCGGACGGCGGTGCCCCGATCGTCGGGCTCGTCATGGGCTCGGACTCCGACTGGCCCGTGATGGAGGCTGCTGCCGAGGCCCTCGCCGAATTTGGCATCCCCTTTGAGGCCGATGTTGTCTCCGCACACCGGATGCCGCTGGAAATGATCCGGTATGGCCAGAGCGCCCATGAGCGCGGGCTGCGTGTCCTCATCGCCGGCGCCGGCGGCGCCGCCCACCTGCCGGGCATGCTCGCCTCGGTCACGCCGCTGCCGGTCATCGGAGTCCCGGTGCCGCTCAAGACCCTCGACGGCATGGACTCCCTGCTCTCCATCGTCCAGATGCCCGCCGGGGTTCCGGTCGCGACAGTATCCATCGGCGGGGCACGGAACGCCGGTCTGCTGGCGGTGCGCATGCTGGCCTCCGGAACGGATCCGCTGGCCGCCCAGCTCCGCGCCGAACTGGTCACCTTCGCCCAGGAGCTCAATGACGCCGCCACCCGGAAGGGCGCAAACCTGCGGCGCAAGGTGAGCGAAGTCTTCGCGGACGCTAACGTCGTTGCCCGGGGCAGCCGTTAAGGATCGCCAGATGACCAAGAGTTTTGCCCCGTCCAGCCAGACTGCGCCACGGAACCGGACGGCCGCTCCGTCCCGCACGGATCCTGTCCGGTATCCCTCGGGAGCAGCCGCGCCGGTCCTGACCAAGCGTGCCTTCCTGCTGGTCCTGATGACACTGCTGGTGCCCGGCAGTGCCCAGATTGTTGCCGGCAACCGGAGGCTGGGGCGGAAGGCACTGAGAGTCACCCTCACCGTCTGGCTGCTGGCCATCCTCGCAGCGGTGCTCCTCCTGGCATCCCGGCCAACGCTGATCAACCTGATCACCAACCCGCTGACGTCACTGCTGCTGGTCATCGGCCTGGTCGCGCTGGCGATCGGCTGGGCAGCGCTCTTCCTCAACACCCTCCGGCTGATCCGTCCCGCGCTGCTGGCGCCCGGTGTGCGCCCCGCCGTCGTGGGCGCCCTGGTGCTGGCCATGATCCTCAGCAGCGGGTCGCTGGGCTACGCCGCCTACCTGCTCAACGTCAGCCGCGGCGCCATCGGCGACATCTTCTCCAACGGACCGGCGATGGAGCCCTCGGAGGGCCGGTACAACTTCCTGATGATGGGCGGCGACGCCGGCGCGGACCGCACCGGCCGCCGTCCGGACAGCCTCTCGGTGATCAGCGTGGACGCAGAGACCGGCCAGACCGCCATCATTTCGGTGCCCCGCAACCTCCAGAACGCGCAGTTCAGCAAAGACTCACCGATGCGCAAGATCTACCCCGACGGCTACGACTGCGGCGATGAATGCCTCATCAACGCCATCAACACCGAGGTCACCAACGAGCACCAGGACCTCTACCCCGGTGTTGCCGACCCGGGCGCGCAGGCCACGATGGAGGCCGTGTCCGGGAGCCTGGGCATCACGGTCCAGGCCTATGTGCTGGTGGACATGGAGGGCTTCGCCAAACTCATTGATGCCATGGGCGGCATCCGGATCAAGGCCGGCGGCTGGGTCCCGATCAGCGGCGCAACCATCGACGAAGCCAATGGAATCCACGGCATGCCGCTGGGCTGGATCCCGGCCGGCGACAACACGCTGGACGGCCATCATGCCCTCTGGTACGGCCGCTCGCGTGAATTCGTGGACGACTACGCCCGGATCGCCCGGCAGCAGTGTGTCCAGCAGGCCATGCTCAAACAGCTGGATCCGGCGACCCTCCTGACCAAGTTCGAGGACATCGCCAGCGCCGGCACCAAAGTGGTCGACTCCAACATCTCCGCCGGCCAGCTCGGCAGCTTTGTGGACCTGGCGATGAAGGCCAAAGGCCAGGAAATGAGCCGGCTGACCATCGGACCGCCCGACTTCAACGCGTCCTTCTCCACAGTCCCGGACTTCGACCAGATCCACCAAAGGGTCCACGCGCTCCTCGGACCCGCTCCCGAGGCAGGTCCCGCCGACGACGGCTTCCGCCAGATGGACGCCGCACCCGGCCCGCTGTCGGCTGCCGGCTCGGTGCCCCGCGCCCTCCCCGGCACCCAGCCCGCGCCGTCGACGTCGGACTTTACCCCGGTGACCACCACGCCGGACGGCGAGCCGATCACCGTCGAGATGCTCAACCAGTTCAAGCGCAACGGCGATGAACAGTCGATCCGCGACCTGGTGGCCACCAACGGCCAGTGCGCGCCGCTGTAGTTCCTTCCGACCAGTCTTTCCCCGCAGCCTTCCGTAACAGATAGGGACACCCGGCAGTGTACGAACTTCAAAATGTCCTTCGGCCCTATGCCTGGGGTTCCACAACAGCCATCGCCGGGCTCCTCGGCAGGGTGGCCTCCGGCCGGCCGGAGGCGGAGCTGTGGATCGGTGCGCACCCGGACTCCCCCTCGGTGGCGCTCAGTCCGGCCGGCGGCGCCGGATCGACGGGCGCCCACGCCGCGGTCGCGGACGACGGCGGACGACGGGCCCTGGATGCGCTGATCGCGGAAGATCCGGAGCACCACCTGGGCAGCGACAGCGTGGCCGAATTCGGCCCCCGGCTACCCTTCCTGCTCAAGGTCCTGGCCGCCGAGAGCCCCCTCTCCCTCCAGGTGCACCCGACTCTCGAGCAGGCCCGGGAAGGGTTTGCCCGTGAGGAGGCCGCCGGTGTCGACCGCGCGGCGGCGGAACGCAATTACAAGGACGCCTTCCACAAGCCGGAGTTGATCCTGGCGCTGACACCGTTCGAGGCGCTGTGCGGCTTCCGGCCGGCACCGGAGGCCCGTGCCGTTTTCCAGGTGCTGGTGGCTGATTTTGAGCTGGCAGGCCTGGAACTGCCGCCGCTCGTTCCGCTGCTGCTGGAGGATCTGGCGCAGCACGATGAGCCCACGGCCCTCCGCTCGGCCTTCGAACGGCTGATCTCCGGCGGCGGGGACGTCGCGGAGGCGACGGCCGCGATTGTGGCGGCGCTGGTCTCCGGTGCCCCGACTGCGCCGTACCAGGCGGAGCTGTCCACCGTCGTCACGCTCCATGGGCAGTACCCGGGCGATCCGGGCGTGCTGATTTCACTGCTGCTCAACCGGATCTCGCTGGCGCCGGGCGAGGCTGTCTATCTGCCGGCCGGCAATATCCACGCCTACCTGCACGGCCTCGGCGTCGAGGTCATGGCCTCCTCGGACAACGTGCTGCGCGGCGGGCTGACCCCGAAGTTCGTGGACGTGCCGGAACTGCTCCGCACCGTCGCCTTCGAGGCCGTCGCCGTGCCGACGCTCAGTCCCGAGACGACGATGCTGGGACAGGAAGTCTTCCGGCCGCCGTTCCGGGAATTCCAGCTGCAGCGCGTCGAGCTCAAGCCCGGCGCGGAGCCCGTCCCGCTGGCGCAGTCGGGGGCCGCCGTCATCCTCGTGGTCTCCGGTTCTGTACTCCTGGACTCTCCCAAGGGTGAACTGCGGCTGGATCGCGGCGCGAGCGCTTTCCTGCCCGCGGCCGAGGCGCCGGTCAATGCCCACGCCGCAGCCGGTGCCACCGGGACCGCCCTGGCCTTCGCCGTCACCACCGCATTGAAAGCCTGAGACCGTGGACCACTTCCTGCAGAGCCCCGCGTGGGCCGGCTTCCAACGTGCCCTGGGGCGGACCGTGCACGAGCGCTCGGGCCCCGGCTGGAGTTTCCTGGCCATCGAGGAAAGCAACCCGGCGGGGAAGCTGCTCTACGCACCCTACGGCCCGGTGGCCGCTTCACTGGCCGCGTTCGACGCCGCCCTGGCGGCACTGACGGAGCTGGCCCGCAGCTGCGGGGCCGTGTTTGTCCGCATCGAACCGGTCGACGCCGGCTTGACGGCCGCCGACGCGGATGCGTTCCTGCGGATGCGCGGCCTCCGCCCCGCCCCGGCCAACCAGCAGCCGGAACTCACCTGGGTCGTGGACCTGGACCGGGATTTCAAGGACGTCCTGGCGGATATGAAGCCGGCGAACCGCAACCTGTACCGGAACATCCACAAGAAGGGCGTGACGTTCCGTTCCAGCCGGGACCCGGAGGAGATCCCGGTCCTGCTGGGATTCCTGCAGCTGACGGCGGCGCGCAGCGGTTTCAAACCGCAGAGCGACGACTATCTCACCCAGGTCGCCCGCTCACTGATGCCGGCAGGTGCCGCGACACTCTTCATCGCCGAGTTCGAGGGTGAGCCGATTGCTGCGGCTCTCGCATACGACTCCGCGGACACCCGCACCTATGCCCACGCCGCGCTGGATGACGCGCACCGGAAGCTCAGCGCCGGGATTCCGCTGCTGGTCACCCTGATGGCCGATGCCAAGGACAAGGGCCTGAAGCAGGTGGATCTCTGGGGTGTGGCCCCCGCGGACCAGCCCGACCACAAATGGGCGGGGTTCACTTCCTTCAAGAAATCCTTCGGCGGGCGCGAGGTCGCGTATCCCGGGACCTGGGACCTGCCGGTGCGGACGGTGCGCTACAACGGATACCAGCTGGCCCGGAAGGGCGCGCAGGCCGCCCGCCGCGTCGTCGTGGCGGCCCGGTCGCTGCCCGTCCGGCTGCGCGGCGCGCTCCGCCGCTAGCCTTCCCCCACCGGACATGTCCCGCGTCAGCCCTGACCGGTGGACATACACCCATCATGTCCACACCCGGGCCCCGGAAATGGACATGTCCCGCGTCAGCCCTGACCGGTGGACATGTCCCCCGTCGGTGATTCAGTCCTGCGCCTCAGCACTGGACATGCCCCGCGGTGGCAGCGCATTCCTGGGTACAGCCACAGGGCATGTCCCGCGTCAGCCCTGACGGATGGGCATAGACCCACCATGTCCACTCCCGGGCCCCAGCACGGGGCATGTCCCCCGGGGCTCCTAGTGTCCGGCGGAGGCTTTCTTCTGCGCCTCGTAGGCGCTGGCGACCATGTCCTCGACAGAGTGCCGCATCTTCCAGTCCAGATCGCGTCCGGCCAGGGAGCCGTCGGCCACAATCCTGTCCGGGTCTCCCTCCCGGCGGGGCCCGATCTCCGGCTCGAAGTCCACACCGGTGACCGTGGCCATCGCCGTCATGATCTGACGGACGGAGAGCCCGTCGCCGGACCCCAGGTTGTAGACGCGTTCCAGCGCCGTGCCGGCGGCGAGTGCCTGGGCGGCAGCGACATGGGAGGTCGCCAGGTCGGCCACATGCACGTAGTCGCGCACGCAGGTGCCGTCGGCGGTGTTGTAGTCGGTGCCGTTGATGCGGGGGGTCTTCCCCGCGGTCAGTGCTCGGAGCACGATCGGGAAGAGGTTGTGCGGGCTCGAGTCGTAGAGTTCGGGTGAGCCGGAGCCGACGACGTTGAAGTAGCGCAGCGAAGTGTGCTTCAGTCCCCGCGCCCTGCCCTGGTCGCGGATCAGCCACTCGCCGATCAGTTTGCTCTCGCCGTAGGGGGATTCCGGCCGGGTCGGGGTGTCTTCCGTGACAATATCCCCGGCGGGGGTGCCATACGTGGCGGCGGAGGAGGAGAAGACCAGCTTGTCGACCTCGGCGAGTTCCATGGCCTTCAGCAATTCTGCCGTGCCGGTGACGTTCTGCTCGTAGGTGAGCAGCGGCTCCTGGACCGAAACGCCGGCGAACTTGAAGCCGGCGAGGTGGATCACGCCGGTCACCCCGTGGTCCAGCATGGTGCGGGCCACCAGTCCCGAGTCGAGGATGTTGCCGTGCACGAACGGAACGTCGTCCGGGACGAACTCGCGGTGCCCGGTGGAGAGCGAATCAACCACCACCGCCTGCATCCCGGCCCCGCGCAAAGCGGAAACCACGTGAGAACCGATATATCCTGCGCCACCTGTTACGAGCCATGTCATGGACCCACCCTACCCAATGCCGTGCCGCCCAACCGCTGGAAACGGCGGATCCCGGGGCGCGGGACGCGCCCCGGGATCCGGAGGTTCAGCCTGCGAAAATGCTAACCCCTGCGGGCGTAGCCTTCCCACTTGCTGGCCTGGTGCTCGCCATCGACAAAGCGGATGGTCCCGGACTTGGAACGCATCACGATGGACTGGGTAAGGACCTTGTCCTTGGAATAACGCACACCCTTGAGCAGATCGCCGTCGGTGATGCCCGTGGCGGCGAAGTAGCAGTTGTCGCTGGAGACGAGGTCGTTGGTCGACAGCACCCGGTCCAGGTCGTGGCCGGCGTCGATGGCCTTCTGCTTCTCGTCATCGCTGGTGGGCCACAGGCGGCCCTGGATCACGCCGCCGAGGGCCTTGATGGCGCAGGCCGTGATGATGCCTTCCGGTGTTCCGCCGATGCCCATCAGGGCGTCCACTCCGGTGCCCGAGCGGGCCGCGGCGATGGCGCCGGCAACGTCGCCGTCCATGATGAACTTCGTCCGGGCACCGGCCTCGCGGATTTCCTCCACGAGCCCCCGGTGCCGGTCGCGGTCCAGGATCATCACGTTGAGCTGGTTGACCTTGACGCCCTTGGCCTTGGCGATGAGGTGCAGGTTCTGCTTGACCGGCAGGCGCAGGTCAACCATGTCGGCGGCTTCCGGTCCGGTCACGAGCTTCTCCATGTAGAAGACCGCGGAGGGGTCGAACATGGAACCGCGCTCGGCAACGGCGAGGACGGCCAGGGCGTTGTTGATGCCCAGGGCAGTCAGCCGCGTCCCGTCGATCGGGTCGACGGCGACGTCGCACTCGGGGCCGGTGCCGTCACCGATGTGCTCTCCGTTGTAGAGCATCGGGGCTTCATCCTTCTCGCCTTCGCCGATGACAACAACACCGTTGAAGTGGACGGTCTGGAGGAAGGAGCGCATGGCGTCGACGGCGGCGCCGTCGGCCTTGTTCTTGTCCCCGTACCCGACCCAGCCGCCGCCGGCGATGGCGGCGGCTTCGGTGACGCGGACCAGTTCCAGAGCAAGGTTGCGGTCCGGCTCGTCGATGCCGACGGCGAGGGACGGCGAAAGCGTGGAGTACTTCTGGGTCATTGGCGCTGGTGTCACGTGAACCTCTTCTTCGAGTGGCGATCATTGAATCCGTACGGACAGGATCGATCCGTCGCGATGATTCTTAGTTTGTGATCTCGTCTGGTACTGATCATAGTCGCGGTGGAAAGCTGCGTCTTGGATTGACCGTTCCGTGAACGGCCTGCCCGGCACCGCCGAATGTGAGATCGGCCCGGAATGGGCGACTATAGAGGGGTGAGTGAATTGCAGGAAACGCCCCCCTCAGCCCCCGCTTCCCCCGCCGGCACTGCCGGACCGGAAGCACCCCGCACCGCCGGCCAGCCGCCCGTCAAGCCTGTGCTGAGCGCCGGAGCGGCGAAGCGCGCAAACGCTTCGGTGATCGGCATGATCGTTGCGCTGGTCCTGAGCATCGCCGCGTTCCTGCCCATCGTCCTGATGAACCCCGCGCCCAAGACTGACGGCTACCGGCCCAACATTGACGTCAGCTCCGTGGCGCGCAACGCCGCCGATGTGGCGGGATTCACACCGTCCGCCCCCTCTGCCGGCGACGCATTCCGTGCAAATTACGCCCGCTGGGAATCCGGGACGGGCAGCGGCGTCCCGACGTGGGAGGTCGGATACCTCACCCCCAGGGAGTCCTTCATCGCCTTGGTCCAGACGCGGCAGTCCAATCCGACCTGGCTGCTGCAGCAGGTGAAGAGCGCGCCCGTGACCGGCACCCGCAGCGCCGGCGGACGGGACTGGGAGCTCCGCGACACCGGCAAGGGCGAGAAAAGCATGGTGCTTGCCAACGCCGCCGGCACCACCGTGATCCTGACCGGATCCGCCCAGCTGGACGAATTCACGGTGCTGGCAGCAGCAGTGGTCAAGGACCTCGAGAGCAACTCCGGCACGGCCGGCACCGCGGCGCCCGGAAACACCTCGGAAGCGACAGTTTCGCCCTCCCCCGCCACTTCACCGTAAGGTAGGCCTGTGGCCACCTATCTCACTCCCGCACTTGCCTGGCGCCGCCTCCGCGAAGGTAACGAGCGTTTCGTCTCCGGCAACTCGTCCCATCCCAACCAGGATGCGTCCCGCCGATCCTCCCTCGTCGAGAACCAGCACCCTTTCGCGGTGATCTTCGGCTGCTCGGATTCCCGGCTCGCCGCTGAAATCATCTTCGACCTGGGACTTGGTGATGCCTTCGTGGTCCGCACCGCAGGACACGTGATCGACGACGCCGTCCTCGGCTCGCTCGAATACAGCGTCAGTGTCCTGGGCGTGCCGCTGATCGTGGTCCTCGGGCACGACAGCTGCGGCGCGGTCACGGCCACCAAGAACGCCATGGAGACCGGGCAGATGCCCGTGGGCTTTATGCGCAGCCTCGTCGAGCGCATCACCCCGTCGGTGCTGACCTCGCTGCGCAACAACCAGAGCGATGTCAACGACATGGTGGTGGAGAACGTCAAGCAGACGTCGCAGCGGCTCGTGGACAGCTCGCGGGTGATTTCTGATGCAGTCGGGGGCGGCCGGGCGGCGGTGATCGGCCTCGCCTACAGCCTGGCCGACGGCAGGGCGGACCTCGTTTCCGGAATCGGCCAGCTCTAGGTTCCAGCGGCTGCCGGGTAGTACGGCCTTCACGGTTTTCGGTGGGACGCCTCCGCCCAATAAGCTAGCCCCATGACTTCCACAGAAGAGTTGAACACCGAAGAGTTCCGCATTGAGCACGACACGATGGGTGAGGTCCGGGTTCCCGTGAACGCCCTGTACCGTGCCCAGACGCAGCGTGCCGTCGAAAACTTCCCGATCTCCGGCAAAACCCTGGAGCGCGCCCACATCGAAGCCCTCGCCCGGGTCAAGAAGGCCGCCGCGCAGGCCAACGCAGAACTGGGAGTGCTCGACGGCGAGCTCGCCCAGGCGATCGCGGACGCTGCCGATGAGGTCGCCGCCGGAAAGTACGACGGCGACTTCCCGATCGACGTTTTCCAGACCGGCTCCGGCACCTCGTCCAACATGAACACCAACGAGGTCCTTGCCGAACTGGCGACCCGCGCACTCAAGGCCGCCGGCAGCGACAAGGTGGTCCACCCGAATGACCACGTCAACGCCTCGCAGTCCTCCAACGACGTTTTTCCCACCTCGGTCCACGTGGCCGCCACGTCGGCGCTGATCAACGACCTGATCCCCGCGCTGGGCTACCTCGCGGAGTCCCTGGAGCGCAAGGCCGTCGAGTTCAAGGACGTCGTGAAGTCCGGCCGAACCCACCTCATGGATGCCACCCCGGTGACGCTGGGCCAGGAGTTCGGCGGCTACGCAGCGCAGGTCCGCTACGGCGTCGAGCGCGTCAACGCCTCCCTTCCCCGCGTCGCTGAAGTTCCGCTCGGCGGCACCGCCGTCGGCACCGGCATCAACACCCCCGCCGGCTTCCCGGAGCGCGTCATCGAGCTGCTCGCCGCCGACACGGGCCTGCCGCTGACCGAGGCCCGCGATCACTTCGAGGCCCAGGCCAACCGTGACGGCCTGATCGAGGCCTCGAGCCAGCTCCGCAACATCGCGATCTCCTTCATGAAGATCAACAACGACCTGCGCTGGATGGGCTCCGGCCCCAACACCGGCCTCGGCGAAATCTCGATCCCGGACCTGCAGCCGGGCTCCTCGATCATGCCCGGCAAAGTCAACCCGGTGATCTGTGAGGCGTCCAT
The DNA here is from genome assembly GCF_055412885.1 of Pseudarthrobacter leeuwenhoeki. NCBI lineage: Bacteria > Bacillati > Actinomycetota > Actinomycetes > Micrococcales > Micrococcaceae > Pseudarthrobacter > Pseudarthrobacter leeuwenhoeki. The sequence continues at coordinate 119,356 of NZ_JBVAYY010000006.1, read as the reverse complement.
CATGGTCTGCGCCCAGGTCATCGGCAACGACACCGCCATCGCCTGGTCCGGCACCAACGGCGCCTTCGAACTCAACGTCGGCATCCCCGTGATGGCCGCCAACCTGCTCGAATCCGTGCGTCTGCTGGCCAACACCAGCCGCGTCATGGCCGACAAGATGATCGACGGCATCACCGCGAACGTCGAGCGTGCCCGCTTCCTGGCCGAGGCTTCCCCGTCGATCGTCACGCCGCTGAATAAATTCATCGGCTACGAGAACGCCGCCAAGATCGCCAAAAAGGCCGTGGCCGAGGGCCTCACCATCCGCGAAACCGTGGTGGCGATGGGCTTCCTGGAACGCGGCGAACTGACCGAGGAGCAGTTGGACACGGCCCTGGACGTCATGTCCATGACCCGTCCGCCGCACAAGGCCTAACCCGGTCCCAGCCGCCGAGTCCCCTGGCCGCGGCAGGCTCCGACGGCGGCCGGCACCTTTCCAGCGAAAGGTGCCGGCCGCCGTCGTTGTTTAATGCCGGCACCTTTTAGCGCGGCGGCACCTCTCCCCCTGCGGCCCGCCGCTCCTCAGCGGTGTAGGCCGCGGCGGAGGCGGCGTCCGCCATGCTGGCACCGGCCAGGCGGGCCTCCCGCAACCTGCGGGTCTTGGCCGACTGCCCGGAAAAAGCCGCGTCCACATTGCCGGCCGCGTATGTCAGCGCATCTTCGGCCCGGATACCGAGTCCCTCCGCCGTCAGCACGGCGTCCTGGTTGGCGCCCAGGTACGTGAACTGCCAACCCCACTGGCTCTGCTGCCGCTCCACGAGGGCTTTCACCATGGGCCCGGTCGCCTCCCTGGAGGCGTTCTCGTGGCCGTCGGTCAGTACGGCCACCAGCACCGTGCCCGGGCGCTGCTCTTCGGGGAGGGCGGCCAGTTCCTCCCCGGCCTCCCCGATCAGCCGGACCATGGCGTCGTGCAGGGCGGTGCTGCCGCGCGGCTGCAAGTCCAGCGGCGGAACGTCCCGGATGTCCACGGCAGCGTAGACCCGGTCGTAGACGTCGTCGAACTGTGCCAGGGACAGCCGGCAGCGGCCCGGTACCGACTGCTGCTCCCGGACGAACGCTGCAAATCCGCCCACGGTGTCGTCGGCAATGGCACTCATGGATCCGGAGCGGTCCAGAAGGACGTACACGTGCGTCAGAGCTGAATCTGTCATGTTTCCCCATTCCCGGTCCGGGCGCACCCGGACCAACCTTTCCCAGCGGCTGGCTGGACAGGAGCAGGCTATGGCCGGGCACCGACAAAAAGCGCGAACATCACGTCGGCGCAGGTGTCCGGGCTCCTAAGCAATGTCAACAACGGCGCCCGCGCGGACCCGTCAGGCCGGCAGGAGCACCATGGCCGCGGCCGTGCCGGCCAGCATGAACGGCCCGAAGGGGATGCTCGATTTCAGCGTGCCCTGCCGCGAAACCAGCAGTGCCAGGCTCCACAATCCGCCCAGGAGGAAGGCCGCGAAGGTCCCGGCAAACACATGCGGCCAGCCGAGGAACCCCAGGTACATGCCGAGCACGCCTGCCAGCTTGACGTCGCCAAACCCCATTCCCGGCGGGTAAACGGCCCGCAGCAGGAAGTAGAAGAGCCACAGCGCCGCCCCCCCGGCCACCACACGCAGCCCGGGCACCCCGAAGAGTCCGGCCCCGCCGTCGGGCACGGCCGCCGCGGCTGTGGCTCCCGACACTGCGTGGACCGCGACTGCGCCGAGCAACAGCACCCCGGCGACGGCGTAGGCCGGAAAGACGATCCGGTCCGGCAGCAGATGGTGCCGTATGTCGATGACCGTGAGCCGGACGGCCACGACCGCCAGGTAAACGCACGCCAGAAGCACCAGCCAGTAGGCCAGCGGAGTCACTTCGCCCAGACCGCCGAGTCGATGGATCACCCTCGGATGCTACTGGAAATTCCGGCGGCCGGTGCCGGGCCCGCGCGTAAACTGTGGCTATGGCCGCATGGGACAACTCGAACCCGCACTCGAACCCGCGCGGGCCGGGCACGCCCGGGGACCCCGCGGGACAGACGGCGGCATTCCGGCACCTGTGCCGTTCCTCGCCGTGGAAGTGGCAGTCGCTGCGCTTTGAATACCTGGACCGGCCCCTCGCCGTCGATCCCGCGGGAACCGAGACAGCGCCGCCTCCGGATCTGGTCCGGGCGTGGCTGCGCCGCCCTGGCGCCCTGCGGCTGGAGACAGCGGACGGGCTGGTCCTGCAAAGCACGACCGGCATCAATGATTCCCGTGACGTGTTTTATGTCCGCTCCACCAGGAAATCCTGGTTGCTGCCGCCCCACCTCGTCACCCCGGTCTACGACGACCGCGGCCTGGTCCGGCGCCGCCCCGAAGCAGCCTACGGCGAGCCCGGCTTCGGCAACGGCCGATTCGCCGCCGCCCTGGACCCGGTGGAACTGGCAGGCAACGCCCCCGTGCCGCTCGAATTCCCCAACGCCAATGCAGTGGAGCTGGGCAGCATCACCGAAGTGATCCACGAGGGCCGCCCCGCCCTGGAGGCGACCGTCACCCCGAACCCCGGCTACCGCCCCAGCCACCCCGGCGCGCCGCTGTGCCGCCCGGGCCGCACGCTGGTGAGGGTCGACGCCGGCACGGGCGTGTGCGTCGCCAGCCGCTGGCTGGACGGTGGCGAGGCAGTCCCCGCAAGGGAAGGGGAGGCCCGGGAAGGGGAGGCACGGGAAGGGCACGGGCCGGGAGCGTATGGTCACTGGCTCCGGATTCTGGGCGTGGACGAGTACATGCTGGATGACCTGTTCCTCGCCGAGTCCATGAACCTCACGGACGTCCGCCGGCACATCAGCTGGGAACTCCCGGCGGGCTGACGGCGCGTGGAACCGGCCGGGCGCCGTCCGCGCCGCTAGGCTTCCCGGATGACTGAGCTCGCCCGCTGCTGGCCGCCCTTTGGCCTTGCCCTGACCACACCGCGCCTGGTGCTGCGGCCCATCCGCGACGAGGAGATCCCGGCGGCGGTGGAGGCGGCCCTGAGCGGCATCCACGAACCCGGCCGCAGCCCCTTCAGCAGACCGTGGGCGGAGGCGCCTGCCGAGGAGCTCGGCCCGAACATGGCGCAGTGGTACTGGCGGTGCCGCGGGACCATGTCGCCGCAGGATTGGACCCTGCTGCTGGGCATCTGGCACGGGGGCGAGTTCATCGGCTGCCAGGACATCGAGGCCAGGGACTTCGCCACGCTCAAGACGGTCAGCACGGGCTCCTGGCTCCGGCAAAGCGTCCACGGCCGGGGATTTGGCAAGGAGATGCGCGCCGCCGTCGCCCTCTATGCCTTCGACTGGCTCGGCGCTGAGGTCGCGGAATCCGAGGCGGCCACCTGGAACCAGCAGTCGCTGGGTGTCTCGCGTTCCCTCGGCTACGAACTCAACGGCGCCACCCGCGCCGCGTGGGGCGGCCAGCGCCAGGAGGCCCAGAGAGTCCGCCTCACCCCCGAGGCTTTCAAACGCCCCGACTGGCAGCTGAATGTGGCAGGCCACGACGCCACGGCGAACTACCTGGGGATCGAGGCCTAGGACCTTCGGCACCGGCTTTTCCCAAGCGCGGAATGCTGAAATGGCCCCATGTCCGCGACCGAGCTCCAAGCCAAGCCAGCCCCCCGCGGGAAACGCCGGCGTCTTATGCTCATTCCCGTCGCCCTGCTGGCCACCATCGGGGTTGCCCTGTCGTACCTGTTCCTGACGGCGCCACCGGAACCGAGCGTCCCCCTGGGCGCTTCGGCTGCCATCCCGGGCGGAATGGCCAGCATCGGCGAGATCGTCCCGGTCGAAGACGATGGCTGGGAACCGGACGGCAACGACGACGCACTGAACGGCGCCCCGGCAAAAGGCAGCCACAGGGTACGGCTCCTGGTCCGGATCACAGCCCTGGAGCCCGACGGCGTGCAGTTGGATACCCGGGACTTGAGCATCTCCGGTCTCGGCCGGGAACAGTTCCGACCCATCTGGGAATCGCCGTCGGTCGCGGACCTTGAACAGGGCCAGTCAGTCGGCGCGACGCTGATCTTCGAGGTTCCGGACAAGGCAGTCGCCCTGGTCCTTGAGGGCCCGGGCGATTGCCGGTTGTCCTTGGGCCTGTCGCACCACACCGGCTAGCACCGCAACACGAAGGGCATGGGCGCGGTCCCCGGAGGCCGCGCTTTCCGGCAATCAGTCCGTAGGTTTTTCCAACGTCCGCGGCTCACCCTGACAGACAAGACAGTGATGGTGAAAGGACGTTGGTAAAAATGTCACTAACACGGCGGCAAGCACTCATCCTCGGCGGCATCGGAGTGGTCGGGGCGGGCATCGTGACGGTGCCCATCTCCGGCGTCAGCGCAAAATCTGCCAGCAAGCTCAGTAAGAGCGACATGCCGCGGCCCTACGGGACGCCGCTCACCATCCCCCCGCCGCTGGTCTACCAGACAACCGTCGGCACCGACGGTGTCACAACCCGCCACTACACCTTGACGCAACGGCTAAGCAGCGCCAAGATGCTCTCCCGGCTGACCACTCCTATCCTGGGCTACAACGGCATCTTCCCCGGCCCCACGATCCGGATCGACCGGGGAACCCGGACCGTTGTGCGGGTCCGCAACCAGCTGCCGGCCAAGCACCCGATGTTCGGCCATGCCCTGCCCACCTCGACCCATCTGCACGGCTCCGCATCCCTGCCGCAGTTTGACGGCTACGCGAACGACCTCACGCTCCCCGGCTTCTACAAGGACTACCACTTTTCGAATGCCCAGCCTGCGCGGTCCCTCTGGTACCACGATCACGCGGTGCACTTCGCGGCGCAGAACGTCTATTCAGGCCTGGCCGGCCAGTACCTGATCAGCGATCCAGTCGAGAAAGGGCTGCTCCCCCAGGGCGCTTTCGATGTCCCCCTCACCATCAGCGACGCCATGTTCGCGGCCAACGGCGCACTGGGCTTTGACGACCGCGAGCACTCGGGCCTGTGGGGCGACGTCATCCTGGTCAACGGGAAGCCCTGGCCGGTCATGCAGGTACAGAAGCGCGTTTACCGTTTCCGGATCCTCAACGCCTCCGTGTCCCGGTCCTACAACTTCAAGCTCAGCACCGGGGACCCGGTCACCGTCGTGGCCACCGATGCTGGCCTGATGCCGGCGGCTCAGACGGTCGGGTCCTGGCGGCACAGCAGCGCCGAGCGCTACGAGATCCTGATCGACTTCCGCAAATACGCCACCGGCACCCGGATCGAGCTGCGCAATTCGTCGAACGAGAACAACCGCGACTTTGACAACACCGGAAAGATCATGGCGTTCGACGTCATCGGCGCCGCCGTCAACACGGCGGACCCCACCTGGAATTCCATCCCCACCACCCTGGCCTCCAGCCATCCCATGAACCTCAAGGGGGCAGATTCCACGAAGACCCGCAGGTTCCGGGTCAAGCGCGACGACAAGACCAACATGTGGACGATCGACGACCTGACGTGGGAGGAAGTCATTGCGAGCGGTTTTAAACGGGTGATGGCCGATCCGGCGTTGAACGCCGTGGAAATCTGGGAGTTCGAAAACAGGTCGGGAGGCTGGTTCCACCCCATGCACATGCACCTCGTGGACTTCCAGGTCCTCAGCCGCAACGGCAAGGCCCCGTTCGCCTACGAGAAAGGCCCCAAGGACGTGGTCTACCTCGGCGAGCACGAAACCGTGCGGCTGCTGGTCCACTTCGGACCACACCGGGGACGCTACATGGTCCACTGCCACAACCTGAGCCACGAGGACCACGCCATGATGCTGCAGTTCCGGGTGGGGCTAGGAGCAAACGAGGCGGATCCAAACGATCCGATCACGGCGGCCCCGGCTGTCTGGGATCCCGACCAGGGCTGAGCCCGATGCAATGGCGCGCCGTCGCCGGCGCCGCCCTCTGCCTGGGCGGACTGCTGGCGCTCCGGCTCTGGGTGGTCGAACCGATCACGGTCAGCTCCGACAGCATGGAGCCGACCGTGGCGGCCGGCAGCATCGTCTGGCTGAACAAGGCCGGCCCCCGGCTCGCCGGGGTCCAGCCTGGCCAGCTCGTCGTATTCAACGGACCCGACGACGGCGAGATGCCCAACGAAGCCGTGCTGCTCAAGCGCGTGGTGGCAATTGAAGGACAGACCGTCGCCATACGGGACGGTGTCCTCTTTGTGGACGGAGCCGAAGCCAACGAGCCCTTCGTCAACCAACGCACCATGGACGGCGTCTACTTCGGCACCGTGACTGTCCCGTCCGGCCGGCTCTTTGTCCTCGGCGACAACCGCGAGAACTCCGTCGACTCACGGGACTTCGGCCCCATTCCCGTCACCACAATCCAGGGCACAGTCCTGGGACAGTGACCCGGAAGGACGGCAGCGATGTGCCGTGGCCCGGCGAAACGGGCCACGGCACCTCGGGACTCTTAGATCTCCGCCCCTTCCAGCAGCTCCGTCACCAGGGCCGCGATCGGCGAGCGCTCCGAGCGGGTGAGGGTGACGTGGCCGAAGAGCGGATGTCCCTTGAGTGTCTCGACGACGGCTGCAACGCCGTCGTGCCGGCCGACCCGGAGGTTGTCGCGCTGGGCGACGTCGTGGGTCAGGATGATCTTGGAGTTCTGACCGATCCGGCTCATCACGGTGAGCAGCACGTTTTTCTCAAGCGACTGGGCCTCGTCCACGATCACGAAGGCGTCATTCAGTGAGCGCCCCCGGATGTGCGTCAGCGGCATGACCTCGAGCATGCCGCGGTCCATCACTTCCTCCACGACCTCCTGGCTGACCAGGGCCCCGAGCGTGTCGAAGACGGCCTGCGCCCACGGGTTCATTTTCTCCGCCTCGGAACCGGGCAGGTAGCCGAGCTCCTGCCCGCCCACCGCATAGAGCGGCCGGAAGACGATCACCTTGCGGTGCTCCTGTCGCTCCAGGACCGCTTCCAGTCCGGCGCACAGGGCCAGCGCGGACTTGCCCGTGCCGGCCCGCCCGCCGAGGGACACGATCCCCACGGAAGGGTCCATCAGCAGGTCGATCGCGAGGCGCTGTTCGGCCGACCGCCCGTGCAGGCCGAACACGTCGCGGTCACCCTTCACGAGCCGGACCTGCTTGTCCGCGCCCACCCGGCCCAGGGCAGATCCCCGCTGGGAGAGGATCACCAGGCCGGTGTTCGTCGGCAACTCGGCCGCCTCCGGGATGAAGACCGGCTCGTGGCCGTAGAGGGTTGAGACGTCCTCCTCGCTCGCGTCGATCTCCGCGACGCCGGTCCAGCCTGAATCCTTGACGAGTTCGTTGCGGTACTCGTCGGCCTGCAGCCCCATGGCCGAGGCCTTGACGCGCATCGGCAGGTCTTTGGACACCACCGTGACGTCGCGGCCCCCGTTGGCGAGGTTCTTGGCGACAGCGAGGATCCGGCTGTCGTTGTCCCCGCCGCGGAAGCCGGCGGGGAGCACGTCGGCGGAGATGTGATTCAGCTCCACCCGGAGGGTGCCGCCTTCGGCGCCGAGCGGGATGGGGCGGTCGAGCCCGTTGTGCTCCACCCTCAGGTCATCGAGGAGACGGAGCGCCTTGCGGGCGAAATAGCCCAGCTCGGGGTCGTGCCGCTTGCCCTCGAGTTCGGTGATGACGACGATCGGCAGGATCACCTCATGCTCTGCGAAGCGCAGCAGGGCCCGAGGGTCCGAGAGCAGCACCGAGGTGTCGATCACGAAGCTCCGGGCCGGTTCCTTGGTTGCTGTCCCTTCCCCGGAAACAGCAAAACCGGCCGCAGCGTCAATCTCCGCTGCACCGGCCTCTGACGTGGCTCGCTTGGCGCGAGAGGTAGCTTTCTGTCCCTGGTCGTTCACGACGTCGGGCAGTTGTTCAGAATTAGCCACATCGACTCCAGCCCCGGGGCACATGCCCGGAATTGTTAGTGGTGAGGCGGCTCGGCCGTGAGGCCGGACGCGGCCTCCCATACACCCGGTGCGAACTTCCGCTCCATGTACTGGCCTCCCCGATCAACCGGCGGTCTGCCTGCTGATGAGACCAACGTACGCCCCGGTGCGGCGATTCGGCGTCTATCCTCCAGCGATTCTTGTTGCCATCAGGTGAACCCTAAGCGAACGCCTCAGGAGCCGTAGCGGCGCTGCCTGCCGGCGTAGTCGCGGAGGGCCCGGAGGAAGTCCACCTTCCGGAACGCGGGCCACAGGGCTTCGCAGAAATAGAACTCGCTGTAAGCGCTTTGCCACATCAGGAAACCGGAGAGCCGCTGCTCCCCGGAGGTGCGGATCACGAGGTCCGGATCGGGCTGGCCGCGGGTGTACAGGAAGCGCGAGATGTCGTCGACGCTCAGCCCGTCGGCCAGTTTCCCGATGTCCGTGCCGCGGGCGACGGCGTCGCGCAGCAGTTCGCGGACGGCATCGACGATTTCGCGGCGTCCGCCATAGCCGACGGCGACGTTGACGTGGAGTTTCTCGCGCGTCGGGGTGCGGGCCGTGAGCCGGTTGAGCCGGGCGGCGAGGTAGTCGGGAAGCAGTTCCGGGGCGCCCATGGCATGTACCGAGATTTCGGCGTCCTCGTCCAGCCTGTCCAGCGTGTTGGCGATGATGCCCATGAGCAGGTCGAGTTCTTCGCCCGAGCGGTTCATGTTGTCCGTGGAGAGCATGTAGAGGGTGACGACCTTGACGCCGAGTTCCTGGCACCAGCCGAGGAATTCGTGGATCTTGTCAGCCCCGGCCTGGTGCCCCTGGCTGGTCGGGGCGTTGAACTGCCGGGCCCAGCGGCGGTTGCCGTCCACCATCACGCCGACGTGCCGGGGGATGCGTTCGGGGTCCAGGGACCGCTGGAGTCTGCGCTCGTAGAAGCCATAGAGGAGCCCGGGCATTTCCATCCGGAGATTCACCTGGCTTCCTTGTACGACTGCAGTGCACGTCCTAGGCTACCCGCCGGAGCACAGCCCGGGGCGCAGGGACGTGACGATTTTACCCTCCAGATCCTATTACTCGCGGGTAACTTACTGGACCGTAGGTTATTATTGCGGCATGGAAAGCAACACCCCCGAGCCCCGGCCCGAGCAGCCTGCGGACCGTCAAACCGGTCCGATGGACGACGCCGCAGTCCGGCTGGCGGAACTCCTGATGATCAAACCGAGATGGCGCGGCTGGATCCACACCGTGACGGCTCCGCTGGCGCTGGCCGCCGGGCTGGTGCTGGTCATTCTGGCCCCGACGCCGGACCTGAAGATCGCCTGCGCCATTTACGCCTTCACCGGGGTCCTGCTCTTCGGCATCAGCGCCATCTACCACCGGGGCAACTGGTCCCCGGGCGTCAAGATCGTGCTGAAGCGGCTGGACCATACGAACATCATGCTGGTGATCGCCGGAAGCTACACGCCGCTGGCCTGGGCCCTGCTGGACCGGCCCAAGGCCGAACTGCTGTTGTGGGTCATCTGGTCCGGTGCCATCCTCGGCGTGCTGTTCCGGCTGCTGTGGACCGAGGCACCGCGCTGGCTGTACGTGCCGATTTACATCGCCCTGGGCTGCGGCGCGTTGTTCTATCTGCCGGACTTCTTTGCCGCCAATGTTGCCTCCGCCGTCCTGATCTGCGTGGGGGGTGCCCTCTACATCACCGGCGCCGTCTTCTACGCGCTGAAGAAGCCGAACATCAGCTACTCACACTTCGGTTTCCATGAGCTGTTCCATGCGCTCACGGTCTTCGCCTTCGCCGCGCACTACATCGCGATTGCCATCGCCGTCCTGGGCTGATCTCCCCGCCTCTTCGCCCGGAACACCTGCCTGCCTGCCTGCCTGCGCGCCTGCCTGCGCGGATTCTCCCCACCTTTGAGACAGCATCGCCGCGACTCACCGGCTCTTCTGCCCGCCACACCGGGCGCCGGCTTCAAAGGTGGGGAATTTCCGGCGTCAGGACCCGCCTGTCAGCCCCTTCCGGCCTCGATAAGACCAGACAGCTGCCGCATGTCGTGGAACACGGTGGTGCCGGGGCCGGCCAGCCGCTCCGCCGGGGTCACGCCACCGGCGTACACGAAGACATGCATCCCTGCCGCCTGGACGCCTGGACGCCTGGACGCCGTGAGTGCTGTCTGCGACGACCGCGCAGCGCTCCGGTGCGGTGCCGGGCGTCCCGGCGGCGTGCAGGAACAGGTCCGGGGCGGGTTTGCCGGTGGCGACGTCCGTTGCGCTGAAGATCCGGCTTTCGAAGCGGTGCCACAGGGCGGTCTGCCGGAGCGTCCGCTGCATCCTGGCGTGGCTCCCGCTGGAGGCCATGCAATGCGGGAGGCGGATCCCCTCCAGCGCCTCCACGACGCCGTCCAGCTCCAGCTCCAGCTCCCAGCCGAGGTCTGCGAGCACCAGCTGGTCCACCCGCACGGGGGCTGGCAGCGGGCGGGGCGGTAGCAGGGTGCCGCCGTCAGCGGCCTCCGGGTCCTGCATCACCGTTGGCGTCCGGACGGGCGCCGGGCCGGCCGGCGGGATCCTGGGCCCCGGGGTTCCCCGCCCCGGTGGTCCGAAGATCACCCTCGCCGGCGGCAGCCGCACGCTCCTCCTCCACCTGGGCGCGGTAGCGGACGCGGCGGATGCGCCGGACCATGTCCACAATCAGCAGCGCTGTCAGCACCACGATGAAGGCGGTCAGGAGAAAGCCCAGCAGGCCGGGCGTCACCTGGTCCTGGGACAGTCCGGGGCGCAGCGACGGGGTGGGGGTTGGCGCCGGGGTGGTTGCCAGGGCGAGGAGCAAGGAATGCACGGTTTGGACCTTCTATGGGACTGGATGGCGGCCCGACGGGGGCTGGCCGCGGAGCTGCGGTGAACTGTTTCCACAACGTCTTCTACGCGTCATAGAAATGGCCTGTTGGGTCTATCTTAGCCCGGCGAAGAAGTCCTTTTCGGGCAGTTCGGCCGGGACTCTTGACTGGATCAGGGAGTAGTCCTCCCACGGCCAGACGCGGCGCTGCATCGCCGGCGAGACGGCGAAGAAGAAGCCCTCCGGGTCGACCTGGGTGCGGTGTGACCGCAGTGCGTCATCACGTGCTTCAAAGAAGTCCCCGCATTCGATCTGGGTGGTGGTCGGGTGGGTCGGCGCGGGCGGGGTGTGGCCCTCGGCGTCGGCTTCCAGCCAGGCAGCGAGCCGTTCGGCATAAGGCGAGCGGAGACCCGATTCCTCCAGCGCGAGGTGCAGGGCACGGAACCGTTCGGGGCTGAAAGCGCGGTCGTAGTAAAGCTTGCCCGGTGCCCAGGCCTCGCCGGTTCCGGGGTAGCGGGCCGGGTCCGCGGCGGCTTCGAAGGCCTCGACGGCGACGCGGTGCGCCATGATGTGGTCCGGGTGCGGGTACCCGCCGTTCTCGTCGTAGCTCAGGATGACCTGGGGCTTGAACTCGCGGACCAGCCGGACCAGCGGGGCGGCCGCCCGCTCCAGCGGCAGTGTGGCGAAGGAACCTGCCGGCAGCGGCGGCAGCGGATCGCCTTCAGGCAGCCCTGAATCGACGAAACCCAGCCAGCGCTGGCGGACGCCCAGGACCTTGGCGGCGTGCTCCATCTCCAGCCGGCGCGCGCCGGCCATGTCGCGCTTGGGGTGCGGCTCGCCCTCTACGGCAGGGTTCTGGATATCCCCGCGGGAACCGTCGGTGCAGGTGGCAACCAGGACGTCGACGCCGGACGCGGCGTACATGGCCATCGTGGCGGCGCCTTTGCTGGATTCATCGTCGGGATGAGCATGGACAGCCAACAGCCGAAGCGGCGCTGACGGGCTGGTGGACGCTGTCATCGTGGGACGGCTCCTCTTTCATTTACAGGTTCAGATTTCATCAACAGGTACAGGACTTTTTGGCAGGCGTAGCGGGCCGGATCGGCGCCGCGGCAAATACCCGTCCCGATCCACACTAAACTGGAATGGTGACTTCCAAGGATCAGCCTGCCGCGCCCGCGCCTGCATCTCCCAGCCTAGCCAATCGTTACGGCGGTCAAAAGCGGACGCTGAGCGGCAAAGCCAAACGCACCATCCTCGTCCTTGGCCTCGCGGCCGGGATGGCCTTTATGGCCTGGATCTCAACCTCGAACGCGACGGAAAGCGTCACCTTCAAGGACATCGGCTACAGCACCCCGGACGCCACCCTGACGGAAATCGATTTCCAGGTCACCAAGGACCCCGCCACCGCCGCCAAATGCTCTGTCAAGGCGCTTGATTCCAAATTCGCCGTCGTCGGCTGGAAAGTCGTGGACATCGCCCCCAACGCCGCCGACGCCGGATCCGACGGCGGGCGCACCACTGCCCACCGGGCGACGGTGCGCACCGAGTCCCCGGCCGTGTCCGGCATCGTCGACAGCTGCTGGATCCCCGACGCCGCCAAATAGCGTCGCGGCTGGGCAGAAGATGCCACGGAACCGGCTGCGGCGCGGCACCATGGTGTGATCCACGCCGCAGCCTTCTTTGGTATATCCGCAGGATTGACTACAATGGATCAATACCTTTCCCCCGCTGAGCTGGTTACTGAGTCCCAAAAGTGGCCACCGTGGCGGGGTCTTTGCTTGTTTGACCACAAAGGAGAAGTCCGTGTCTACCACCAACAGCGCAACTGCAGCTTGGCTTACCCAGGAAGCTTTTGACCGCCTGAAGGCAGAGCTGGACCACCTCTCCGGCCCCGGCCGGGCGGAAATCGTCCAGAAGATCGAGGCGGCGCGCCAGGAAGGCGACCTCAAGGAGAACGGCGGCTACCACGCGGCCAAAGAGGAGCAGGGCAAGATCGAGGCCCGCATCCGCCAGCTGACCGCGTTGCTCCGGGACGCCCACGTGGGCGAGTCCCCGGCCGACGACGGAATCGTCGAGCCCGGCATGATCGTCGTCGCCAGGATCGCCGGCGATGAGGAAACCTTCCTGCTCGGTTCCCGGGAAATTGCCGGCGACTCGGATCTGGACGTCTTCAGCGAGAAGTCACCGCTGGGTGCTGCCATCGTCGGCCACAAGGCAGGCGACAGGCTCAGCTACACCGCCCCGAACGGCAAGGACATTCCGGTGGAGATCATGTCCGCCAAGCCGTACGTCGGCTGACACCAGGCACACTCTCACGCAGGAACGACGCCGGCCCTCCCCACGCGGGAGGGCCGGCGTCGTTCTTGCTGCTGCCTGCCGGCGGAGATTGGCGCTGCTTACCTGGTGGGCAGCGTTCCGGCCCGCGGCGCGCTCAGCAGCAGTGCTGCGAGCACTCCGCCGATTGCCCCGCCAAGGTGCGCCTGCCAGGACACGTAGCCTGCGACCGTGGGCAGAATGCCGAACAGGATCCCGCCGTAGGTCAGGAACAGCACCACCGAGAGCAGGATCTGCCACCAGTTGCGGTTGAAGAAGCCGCGCACCAGCAGGAACGCGAAGAGGCCAAAGACCAGGCCGGACGCCCCCACGGTGATACTGAAGCCGCCGATCAGCCACACCACCACCCCGGAGGCGAGCCAGCTCAGGGCCAGGGTGGTGAAGAACACCCGGCGCCCGGAGAGCAGCACCAGGAAGCCGAAGATGATCAGCGGCAGTGTGTTGGAGAACAGGTGCGCCAGGTTGGCGTGCAGCAGCGGGAACGTCAGGATGTCCAGGATGCCGTCGAGGCTGCGCGGGCGCAGGCCGAACGTGCCGTTGAGCGAACGGAGCATGAGGGTGTTGACGAGCTCGATGACGTACAGCGCCAGCACAAACAATCCCACGACCAGCAGTCCCTTACGGGCGCGTGCCCCCGCGGTGTCACCGGCGCGCGGGCCGCTGTTCCGGGTGGAGTCAAGCATCGCGGTCCCCTAGTGCACTACGATCGGCTGGAAGCCCTCGGCCCGGAGCGCCGCGAGGACCTGCTCGCAGTGTTCGTGGCCCTTGGTCTCCAGGTTTATGGTGATGGACACGTCTCCCATGCTGATCGATCCGCCCACCCGGGTGTGGTCAAGTCCTGTCACGTTGGCGTCGTTCTCGGCGATGATCCGGGCGATCGTGGCCAGCGAGCCGGGACGGTCGTCCAGCATCATCCGCACGGTCATGTAGCGGCCGGCGGCGGAAAGGCCGCGCTGGATGACCTTGAGCATCAGCATCGGATCAATGTTGCCGCCGGAGAGCACCACCGCGACGGTGCCGGGATTTTCGATCTTGCCTTCCAACAGCGCCGCGACGCCGACCGCGCCGGCGGGCTCGACGACCATCTTCGCGCGTTCCAGCAGGAAGATCAGCGCCCGGGCAAGGGCGTCCTCGCTGACGGTGACGACGTCGTCGACGAGCTCCCGGATGATGCTGAAGGGCAGCTGCCCGGGCCGGCCCACGGCGATGCCGTCGGCCATGGTGGAGACGCGTTTGAGCGGCACGAGGGCGTCCGCGGCGAGCGAGGGCGGGTAGGCGGCCGCGTTTTCGGCCTGGACACCGATGATCCGGATCTCCCGGCCCAGTTCCTTCGCCCGGGCCTTCACTGCCACGGCGACGCCGGCAAGAAGTCCGCCGCCGCCAACGCCCATCAGGATGGTGTCGACGTCGGGGACCTGTTCCAGGATTTCCAGCCCGACGGTGCCCTGGCCGGCGACGACGTCGACGTCGTCGAAGGGGTGGACAAAGACCGCTCCGGTCTCGTCGGCGTAGCGTTTCGCCTCGGCGAGGGCCTCGTCGACGTTGTGGCCATGCAGCACCACTTCGGCCCCGTGGCTGCGGGTGGCGGCGAGTTTGGGCAGGGCGACGCCCAGCGGCATGTAGATCCGGGCTTTGATGCCCAGGCTCTTGGCCGCGACGGCCACACCCTGGGCGTGGTTGCCGGCCGAGGCCGCCACAACGCCGCGCTTCTTCTCATCAGGGGACAGCTTGGCCATCCGGGCATAGGCGCCACGGACCTTGAAGGAACCGGCCCGCTGCAGGTTCTCGCACTTGAGGAAGACCTCGCCACCGACCATGCTGCCCAGCGCACGGGAGGATTCAACCGGCGTCCGCGTGATAATCCCGTCGAGCAGCTTCTGCGCCTCCAGGACATTGTCCAGCGTGACGGGCAGGCTCTCCAGGGTGTTCACGAACTAGTCTCCTTTTTCCGATCATTCGTCGGCGCAGGGTGGATCAGGGTGTGGATCGGGCACCGGCGCCCCGTCCGGCATCACTGCCGGGGGGAACCGCTGCCGGGTGCGGCATCGTCGCTGCGGCCGGAAGTGGCGCCCGGCAGGCGGGCGTCCTTTCCGGAGTTGTCGGCACCTGGCGCGAGGGCCCTGACGTCCGGGCCCGCGGTCGCCAGCGCACTTTCATGTTCCCACGTTCTGCCGGCAATGTAGCGAATCGACGAGTTTGCTACGGCCAGGATGGGCACGGAGAACAGGGCGCCGGGAATTCCGGCGAGATAGGAACCGGCGGCAACCGCCAGGATGACGGCGACCGGGTGCAGCTTGACCGCCTTGCCCATAATCAACGGCTGGAGGATGTGGCTCTCCAATTGCTGGACCAGCAGGACGACGCCCAGCATGATCAGGGCGTTCACCCAGCCGTTGGCGACCAGGGCCAGCAGCACTGCGACGGCGCCGGTCACCAGGGCTCCGACGATCGGGATGAAGGATCCAAGGAACACCAGCACCCCCAGCGGAAGCGCCAGGGGCACGCCGAGGATCGCCGCCCCCACCCCGATGCCGACCGCGTCCACGAAGGCGACGAGCATCTGGACCCGGACGTAGCTCACCATGGAGGACCAGCCCACCCGGCCCGCTCCGTCCGCCGCGGTACGGGCCTTCCTCGGCAGCAGCCGCACGAGGAAGGACCAGATGCGATCCCCTTCCAGCAGGAAGAAGATGACGATGAACAGCGCCAGGATCAGGCCGGTGGCGAAGTGACCGGCGGTGCTGCCGAAGGAAAGCGCACCGCTGAGAATGCTGCTGCTGTTGTTCTGCAGCGCGTCGGTGCCCTCTTTCAGGTACTGGTCGATCTGGGCCGCCGTGAGGTGCAGGGGGCCGTCCGCCAGCCAGACCTGGATTTTCTGGATTCCGGTGAGCGCCTCGCTCCACAGCTCGGAGAAGCCGGCCACGAGCTGCCGGCCCACGAGGGCCAGTGCCCCGCCAACCAGGCCAATGAAGCCCAGGATGGTCATGGCGACGGCGAGCCCGTTGGGGACGCGGTTCCTCCTGAGCCAGTTCTTCACCGGTGACAGCAGCCCGGCCAGCAGCGCGGCGACCATCACGGGGATCAGCAGGAAGCTGACCTGGCTGAGCAGCCACACGAGCGCGCCGGCCATCAGAATGATGAGTCCGAGGCGCCAGGACCAGGACGCGGCGATCCGCACGCCGTAAGGAATGTCCTGCTCAAGTTCCCGGTCGGTGACGGCCCTCCCCGGGGCTGCGGGCCGTGCGGCGGCGTTGTGTTCTCGCGGGGCGGCATCGTCAGCTGGCGTCATAACCCAATGATTCACCAGCGCCGCCCGGATGTGAAACCGTCCGCTTTCTCAGCGCTCAAGGGACGCGCTGATCCCCCACGTCATGGCGAACCGCTCCCCCGGATCCAGCCAGCGGAGGCCGTCGCCGCTGTTGAAGGCGTTGGCCGGACCGGTCATCGGCTCAATCGCCACCGCCCTGGTGCGGCCCGGGAACTTGGTGGTGACAAAAACATGGACGTAGCCGCAGTTTTCGTCCTGCCACAGGCTCACGCTCCGTCCGTCCGGTGTGCTCAGCGTGTGGCGGGCGATGCCGGCGTCGAACTCCAGGTCCGTGTAGGCCGAATCGAGGTCCTGTGCGCCCACGGGCCGCCCGGCGCGGAGGTCGAAGTCGCCGCCCACCGGTTCCGCGCCGCGCGGGATCAGCCGCTCGTCCGTCACGAGCCTGGTGCCGGCGTGGACGGTGACCGTCAGCTCCTCACTGGGCACCTCCCCCAGCCGGAGGTAGGGGTGGGCGCCCAGGACGAACGGTGCCCGCTGCTGGGAGTCGTTGATCAGCAGCTGCCGGACCACGAGGCCCAGGTCCTCGGCGAGTTCGTAGCGCACGCGGTGGCGCAGCAGGAAGGGATAGCCGTGCTGCGGGAACACCGCCGCTTCCAGGGTGACCGAGAATTCGGATTCGTCGACAAGCGCATACGAGGCATTGCGCAGCAGCCCGTGGCTGGCGTTGTTGCGGGACACCTCCGTGATGTCCAGCTGCTGCTTCTCACCGTTCAGGTACCAGACACCGTCCTCCACACGGTTCGCCCACGGGGCCAGCGTGATGCCGGCGGCGCCCGGCGAAATCTCCGCGTCACCGTAGCTTTCCGTCAGCTGCGTGCCGCCGCGGCTGTACAGCCTCAGGCCGGCGGCCAGTTCGGTGACGACCGCAAGGGCGTCGCCGCGCCGCAGCTCATACTGCCGGCCCGACGCATAGCGCCGGGCGGAAGCGTCCGTGCCGTCGCCGAGGCTGTCGCTGGCAGGGGAATCCGGGGAGGTCTGTCGCGGCAGGTTCATGATCACCACCGTACCTAGCCGCAGCCCACGGCGTATACCGTGGATCCATGACCCGCATTTCCAGGACCGCCCCCGCCGGCAGCACGGCATGACGCTCCCCCTTGACGCCCGGCAACTGGCGGCCCGCTTCGCTTCCGTCTTCGGCACGGCGCCCGACGGCGTGTGGCAGGCGCCCGGCCGCGTCAATCTGATCGGCGAGCACACCGACTACAACGAAGGCTTCGTGTTGCCGTTCGCGATCGACAGGACGGCCAGGGTGGCCGTCCGCCAGCGTCCGGACTCCGCCATCCGGCTGCTGTCCACCTTCGGCAACCAGGGACTGACGCTGGCGGATGCCGGGTCCCTGGACCGCGCCACGGCGAAGGGCTGGACCAAGTACCCGCTGGGTGTTGTGTGGGCGCTCCAGCAGCGCGGCGTCCCGGTGCGCGGCCTGGACCTTCTGCTGGATTCCGATGTCCCCCGGGGCGCCGGGCTGTCCTCGTCCCACGCGATCGAATGTGCCGTGATCTCGGCGCTCAACGAGCTCACCGCGGCGGGCCTGGACGCCCGGGACATGGTCCTGGCCACCCAGCGCGCCGAAAACGACTTTGTCGGAGCGCCCACCGGCATTATGGACCAGTCCGCATCCCTGCGCGGGGCGGCCGGGCAGGCCCTCTTCCTGGACTGCCGCGACCAGGGCTTCCGGCTGGTCCCCTTCGATGCCGAAGCCGCCGGGCTGGTGCTGCTCGTGATCGACACGAAGGTGTCGCATTCCCATGCCGGCGGCGGCTACGCCTCCCGGCGGGCCTCCTGCGAGCTGGGGGCCGAGGTGCTCGGGGTGAAGGCCCTGCGCGACGTCGGGCTCGGCGACCTGGAAGAAGCCAGTGGGCTGCTGGATCCGGAGACGTTCCGCCGGGTGCGGCATGTGGTCACCGAGAATGACCGGGTTTTGCAGGTGGTCGAGCTCCTCGGCAGAGCCGGGCCGGCGGCGATCGGCCCGCTGCTGGATGCATCCCATGCCTCCATGCGGGATGACTTCGAGATCTCCTGCCCCGAGCTGGACCTCGCCGTCGGGGCCGCCCGGACTGCCGGCGCCATCGGTGCCCGGATGACCGGGGGCGGCTTCGGCGGCTCGGCGATCGCGCTCACCCCGGTGGCGGCCGAGCAGCAGGTGTGTGCCGCCGTCGAAGGTGCCTTCGCGGAGGCAGGGTACGGGGCTCCTGGGATCTTCCGCGTCCGGCCCGCGGCAGGCGCGATGCGCCTGGCATAGGCCGCGCAGCCGCGGACGGCCTCTGCATGGGCTGCGCCGAGTCCACCCCGGTGCGGGCAGCCCCCGGTGCGGGCCCACAAAAAGGGGAGCCCCGCCGGGGCTCCCCTTTCTTCTTCCGTTACCGGCCGGTTGTTGGAGCTGTTACTCGTCGCCGCGCAGGATCGCGAGCAGCCGGATGATCTCCACGTAGAGCCAGACCAGGGTGACCGTCAGGCCAAAGGCGGCGGTCCAGGAGAAACGCTGCGGGGCGCCGCTGCGGACGCCGGCTTCGATGCTGGTGAAGTCCATGATCAGGGCAAAGGCGGCGAGGCCGATCGCCAGCACGCCGATGAAGACGCCCAGCGGGATGCCGAAGATCTCCATCGAGGTTCGCAGGCCGAACGGGGAATCGACAGCGCCGGTCCACATCATGACCATGTTGATGAGCGCGAAGACGGCGTAGCCGATGGTTGCGATCATAAAGAAGCGCATGGCCTTCGGTGTCGCCCGGACCTTGCCGCTCCTGAAGAGCACGAGGGTCACGGCGAACACGGAGAGCGTGCCGATCACGGCCTGCAGGCCGACGCCCGGGTACAAGTTGTCGAGGATCCGCGTCAGGCCGCCGAGGAACAGACCCTCGAGGCCCGCGTACGCGAGGATGAGTGCCGGTGAGGGCTGCTTCTTGAACGTGTTCACGAGAGCCAGCACGAAACCGCCCAGCGCACCGACGATCATCAGCAGGTAGGCCAGGCCCTCTGCGACCACGAGGGTGACGGCCGCGCCGGCGACGACGGCGCCAAGGCAGGCCGCGGTCTTCATGATGACGTCGTCATAGGTCATGCGGCCGGTGTCAGCGGCTCCGGCAGCGGGCCGGTTGTACATGTCCTGGAGCTGGTCCTGGGTCATGCCCTGCTGGGCAGGGTTCCAGCCGGTCTGGGTCTGGCTGGACTGGGCCTGGCCGTAGCCGGTCTGGCCGTAAGCGCTCTGACCGTAAGCCTGCGGGGCAGGCGGTGCCTGGGTTGCTCCACGGAAGTTCTTTCCGTTGAAGACTGGGTTTCCGCCAAGTGCCATTGCGGGTGTCCTCCAAATAAAGGGGGTGAGTGGTGATTCGGTAGTGAACTTATAGTGCCTGGTTACACCACGCTACCAAGTTCAACAGCCGGCGGGCACTGTTAGTTCCCGGGAGGCCGTTGGCGCAACCCAACCGTGACCTGCAGGCCACGTTCCAGGACTTCGTTTCCCGGCCGGGGACATCGACTGTTTAGGCATACTCCGGATCAACAAAAGTTTACTTAAGGAGAGGTAAACAGCCATGCCGGCCCGGCTTCACGGTTGTTACCCGATCGCGACGTTAAGCCTGCTCGCGAGGGCATTCATTGCCGCGAACGGGCTGTAACATGGGCCAAGCAGGGTGACGGATATCACAAGCGTTACCGCTCCACCGCATCGCACCAGGCACCACCCCGTCACCCTGACTGTTCGCAGCGGTTGCAACGGCGCAACCCACACCACCCCCATGTGGAGGTTTCATTTTGAGAAGCACACCGAGAGGCCTGTCGCAAAGACGGCGCAGCAGACTCCTGAGCGTTGTGGGGGCTGTTTTTGCCGCCGTGGCCGCGCTACTGCTCATCGTCGCGCCGGCATCCCAGGCCACGAGCCCCTCGCCGACACCATCCCCGTCGGCCACCACGTTCCAGAACAGCATCAGCGGCTTCCTGCGCGGCGATGACCGCGCGCCGATCGCTGATGTCACCATCACGGCCAAGAACGGCGACTTCACCGGAACGGCGAAGTCCAGCGCCAACGGCGCCTGGACGATCGGGGTGCCCACCCAGGGGACCTACGAAGTTGAGCTGGATGAATCCACGCTTCCGGAGGGCATCAAACTCGCCGACGGCCAGGAGAACCCCCGTCAGGTCACCTTCAGCCAGACCTCCAACCTCTCGGTGATCTTCGCCTTCGGCGAGGGCATTGTTGTGCAGCAGCAGGATTTCGGCCAGAACCTGATCAACCGCCTTGTGGCGGGTCTCAGCTTCGGTCTGCTGCTGGCCCTCGCATCAGTTGGTCTCTCCCTGATCTTCGGCACCACGGGGCTGACCAACTTCGCCCACGGTGAGATGGTCACCCTCGGCGCCGTCCTGGTCTTCGCCTTCAACGCCATGAACCTTCCGTTCTGGCTGGCAATCCTGCTCGCCCTGCTCGGCGGCGGTCTATTTGGCTACGTCCAGGACGCCGGGCTGTGGAAGCCGCTCCGGCGGCGCGGAACCGGCCTGGTGCCGATGATGATTGTCAGCATCGGCCTCGCCCTGGCCGTCCGCTATATCATCCAGTTCTTCTTCGGCGGCGCCACCCAGCAGCTGCCATACGCCCAGAGCGCTGAAATCCGGCTCGGCCCGGTCTCCATTTCACCCAACAACCTCTGGTCCCTGGTGATCAGTGCGGTGGTCATTGCCATCCTCGGTATCGTCCTGCTCAAGACCCGGCTCGGCAAAGCCACCCGCGCGGTCGCCGATAACCCGGCGCTGGCAGCGGCCTCAGGCATCGACGTCGATGGCGTCATCCGGATTGTCTGGGTCACCGGCGGCATGCTTGCCTCCCTCGGCGGCATCCTGTGGGCGTACTACCGGCCCGGTGTCACCTTCGACATGGGTTCGCAGATCCTGCTTCTCATCTTCGCCGGCGTCACCCTTGGCGGCCTCGGCACAGTGTGGGGCGCCCTGATCGGATCCATCATTGTCGGTATCTTCGTGGAGCTGACCACTGTGTTCGGCCTCGCCGCCGACCTCAAATACGTGGGAGCACTGTTCATCATGATTATTGTCCTTCTGATCCGGCCCCAAGGTATCTTGGGCCGGCGCGAGCGCGTGGGTTAGGAGACAGCCATGGACTTCGGATTCATATTTTCCAGTGCTGCCGGTGAACTGTTCAGCCCGACGACGGCCGCCTACGCCCTGGCCACCCTCGGCCTCGCGGTTCACTTCGGCTACGCCGGCCTGCTGAACTTCGGCCAGGCCGGCTTCATGGCGGTGGGAGCCTACGGGTTCGCCATCGCCACCCTGACATTCGGTGTTCCGTTCTTCGTCGGTCTGCTGATCGCCATGGTCTGCGCGGCAATCTTTGCGTTGCTGCTGGGTATTCCCACCCTCCGGCTGCGGGCCGACTACCTGGCCATCGTCACGATCGCGGCGGCGGAAATCGTGCGCTACATCGTCACCACCAACCAGCTGACCGGGGTCACCGGTTCGGCCAACGGCCTGGCCGCTTTCGAAGGCGGGTTCTATTCGATGAACCCGTTCCCGGAAGGCTCCTACATGGGCATGAACAACCGCGACTTCTTCATCCGCGTTGTCGCCTGGGCCCTGGTCGCTATCTGCTGCCTCCTGGTGTGGCTGCTGATGCGCTCTCCCTGGGGGCGTGTCCTCAAGGGCATCCGCGAGGACGAAAACGCCGTCCGCTCGCTTGGCAAGAACGTGTACGCCTACAAGATGCAGGCCCTGATCATCGGTGGTGTGCTTGGCGCCCTGGCGGGCATGATCTTCACCATTCCCCGCGGCGCGGTCCAGCCGGCGAACTACGGCACCGAGCTGACGTTCTTCCTCTACACCTGCCTGCTGCTCGGCGGTCTGGGCACGGTGCTGGGGCCGGTCGTCGGCGCCATGATCTTCTGGGTCGTGCTGTCCCTCACACAAGGCATCCTCTACGGCCTCATCGAATCCGGCACCATCACCTGGCTGAACACTGTCCAGGCCGGCCAGCTGCGTTACATCCTGGTGGGTATCGCGTTGATGCTGCTGATGATCTTCAGGCCTCAGGGTGTCCTCGGCAATAAGAAGGAGCTGGCGTTCGCATGAGCACACAGAGCGAAGAAACTGGCATTGACTACATGACGGACACCCGTCCGATTGCCGCCGGGGAGATTGCACCCGGCTGCAAGAAGCGCGATCCGATCGTGGTGGCGGAAAACGTCACCCGCAGCTTCGGCGGCATCAACGCCGTCGACGTCGGGTACCTTGAGATCCCGCGGCACAAGATCACCGCGCTGATCGGCCCCAACGGCGCCGGCAAAACCACCCTGTTCAACCTGCTCACGGGCTTTGACACGCCCAACTCGGGCACGTGGCAGTTCGAAGGCAACAGCCTGGCCGGGGTGTCCTCGTACAAGGTGGCCCGGATGGGCATGGTCCGCACCTTCCAGCTGACCAAGGTCATGGGCAAGCTCACGGTGATGGAGAACATGCGCCTCGGGGCCTCCCGGCAGTCCGGCGAGCGGCTCTCCAAGGCCCTCTTCAAGGGCATCTGGGGCGGCCAGGAAAAGAAGATCACCGAGGAAGCCAACGTACTGCTGGAGAAGTTCAAGCTGGACGCCAAGAAGGACGACTATGCGGCGTCCCTCTCGGGCGGCCAGCGGAAACTGCTCGAAATGGCCCGCTCGCTCATGGTCCGGCCGAAACTCGTCATGCTCGACGAGCCGATGGCAGGCGTCAACCCGGCCCTGACGCAGTCGCTGCTGGACCACATCAAGAATCTCAAGGCCGAGGGCATGACCGTATTGTTCGTCGAGCACGACATGCACATGGTCCGGCACATCGCCGACTGGGTGGTGGTCATGGCCGAGGGCAAGATCGTGGCCGAGGGCCCGCCTGCCGAGGTCATGAAGAACCCTGCCGTGATTGACGCCTACCTGGGCGCCCACCACGACGTGGACCTCGGCGACTCGGAAGGCATCAAGGAGCTGGCCGCCGAACTGGTCGCCGACGAGGAATCGATTGTCGGCACTGAAAACGCCGGGATCATTTCGCTCGACGTCGTCGCCTCGGAAACGGATGAGCGGACGGGCCCGGACGGCACCAGTGGGGTGCGCGGCCGGCGCACCGCCGAGGAGCCGAACCGTACAGAGAAGGACACACAATGAGCGCCACCAGCGCGGCTCCCGCCGCTAACCCCCTGCACGATGAGGATTCGGTCGTCAAGGTCACCGATCTGGTGGCCGGCTACATCCCCGGCGTCAACATCCTCAACGGCTGCAGCATCGAGGCCCGCAAGGGCGAGCTGATCGGCATCATCGGCCCCAACGGCGCCGGCAAGTCCACGCTGCTGAAGGCGATGTTCGGCCTGGTCAAGGTCCACTCGGGCTCCGTTGTGGTCCGCGGCCAGGACATCACCGGGCTCAAGGCCAACAAGCTGGTCAGCCGGGGCATCGGCTTTGTGCCGCAGAACAACAACGTGTTCGCGGCCCTGACCATCGAGGAGAACCTCCAGATGGGCATGTTCCAGCGCCCCAAGGACTTTGCCCAGCGCTTCGACTTCGTTACGGGCCTCTTCCCCGAACTGGGCAAGCGGCGGGCGCAGCGCGCCGGATCGCTCTCCGGCGGCGAACGCCAGATGGTGGCAATGGGACGGGCCCTCATGATGGACCCGGCCGTGCTGCTGCTCGACGAGCCCTCCGCGGGCCTCTCCCCGGTCAAGCAGGACGAGGCCTTCCTCCGGGTCCATGAGATCAACCGCGCAGGCGTCTCGGTCATCATGGTGGAGCAGAACGCCCGACGCTGCCTGCAGATCTGTGACCGCGGCTATGTCCTGGACCAGGGCAAGGACGCGTACACGGGCACCGGCCGGGAGCTCATGAAGGATCCCAAGGTCATCCAGCTGTACCTGGGCACCCTCGCCGACACCGTCGAGTAGTTCCCCGGCAACACGCCAGCAGCAGAAGGGCCGTCACCAGTGGCGGCCCTTCTGCGCGTCCGGGGCGCTTCCTGTGGGGTCTTCTGTCCGCCGGGCGCCCGGCGACGACGGCGTCACGCGGCGCAGGGTTCCGGCCCGGCCGCCGGTGCGCAGGGCCGAATTCCCGCCGCCGGATGCCCCCGCACGGCCCAAAAGCCTGCCGTACGTGACGCGCGGGCCCCCACCACCCCGCTGTCCCCCCGCTGCCACCCCGCTGCCCCCGGCATCTGGTTTCACCGGGCGCCCGGCGACGACGGCGTCACGCGGCGCAGGGTTCCGGCCCGGCTGCCAGTGCGCAGGGCCGGATTCCCGCCGCCGGATGCCCCGGCGCGGCCCAAAAACCTGCCGTACGTGACGCGCGAACCCCCACCACCCCGCTGTCCCCCCGCTACCACCCCGCCCCCGGCACCTGGCTTCACCTGGCTTCACCGGGCGCCCGGCGACGACGGCGTCACGCGGCGCAGGGTTCCGGCCCGGCTGCCGGTGCACAGGGCCGGATTCCCGCCGCCGGACGCCCCCGCACGGCCCAAAAGCCTGCCGTACGTGACGCGCGGGCCCGCTACCACCCCGCTACCACCCCCCCTGCCGCCGCCGCCCCGGCCGCCCGGCTGCCCCACCGCCCGACCTCCCGCGTACGCAAAAGACCCCCGTCCGGAGCGGACGGGGGCCTCCTGGTGGCTAGGGAAGGGCGAGCTTACAGCTTGCCGAACTCTTCCTTGGATGCCTTGTAGGTGTTGTCATCCTGGTACTCGTAGATGCCGACGTAGGCTTCCGTCGGGTCACCGGCTTCGGAGAACGTCACGGGGCCGGACTGGCCGTCGTAGTCGATGTCCTTGCCGTTGCGGAGCAGGGTGACGCAGGTCGCGAAGTCGCTGCACTTTTCGCCGCCCTCAGAGACTGCCTTGAGCTGCGCGGCGATGTCGACGCCCTTGGTGCTGTTGGCAGCTTCGGAGGCCAGTGCAATGAGGTTCACGGCGTCGTAGGACTCGCCTGCGTAGCTGTAATCCTTCAGTGCGGGATCGATCGCCAGGAGCTTCTTCTTGAAGTCATCCTTGGCGAAGGTGCCCGGGATGGTGCCCTGGGCGCCCTTCAGGGTGCCGGCCTGGAAGTCCTTGCTGTAGTCGGACATGTTGCCGTCCACGAGGAACAGCTGGGTGGGCTTGATGCCCTTGCCCGTCATCAGCGGAACGATGCTCTTGGCCTGGTCAAAGGTGATCAGGGCAATCGCGTCCGGCTTAGCGGCGATGACCTTGTCAACCTGGCTGCTGAACTGCGAATCGCCTTCGTTGAAGAGCTCCTCCGCCACGATCTGGCCGCCTGCCGCCTCAAACGCAGCCTTTACGTTCTTCGCCAGGCCGGTTCCATAAGCGTCGTTCAGGACGATCATGCCAACGGTCTGCGCGCCACAGGTCGCCATGTAGTTGCCGAGGACCTTGCCCTGGAGCACGTCCGAGGGGGCGGTGCGCCAGTAGAGGCCCTTGTCGTCCCAGTCGGTGAAGTCCGGCGAGGTGTTGGCCGGGGAGAACTGGACGACGCCTGCACCGGTGATCTGGTTGATCACGGTCTTGGAAACGCCGGAGGAGGCGGCACCGATGATGGCGCCGACGCCCTGGCCCAGCAACGCCGTGGTGGACTGCGTCGCAATGTCGGTCTTGGTGTCACCGGAGTCGCGGTGGATGACCTCTACAGGCTTGCCCAGCACGCCGCCGGCGTCGTTGATTTCCTTGATGCCAACGTTGACACCCGCGATTTCGGGCGGGCCGAGGAAGGCCAGCGACCCGGTGGTCGGCAGCAGCGAGCCGATCTTCAGGGAGGTCTCGGTGGTGCCCTTGGAAGCGGGGACTGCGCCGGTATTGGTCGCGGCCGACGTGCCGGCTCCGGCTCCAGCGCTGGGGGCCGGGCACGCGATGCCTGCGGCGTTGGCTGTTGCGGATCCGGACGTCGCGGCCGGGGTGGACGCGCCACCACAGGCCGTAGCCAGAAGGGCGACGCCGATGCTAAGCGCTGTGAGCTTTGCGATGCGGGGTGCCACCTGGGGAAGTGAAGTCATTTACAATCTCCTCGATCTAAAGGTGCGAACGGCGCCTTTGATGCGAAAGATCAGGTGTTCCTGATTTACCCTTCAAGCTAGTGCACTTCCGGCCCGATCCAAAGTGACTACGGTCACATCCTTATAACACTCGTTGCATAGAGGAAATCTGTCCGCCGGACCGGCGGACCCCGCAAAGTGTGCCCCAGGTGGGACTCGAACCCACAACACGCGGATTTTAAGTCCGCTGCCTCTGCCAATTGGGCTACTGGGGCGCCCGGTCCATGCTATCCCCTCCGGCAGCCGGCGCCGCGCTGCCGAACGGCTTGGCGAAGCGGAATGTCCCGCTGACGCCGCCCGGCCAGACCGCCAGCGGCAACAGCTGGAAATGCACGCCCCAGGCCGGGTCGGGGGCTTCCACGCCGAGGGAGGTCGACGCCACGAAGCCGAAGCGCGAGTAGTACTCCGGATCGCCCAGCAGCGCGATGCCCCGCTCCCCCGCGGCATTGGCCCTGACAATGGTTTCCTTCATCAGCGCGCTGCCGATGCCGTGGCGCTGCAGCCTCGGGACCACCCCGATCGGGCCCAGGCCCAGGAGCTCCAGCTCCCCTGCCCAGCCGCGGGTGCTGATCACGTGCCCGACGATCCCGCCGTCGAGCTCCGCGACGATGCTGAACTCCGGCAGGTATTCCTCGCAGTCGAAGAGCGCCGCCAGGAGCGGCACTTCTTCGGGCTCGCCCTCGACGGGGAGCCCGGTGACCGGGGAGACGGCATAGGCTGCGGCGGTGAGGGCAAGGATGGCGGTCCGGTCCCCGGGCTGTTCGCTGCGCAGCACCAGCTCCGGGGCGGGCTTGTGCTCCCCGCTGGCGTCGACCAGTTCGTGCAGCACCTCGAGCGCCCGGTCAGCGTCAGCGACCGGGACCAGGAGATGGTCGTGGTGGAAGCCGGCCAGGACATTGCAGCTGATCTTGGCCTCCGTCAGGGCGGCGCTGACTGCGGCCGTCAGGCCAATGGCCTCGAGCGGGGAATGCACCTGGAGGGTGATCCAGGCGCCGACGAAGTCGTAGGACAATCCGAGGCTGTCGGCTTCGGACCGTGGCAGTACGACCGTCAGCCCTTCTGCTTCACGGACGGCGGCTGCGACCGCCCCGGCGAGGGGCCGGCCGTGCGGCCAGAGGACGTAGACGAACTCCCCGGCGCGCCTTTCCGGGTGCATGGTGGCCAGCAGGGTGTGGAGGTCCTTCTCAGAAGTCATGGTGCCAGTCTAGGTCCGGCCCGCGGCAGGCTCCGGACCGCGACAGCGAAGCGGCGGCCGACGGCGTCTCGTTGCGGCGGCACGCTACGCCGGGCACGGAGGCGCCGGGGGCGTCCCGCAGTCCCAGTCCCAGTCCCAGTGACCCAGTCCCAGTCCCAGTCCCAGGCCGAGTCCCGCCAGGGTCTACGGGTGGGGCCCCTTCCCCGACACGAACATCGACGTATGGGGGAACTCCATGACCTGACCGAAAGCAGTCTTCCTTGCCCTGTTCGGTGCCACGCTCCTGGCGGCGGCCTTCGGAAGCGACATCAGCCCCGCAATGAGGGGAATGTTCGGCTGCTTCGGGCTGATGGCGGAGACATCACTGGGGCTGGTGGAACGGCGCAGCACCGTGGACCCTGCAGACCTGGACCGGAAACTCCGGAGTTCCAGCAGCTGGTGGATTCCGCAACCAGAATTGCCGGAGTTGTTGGTTCGCTTGCCTTGGCGGCATGCGGCGGTTTTATGATTGCCGCCGTCCTGCTGCGCGAGGTGCCACGCTCCGCATCCTTCTGGATGGTCCCCTTTGGCATCCTTGCCCTGCTGTTCTTTGGCTACACTGCGGCGCTCTGGACTTCGAGCTTGGTCAGCAACGCGCCCGGAACGGCTGAGGTGAACGAAAAGGGGATCAGCGATCACAACCGGTACCACTCGCTGATCAACCGGGAAGAGATCCACCATTACGCGGTGGCCACCAGCGGCCTCCAGCTTCACCTTCATGACAGGGAAGCATTCCGCGGATCCCGTGTGGTCCGGTTCTGGGACCGCATCAGCAGAGCGATGGGTAACGCCGACGGCGGCCGCTCCCCCGCAGGGGAACAGCCGCCGTCGAATACTGCAGCAGGCTACTTGGCGTCGGCCGAGACTGACTGCTTTCCTGCACCCGGGCTGGCCTCTGCCGCCGGCTTCTCCACAGCGTGAGCCGCGGAGGCCGCGGCCGGCCTGGGAGCCGGCGTCGCAGCGGCAACGAATGCGCCGCGCGGGTTGTCCAGGTCGATCAGCTGGGTGGTGTCGCGGCCCATGAAGAAGGCCAGGATCCAACCGAAGATGACCCGGATCTTGCGTTCCACGGTCGGCATGGCCAGGCCGTGGTAGCCACGGTGTGCCAGCCAGGCCAGCGGGCCCTTGAGGCCGATGCGGCCCAGCAGATTGATGTTGGCCACACCCTTCCACTCGCCGAAGCCGGCCACGGCGCCCAGGTTTTTGTGCTTGTAGTCCTTGAGCGGCTTGTCCCAGCGGGAGGCCCACAGGTTCTTGGCCAGGCGCTTGGCCTGGCGCAGCGCGTGCTGGGCATTCGGGACGCAGGTGCCGTCCGGCAGGCCGCTGCCCGTGAGGTCCGGAACCGCCGCAACGTCGCCGGCCGACCAGGCGTTCTCGATGATGCCTTCGTCGCCGGCAATGCGCAGATCCGCGAGGACACGGACGCGGCCGCGCGGCTCCAGCGGGAAATCAGTGGAGCGGACCATCGGGTTTGCCTGCACACCGGCAGTCCAGACCAGGGTGTCAGCCTCGAATTCCTGGGCCGCGGACTTGTCCGGGAGGTTGATGAGCTTCAGGGAGCCCTCAGCGCTGTCCAGCGAGGTGTTGAGCAGGACCTCGATGCCTCGGCTGCGGAGGTGCTCGACGACCCACTCAGCCTGGCTGGCAGTCACCTCGGGCATGATGCGGCCCATGGCCTCCACCAGGACGAAGCGGACTTCCTCCTGCTTGACGCGGGGGTTGTTCTTGACCGCGGCGCGGGCGAGATCTTCCATTTCGGTGATGCACTCGATGCCGGCGAAGCCGCCGCCGACAACAACGAAGGTCAGGGCGCGGGCGCGTTCGGCCGGATCCGTCATGAGCGAACCGGCTTCGATCCGGTCGAGGAGCTTGTTGCGCAGGGCCACAGCTTCCTCGATGGTCTTAAGGCCGATGCCCTTGTCCGCGAGGCCCTTGATCGGGAAGGTGCGGGTGATGGCGCCTGCAGCCACGACGACGTCGAAGTAAGGGACCTCGAAGTTCTCGCCGCCGTCGGACGGGGCAACCACAGCGGTGCGGTTGGCGTGGTCGATCGCGGTGACGCGGCCCTGGATGAGCTCGGTCTGCTTGAGGTGCTGGCGGTGCGAGACGACGGCGTGGCGTGCCTCGATATTGCCGCCGGCAACTTCGGGGAGGAAGGGCTGGTAGGTCATGTAGGGCAGGGGATCAACGACGGTGACGATGCCACCGGCCTTCGCGATCTTCTTCTGCAGATTGAGGGCTACGTACAGGCCGACGTACCCGCCGCCGACGACGAGTACCCTGGGACGGTCCTGGAGCTGAGGGGAGAATGCCATTCCCCAAGAATACCGTAGTTTGTGAAAACCTTCACTAACTACGGTTTCCCGTTGGAATCCGCCGGATCCGGCGCTCCGGTGTCCGGCGCTGCCGGGCCCCCGGGGCCTGTGGCTGGGGCCGGCCGTAGGGCACGCCGGAGCTGGAAGACGGCGGCCCCCACGATGCACAGGAGCAGTCCGCCGAAGCCCAGTACCACCACGGCCGGCACGGCCGCGTCCAGCTCGGACGGGGGCTCCGCGACCGGGACGGTGGCCTCCGGAACGGTGGGGGCCGCACTGGAGGGGGCCGCACTGGAGGGGGCCGCTGAGGGCGCGGCCGGCGAGGTGGCCAGGTTTCCCCGCCGGTGGACCCGGATCCAGTCGGAGATTGAGCCCAGCGGATTGACCCGGGCCTCCGGAACGTCGTCCTTCAGGGCCGCCTCGGCGTCGAGGATCCCGAACCCGTACAGCGGGTCCTTCCCCGCGGCGCCGGCGTCCTTCGCGGTGCTGACGATTCTGTTGATGACCTGGCTGGCCGACATTTCCGGCCATTTGGAACGGATCAGGGCCGCAACACCGGCCACGATGGGGGTGGCGCCCGAGGTGCCGGCCCATTCCGCGTAACCGCCGCCGGGCAGGCCCCCGATCAGGTTCTCCGCAGGGGCCGCGACGCCGATGCTGATGCCCTGGGAAGAGGAATCGATGCTGGCGTTTCCCTGGCGGTCCAGCCCGGCGACGGTCAGCACCCCGGGGATGGTGGCCGGAGCCCCGACCTGGACGTTGCCTCCCCCGCGGTTGCCCGCGGCAGCGACGATCACCACGTCCTTCTGCTCGGCGTACAGGAACGCAGCGTCCCAGCTTTGCGGCCATTCCGGCGAGGTGCTGCCCAGCGAGATGTTTATGACGCGGGCCCCGTTGTCGACAGCCCAGCGGACGGCCTGGGGTATCTGGTCCTGGTCGCTTTTACCGCCGGGGTTCTCAGATCCGAGCCACGTGGAAACGGACAGCAACTGCGATTCGGGGGCCACCCCGACAATCCCATCCGGCGCGACGGACGGGCCTGCGCTGGGGCTGGGCTCGGCCGTGGAGTCGGCGGGCTGGTGGCCGCGGCCTGCCAGCATGGTGGCGACCAGGGTCCCGTGCTCGGGCTTCGCGCCGATGCTCTTCTGGCCGTCCGGGCTTCCGGCGCCGGAGGCGTCGACGCCGCCGGCCAGCACGCCGGCCAGGTCCGGGTGATTGCCGTCGACGCCGCTGTCGATCACGGCGACCTTGACGTTGGCGCCCCTGGAAACCTCCCAGGCCTTGGTGATGCCGGATTCGGCGAGCCAGTACTCCTTGTCGCGCCAGTCGTCGGCGTGCGCGGCGGGGGCTGCAGTCAGTGCGGCCGTCAGAGTGCTGCCTGCGAGAGCCAGGGCCACCAACGCGGAGGCGGTCCGGCGGCGCCGGGCTGTTGCTCTGGTCATTTTTGGGTCCTATCGGCGGGACAGCTCGTCGCGCTGTGTCTTCGGTGGCGCTGTGTCTTCGGTGGCGCTGTGTCTTCGGTGGCGCTGGGGAACGCCGGGAGGGAGCTGCGCGGGGAGGTGAGGATCGGGCGGCGGCCGGCGGGGCGTCCGGCGGTCACACAGTCCGGCCGGCCTGCGGCCTAGCCGATGCTCAGGGCAATTCCGTCAAGAATATCGTGTTCGCTGGTGACGGCCGACGCGACCCTGCGGTCGGTCACCTCGGCCAGCCGTTCAAGGACGCGCCGCCAGACGAGGGCGCCCGCTCCGATCACGTCCACCCGGCCCGGGTGCATGTAGGGCAGGGCGGCGCGTTCGGCGTGGGACATCTCCAGCAGTTCCGTGCAGGCGCGCCGCACGGCGTCGAGCGAGAGTTCAGTGCCGTGGATTGCCGCGGCGGAGTACTCCGGCAGCGCAAGGGCGTGCGCCGTGATGGTGGTGATGGAACCGGCGACTCCGACGACGGCGGCACTGTGGTCCAGCGGCACCGTCCGGGCCGCCAGGTCAAGGGCAGCGTCGACGTCGGCCTCCGCCGCGGCGATCTGATCCGCCGTGGGCGGGTCGCTGCGCAGGTGGCGTTCGGTCATCCGGACACATCCAATGTCGACGGACTTGGCGGCGATGACGCCGTCGGCGTTGCCGAGCACGAACTCCGTGCTGCCGCCGCCAAGGTCCACCACCAGGACAGGGTCCGCGCCGCGGGAGGGCAGGACGCTGCTGGCGCCGGCGAAGGACAGGGCGGCTTCCTCGTCCCCGGTGATGACCTCGGGTTCGACGCCGAGGAGCTCGCGGATACCGTCCACGAAGAGCTGCCGGTTGTTCGCGTCGCGGGTGGCGGAGGTCGCGACGAAACGCACCCTGGTGGCCCCGTGGCCGTGGATCTGCCCGGCGTAGTCCGCCGCGGCGGCAAAGGTCCGGTCCAGGGCCTCCGGGGCGAGCTCGCCGGTGGCGTCCACGCCCTGGCCGAGCCGGACAACGCGCATTTCGCGCACAACGTCCTTCAACCGGGGCGCCGTGCCGTCCAAGTCCAGATCGGCGATGAGCAGGCGGATCGAGTTGGTACCGCAGTCGACGGCGGCCACGCGGGTCACTGGCCGGCCCCTGTGGAGCCGGCGGAGCCTGTGGTGCCGGCGGTTCCTGTGGGTCCGGCGTCAGCGGTGCTGCCGGGGTCCCCGGTGCGCGGCTTCCGGACCGGGGCAGGTCGTCCCACGATCTCCGGAAGCCCCTGCGGTCCGTGCCTGCTGAGGTCCTGCGAGGGGACCTCGCCGCCGGTGTCCCAGGCGCCATCGCAGTAACAGCGGTCCGGGGTCCACCATTCGCTGATGGCTGCGATCGCCTCGTCGCCGAGCGGGTTCACACCCGGTCCGGCGGCGAGCGAATGGCCCACCAGGACGTGCAGGCACTTGACGCGGGTGGGCATTCCGCCGGCGGAAATGCCGTCGATTTCGGGCACGGCGCCGATCCCGGATCTGGCCCCGATCTCCGCGCGGGACGCCAGGTAGGCCTCGTGGGCGCCGCGGTAGTCCCCCGCCAGGGCCCCGTCGTCGCCGAGCCGCCCGTTCATCTCGTTCATCAGGCCGGACGCCTCGAGCCGCGACACCGCGGACGTGATCACCGGGTGCGTGAGGTAAAAAGTCGTGGGGAAGGGTGTGCCGTTGCTCAGCCGCGGGGAGGTGGCCGCCACCAGCGGGTTGCCGCAGACACAACGGGCCGGGATTTCCACGACGTCACGCACCGGGCGCCCCAGTTGCCGGCTCAGGACATCGAGGTCGTGCGGCGAAGGCCGGCGGGATTCCGCCAGGTAACGGGCCAGTTCCGGGGTTTCCGGGTTTTCTGCGCTCGGGGTCGCTGCCGTGGGGGTCTCGTCCACTCGGTTCTGGTCCATGGGGCGGCACCTTCCTGCCCTGTCTGGGTTGTCCGGCGGACAACCCTGCGGCGGGCGCCGCTTCTAGTCTGTTGCCGAGCGCCGGATGGAGTCCCAGAGGGAGTCAACCCAAGGCAGCTCGGCCGGGTCCTGAACTGATCCTGATCCTGCACCGGCTTCGCCGCTGGAGGAACCGGCGGGAAGATCGCTGCCGAAGACCCAGTAGCCCGTCTCGCCGGGCATAACCATGTTAATGCGGTCCCGGGCCTGTTGTTTCACGTAGTTCGGATCCTGCCACCGGGAGACCTGGCGCCGGAGCTCGTCCTGCTGAACCTGTTTGGCGGAAATGTCCGCCTGGAGCGCGGCGATTTCGGCCCGCTTTTCGAAGAATATCTTGACCGTGGGCGCCAGCATGATGGTGATCGCAATCATGACGACCAACAGCGCCAGCATGCGTCCGGAGAAGGCCTTGGCGGGGACCGGGTCGAGGTTCCCGGCCGCCGGTGCAGTGCCGTCCTTGGACTGTTTGGCCGTACCGCGTGTGGCCGCGCCCTGTGGGGCGTTCGGCGGGGCTGCGTTCTTCGCAGCGGCGGCCGACGGAGTGGGAGCCGGCGCGGCTCCGCCCGGCCGGGCCGAACCGGCGTTGCCGCCGTGCTGGCCGGCTGCCCTGCCGGGAGTCCGTGGGCCGGGCGCGGCGTTGCCTGACGCGTGGGCCTGGAACCCGCGGGAACCGCCGAAATCAGCCTGGATGACGTCGCCGCCGTCGCCGGTGTCCGGAGACTTCGGGGCCGCAGGCGTGGCCCGGGGAACCTTGGGTCGGCGGGTAGCCATGTCACTCCTGTAATGCCAGGTTCTCCCCCGGCTGGCTTGCTGCGTTCAGTGCTGATCCCCGTGGCCTGGGCCGGGCACCGACGTGGAGCCGGCTGCGCGGCACCACAAACGGTGCCACAACATCGGTGCCACACTAACGGTGCCAAAAAGGGACCGGTGACCATGGTCTTTCAACCATAGCCACCGGTTCGCAGTTCGTGCGGTTACTAGCCCTTGAAACGCGGGAAGGCGCTCCGGCCGGCGTAGCGTGCGGCGTCGTCGAGTTCCTCTTCGATCCGCAGCAGCTGGTTGTACTTGGCAACGCGCTCGGAACGGGCCGGGGCGCCGGTCTTGATCTGGCCGGCGTTGGTGGCAACGGCGATGTCAGCGATCGTGGTGTCCTCGGTTTCGCCGGAGCGGTGCGAGGTGATGGTGGTGTAACCCGCTCGCTGGGCGAGGGAGACGGCATCCAGGGTTTCGGTCAGGGAACCGATCTGGTTGACCTTCACCAGCAGTGAGTTGGCGGTCTTCGAATCGATGCCGGTCTGCAGCCGCTCAGGGTTCGTGACGAAGAGGTCGTCGCCCACGATCTGGACCTTGTCGCCGATGGCGTCGGTGAGTGTCTTCCAGCCCTCCCAGTCGTTCTCGTCCAGCGGGTCCTCGATGGACACCAGCGGGTAGTCGGCAACG
Source organism: Pseudarthrobacter leeuwenhoeki (assembly GCF_055412885.1). NCBI lineage: Bacteria > Bacillati > Actinomycetota > Actinomycetes > Micrococcales > Micrococcaceae > Pseudarthrobacter > Pseudarthrobacter leeuwenhoeki. The sequence continues at coordinate 84,542 of NZ_JBVAYY010000006.1, read as the reverse complement.
AGCTCGGCGTAGTAGGCGCTCATCTCGGTGGAAGTGAGGGACTTGCCTTCGAACTGGTAGGCGCCGTCCTTGAAGAACTCGGAGGAGGCAACGTCCAGGGCGAGGGCGATGTCCTGGCCCGGGGTGTAGCCGGCGTTCCGGATGGCTTCCTGGATGAGGTCCAGGGCTGCACGGTTGGACGGCAGGTTCGGCGCGAAGCCGCCTTCGTCGCCCAGCCCGGTGGACAGGCCCTTGGCCTGCAGGACCGCCTTGAGCGCGTGGTAGACCTCGACGCCCCAGCGCAGGCCTTCGGAGAAGGTCTCTGCACCCAGCGGGACAACCATGAATTCCTGGATGTCGACGTCGGAGTCGGCGTGCGATCCGCCGTTGAGGATGTTCATCAGCGGCACGGGCAGCACGTGGGCGTTCGGTCCGCCGAGGTACTTGTAGAGCGGCAGGTCGGCGGAGGCCGCGGCTGCGTTGGCGACGGCCAGGGACACACCCAGGATGGCGTTGGCGCCGAGCTTGCTTTTGTTGGCGGTACCGTCCAGGTCGATCATCGACTGGTCGATGCTGCGCTGGTCGGTGGCGTCGAAACCGATCAGGGCCGGGGCGATCTGGTCGATGACCGCGTCGACGGCCTTCTGGACGCCCTTGCCGAGGTAACGGCCCTTGTCGCCGTCGCGGAGTTCAACGGCTTCGTGCTCGCCGGTGGAGGCTCCGGAGGGAACTGCTGCGCGGCCGATCTGGCCGTCCGAGAGCAGGACTTCAACTTCTACGGTGGGGTTGCCACGGGAATCGAGGATCTCGCGGGCGTGGATGGCATCGATAAGCGCCATGGATAGGCTCCTTTGGGTGAAGCGATCTGCTGGGAATCTGATGGGAAAACAAGCCGGGAATGAAGCTGGAAACCGACGTCCTCGTCGCTACCCAGCCTAGTCGAGAGCGGGATAAGTTACAGAAACCTGCCAGTTCCCGGACGTCATTTGGGCGGATCACGGCGACGGCGGCGTGGGCGGGCCCTCCTGGAAGCGGCGGTTGGCGCCGCGGAGGGCACGTTCGGCGTCGAGACCCCGGTCCCGGGCAGCGGCGGCGATGGCAAAGAGCAGCTCCCCGAGGCCCTCTTCCGAGGCGGGGACGTCAACGGGCTCAGGGAAGGCCGGCAGGCCGGCCCGTTCGGCGCGGTCGAGGAGCTTCTGGGCCCGGGCCAGCGCCGGCAGGGCGGCGGGCACGCCGCCGAGTGATCCCGGCCGGGAAGAATCAGGGCGGGAGGGATCAGAGCCGGAGTCAGCGGCCCGGGAAGGCAGGACCTGCTCCGAGCGTTTGACGGCGTCCCACGTCTGGACGATTTCCTCCACCGTCGCCGGGAAGGACTCCTGCAGTGAGCCGTCGGGACGGAACACATGCGGGTTGCGCCGGATCATTTTGGCGCTCAGGCCGCGGGCGACGTCGTCGAGGTCGAAGGCGCTGCGTTCCTGGGCGAGCCGGGCATGCAGGACCACCTGGAGCAGGACGTCGCCGAGTTCGGCCTTCAGCTCGGCGTCGCCGCCGGCCGTCTCGATGGTCTCCGCCACCTCAAAGGCCTCCTCGAGGAGGTATTCCACGAGCGACTCATGGGTGAGTGCCCCCATCCAGGGGCAGTGGGCGCGCAGACCGGCAATCACGCCAACAAGCGCGCCCACCTCGCAGGCTCGGCCGGGGACCCCGGCTGCCCTGGGCCCACCGGCAAGCGCGCCCAGCGCGCCCGCTGCATTGGAGTCCTTGTTAGCCAAGGTCGGCGTAGGCCTCGTTAATGTACTCGACGAGGGCCTCCTTCTCCTCAAGCGGCAGGAAGGCGGCCTCGGCTGCGTTCAGCGTCAGCTCCAGCAGGTCGTCGAGGTCGTAGTCGAAGGTCTCGACCAGCAGTTCGAACTCGTCCGTGAGGGTCACGCCGCTCATCAGCCGGTTGTCGGTGTTGATGGTGACGTTGAAGCCCAGCTGGTAGAGCATGTCCAGCGGGTGGCTTTCGATGCCCTCGCCGAAGCCGGAGATGGCGCCGGTCTGCAGGTTGGAGGAGGGGCAAATCTCCAGGGCGATGCCGCGGTCGCGGACCCAGCTGGCGAGCTCGCCGAGGGTGACCATGCCGATGTTGTCGTCGACCTCATCGCGATCGCCGTCGGCGTCGTCGTCTTCGTTGAATTCAACGGTGACGTCCTCGGCAATCCGGACCCCGTGGCCCAGGCGCAGGGCGCGGCCGTCGACCAGCGCGGACTGGATGCTTTCGAGCCCGGCTGCTTCCCCGGCGTGGACCGTGGCCGGGAAGTTGTGCTGGGCCAGGTAAGTGAAGGCGTCCTTGAACCTGGCCGGCAGGAAGCCGTCTTCGGCACCGGCAATGTCGAAGCCGACGGCGCCGTTGTGGCGGTGGCGGACCGCCAGCTCGGCGATTTCCTGGCCGCGGTCGGCGTGCCGCATGGCGGTGATCAGCTGGCCGACCTGGATATCCCGGCCGGTCTCGGCGACGGCGTCGACGCCGGCCTCAAGGCCCGCCTGCACGGCCTCGACGGCGTCATCCAGGCTCAGGCCCTGCTGGAGGTGCTGTTCGGGGGCCCAGCGCACTTCACCGTAGACGACGCCGTCGTCGGCAAGGTCTTCGACGAATTCCCTGGCGACGCGAAAGAGGCCTTCCTGGGTCTGCATCACGGCAATGGTGTGGTCGAAGGTCTCGAGGTAGCGGACCAGCGAACCGGAGTCGGCGGACTCACGGAACCACTCCGCCAGGGCGACGGGGTCGGTGGAGGGCAGGGTGTGTCCCACGGACTCGGCAAGTTCAATGATGGTGGCCGGACGGAGTCCGCCGTCCAGGTGGTCGTGAAGGGAAACCTTGGGGAGGCCCTTCAGGTCGAAGTCGAGGTCAAGGGCAGCGTCAAGAATTATCTCAGTCACCTTCCAACCTTAGGGTTGGCGGCCCGGCAATACCAGCCGGGCAGCCGGCAAACGCGCCGGAGGGCGGGATCAGGCCTCGACGTCCGCTGGTGCCGTCAACGGTGCGGGCACCGGTGCGGTGCCGGAGGCATGCCGGGGCGCGGACGCAGCGGGCTTGGCCTGCGCGTTCTTGGCGTGAACTGCCTTCGCTTCGGCAGCCATTGTGGCGGCCCGGCCGGCTGCCGCGGCGCCCCGGGTGTCGCGCCAGCGGTGCAGCCAGGTCAGCAGGTGGTCGATTAGGATGCCGAGCACGATGGCGAACGCGATGGCGATGCCGACCCCGAGCAGCGGGTGTTCGTGGACCCAGTTACCGGCGATGATGCCGACGCCGGCCGAGTACGCGACCCAGGTGAGGGAGGCAAAAATGTCGAGGATGACGAAGCGCCGCCGCGGGTACGCGGTCGTGCCCGCGATCCAGTTCACGGCCACGCGGCCCACCGGGATGTACCGGGCCGTGAAGATCAGCATGGCGCCGCGTTTGTCGAGTTCATAGCGCGCCCAGTTCAGGGCACGGCTGACCTTGGGTTTGCGCATCCAGCGGAAGCGTTCGACGCCGACGCGGCGGCCCAGCAGATAGGCCATGTTGTCACCGGCAATGGCCCCGACGGCGGCGGCGGCCATGACAAACCACATGTTCGGCTGGCCGGACGTGACGGACAGTGCACCCAAGGCGACGATCAGGGTTTCACTGGGCAGAATCGGAACGAAACCGTCAATGAAACAGAAGATCGTGAGGATCGGGTAAATCCACCATTGCCCCGCGGCATGGAGAATAGCCTCATTGATGAATTCCACGCGGGCTGTGCTCCTAGGAAAGTGACGAAAAGCGCTCCTCAGTGTCCCACGACCGTAAAGGATGCGCTACGGGCATCCGGACGAATCTGCCGCAGCATCTGCTGCAACAGAAGTCTCCGGTGTCAGGAGGGCTCCGAGGGCGGGACAGGGTGTTCGGCGTCCCCGGGAAGCCCGCGCCGCAGCCTGCTGATGGCGAGGTCCACCAGGATGCCCAGGCCGATCGCGCAGATGACGGCGACGATGACGCCGAGCAGGTGGTTCTCTTCAAACCACTGGCCGAAGAAGGTGCCGATCGCCACGGAGTACGCCGCCCACAGCAGCGCCGAGAGCACCGTCATCCCCACGAAGCGGGACCGCGGGAAGCCGGTGGCACCCGCGGTCAGGTTGACCGCCACCCGGCCGATCGGGACAAAGCGCGCCACCAGGATCAGCGACGCCGGCCGCTTCCGCAGCTCCGTGCCGGCCCAGCGGAAGGCCCGCTGCATGCGGTGGCCGCGCATCCAGGCCCAGCGCCGGATTCCGGCGCGGCGGCCGATCAGGTAGGCGATGTTGTCGCCCAGGAACGCCCCCGCGGCGGCGATCGCGGCCAGGAGCACCGGGTTGGGGACGCCGGCGGTGGCGGCCACCGCGGCGAGCCCGACGACCACTGACTCGCTCGGAACGGGCGGGAAGAAGCCGTCAACGACACAGCACACGAAGACCAGGATAAGGACCCAGGGTTGCCCCGCGGCGGCCAGGATGAAATCGTTGATTGCCTGCACGGTTTCCTAACAGCTTGCAGCGGGCGGACGGCTGTCGTGCCAGTCTACTGCGGGCCGCCCCGCGGTTTGCCCTATCACTTGTGGCGGCTTACCCGGACTTTTAGCCACCACAAGTGATAGGGCAACGGGGAGTCAGGCGATGCGGTCGATGATGAGCTGCTGCGCCGGGCGGGAGCCTTCAGGGGCAATCACCACGGCGTGCTCGAGGGCCTCCCTGGCCCGTTCGAACTTCTCCGGGGTGTCCGTCAGGAGCGTCATCAGCGGCTCGCCGGCCCTGACCAGGGCGCCAGGCTTGGCATGCATCCGCACCCCGGCGCCCGCCTGGACCCGGTCCTCCTTGCGGGCACGCCCGGCGCCGAGGCGCCACGCGGCGACGCCGACAGCCATCGCGTCGAGTTCCACCAGCACACCATCGGCCGGCGCATAGATAACTTCGGATTCCCTCGCCACCGGGAGCTTGGCGCGCGGATCCCCGCCCTGCGCCTGAATCATGCGGTTCCAGACGTCCATGGCCCGGCCGTCCCGGAGCGCGGCCCGGGGGTCGGCGTCGTGGACCCCCGCGCAGGCAAGCATTTCCTCCGCGAGCCTGACAGTGAGTTCGACGACGTCTTCCGGGCCTCCCCCGGCCAGCACCTCCACCGATTCCTCAACCTCGATCGCGTTGCCCGCGGTGAGGCCCAGCGGGGTGTTCATGTTGGTCAGCAGGGCCACCGTGTTGACGCCGGCGTCCTTGCCCAGGGCCACCATGGTCTCGGCGAGTTCCCTGGCGTGTGCCTCGTCCTTCATAAAGGCCCCGCTGCCGACCTTGACGTCCAGCACCAGCGAACCGGTGCCTTCGGCGATCTTCTTGCTCATGATCGAGGACGCGATCAGCGGGATGGCCTCGACCGTGCCGGTGACGTCCCGCAGGGCGTAGAGCTTCTTGTCCGCCGGGGCCAGTCCGGCGCCGGCAGCGCAGATCACCGCGCCGACGTCCTGAAGCTGGGCCAGCATTTCCTCGTTGCTCAGCGCGGCGCGCCAGCCCGGGATCGCTTCAAGCTTGTCCAGGGTGCCGCCCGTGTGGCCGAGGCCGCGGCCGGAGAGCTGCGGCACGGCAACGCCGAAGACCGCGACCAACGGGGCCAGCGGCAGGGTGATCTTGTCCCCGACTCCGCCGGTGGAGTGCTTGTCGGACGTGGGCTTCACGCTGCCGTCGGGGCGGCGCAGGCTGGAAAAGTCCATCCGCTCGCCGGAAGCGATCATGGCCGCCGTCCAGCGCGAGATTTCGGCGCGGTCCATGCCGTTGAGCAGGATCGCCATGTTCAGCGCGGCCATCTGCTCGTCGGCGATCGCGCCGCGGGTGTAGGCGTCGATCGTCCAGTCAATCTGGGCGGGGCTGAGCACGCCCTTGTCCCGCTTGATGCGGATGATGTCGACGGCGTCGAACGCTTCGGTCAGCGTGGGGTTTTGTGTCACCGGGGTTCCTCCAGGTGTTGGGGGCCAAAGGCATCGGGAAGGACCTGGTCCATGGTCTTGATTCCCTGCGTGGTCATAAGCTCCATGTCGGGAGCGCGGAATTCGTAGAGCAGCTGCCGGCAGCGTCCGCACGGCATGAGGACGTTGCCGGCGGCATCGACGCAATAGAAGGCGCGGAGCAGGCCGCCTCCGGTCATGTGCAGATTGCCGACCAGCGCGCACTCGGCGCACAGGGTCAGCCCGTAGCTGGCGTTTTCGACATTGCAGCCGCTCACGATCCGGCCGTCCGCGGTGAGGGCTGCTGCCCCCACCGCAAACTTCGAATACGGCGCGTAGGCGTTTTTCATGGCGGCGGCCGCGGCGGCCGCCAGGGCGGCCCAGTCGACGTGGGTGCTGTCCATGGTCAACCCTTGACGTACGGTATGCCGTCGGCGGCCGGAGGCCGGGACCGGCCGACCAGTCCGGCGACGGCGAACACGGTCACGAGGTAGGGCAGCATCGCCATGAACTGGCTCGGCACCGGGGTCCCGATGATGGTCACGATGCTCTGCAGGTTGTCGGCGAAGCCGAACAGCAGCGCGGCGAAGAACGCCCCGATCGGGTTCCAGCGGCCCAGGATCATGGCGGCGAGGGCGATGAAGCCGCGCCCGCCCGAGATTTCCTTCGTGAAGCTGTCGATCGCCACGAGGGTGAAGAATGAACCGCCGATCCCGGCGACGGCGCCGCCGATGGTGACGTTCCAGAAACGGGTCGCGTTGACCTTGATGCCCAGGGTGTCGGCGGCCTGCGGGTGTTCGCCGACCGAGCGGACCCGGAGGCCCCACTTCGTCTTGAACAGCCCGATCCACAGCACAATCACGGCCACGTACATCAGGTAGCCCACTACGGACTGCTTGAACAGGATGGGGCCGAGGACCGGGATGCTGGACAGGACCGGGATTTCGATGATGGGCAGCCGGCCCGGGGAGTTGAACATTTCCTTGTTCGCCTGCATCACGGTGCTGAACAGGAAGCCTGTGAGGCCCGAGATCAGGACGTTGAGGACCACTCCGACGATGATCTGGTTGACCACGTACTTGATACTGAAGACTGCCAGCACCATCGAGACGAGGGCGCCTGCGACGGCCGCCGCGAGCAGGCCCAGGTAGGGGTTGTCGGTCATGCTGGCGACGATCGCGGCAGTGAAGGCGCCGCCCAGGAGCTGGCCCTCAATGGCGATGTTCACGACGCCGGCGCGTTCGCACAGGACCCCGGACAGGGAGCCAAAAACGATCGGCACGGCGAGGGTCACGGACCCGGCGATGAGTCCCGCCAGCGAGATACTGGGCGTCGCGGCGCCGCCGACGATCCAGACCAGGAAGGCCACCACGAACAGGACCGTGAAGACGGCCGGCAGCCAGCGCGGGGGGCGGACGTTCTTCGTCTTCAGGAACATGGCATAGCCGGCGAGGCCCAGCATGAGAACGGAGAGCACCATCCCGGTCTGGAAGGCGGGCACCTCGATCGCGGGGAGCTGGAAGAAGTCCCCGCCGGAGGAAATGCCGAACTTGGCTCTCTGCTGCGGGCCCATCAGGCCAAAGAAGATGAACGCGACGACGGCGAGCGCCAGCAGCGTGACCGGCAGCTTCCAGGTCACGGGCTTCGCGGACACTGTGTGCTTGCGGTTCTTGTCCGCGTGCGGGGTGCCCGGATGGGGCTGGAAAGGTTTTCCCGGGACGGGTGGGGTTGCTGTTGTGCTCATGCTGCACCTCCGGCGGCTGCTGCCTTCTGGGACGTCGCGGCGGGTGCGGCCTTCTTCTTGCGCGGGTTGAGTCCGAAGATCGCCCGGACCAGCGGCGGCGCCGCGATGAACAGCACAATGAGCGACTGGACCACCAGCACGATGTCGATCGGGGTTCCGGTCTGGATCTGCATCTGGACCGCACCGGCGCGGAAGGCGCCGAACAGCACGCCGGCCGCGAAGGTGCCCCACGGCGTCGAACGTCCAAGCAGCGCCACGGTGATGGCGTCAAAGCCGTAGGTTGCCGCGACTCCGTCGGTGAGGACTTTTTCGGTGCCTGCCACCTGCGCGACGCCGGCCAGCCCGGCCAGGCCGCCGGCGATGGCCATCACCAGGATGGTGGCGCGGGGAACGTTGATCCCGGCGGTCAGGGCCGCCTGGGGGTTGGCCCCCACCGCGCGGAACTCGAAGCCGATGGTGGAGCGGTTCAGCAGCCATGAGACAAACACTGTCGCGGCGATGGCCAGCAGGAAGCCGATGTGCAGACGGTACTGGCTGCCGAAGATCTGCGGATACACGGCGGACGCGTCCAGGATCGGGGAGATCGGTGTGGTCTCGCCCGGCCGCTGGAACGCCGGGGTGTCAAGGAGGTAACGGACCAGGTAGAGGGCGATGTAGTTGAACATGATGGTCACGATGACCTCATGGGCTCCCGTCTTCGCCTTGAGCAAACCCACCAGGGCGCCCCAGACGGCGCCGCCGATGATGCCTGCGACCAGGACCAGCAGCAGGTGGAGCCCCATCGGCAGGTCCAGCGCGAAGCCCGCCCAGGCGGCCAGGATGCCGGCCATGATGATCTGGCCCTGGGCACCGATGTTGAACAGGCCCGCGCGGAAGGCCAGGGCGACGCCGAGACCGGCGGTAATCAGCGGGGTGGCGATGGTGAGGGTCTCCAGCAGCGGGGCGAATTGTCCGCCCACCCCGTTGCCGCGCGGGTTGAAGACCGAGCCCTGGAAGAGCGCCACGTAAGAGCCGGTGGCGGCTGACCAGACGGCGGCGAGGAAATCGCCCGGCCGGGCGAGGAAGTACGTAGACGTGGCGGCGACCACCTTGTCCGTGCTGGCAATGAGCAGTCCGCCCAGGATCAGGGCGAGGAGGACGGCCAGGATGGTCACGATGCCGTTGCCGGTGAAGATCTTGCGCAGCACCGAGTCCGTGTCCTCGGTGCCCGGGAGGGTTCCGCTCTGGGCCGAGACGGGAACCGCGGACGGCCGTATCACCCCGCCGGCCGTGTCCAGCGAGGTGACAAAGGCGGCGTCCTCCGCGGGCGCCAGGTCATCCGCTTCCCTGGACTGCGCTTCCCTGGACTGCGGTGCCGGGGACTGCGGTGCCGGGGACTGCGGTGCCGGGGACTGCGGTGCCGGAATCCGGTCCGGATCCGGTTCCGCCGGGCGTCGCGGCTCGTTGTTCTCACTCATGGTCGTCTCCTACGGCGCCGGGGCGGGACTCCTGCACGGGCTGGGCGGCAGGCGCCTGGTTCAGCGATTGGTTCAGTGATTGGTTCAATGATTCGGGTTCGGCGGGGTTTTCCTGGGGGGTGCCCGAGGGGCCCGGTGCCGGCTGGCTGCCCGCGGTACCGCCGGGGGCGTCCTCCGGGGACAGTCCGGCCATCATCAGGCCGAGGACGCCGCGTCCGGTGCCGGCCGGGACGATCCCGACCAGCTTGCCCTTGTAGAGCACGGCAATCCGGTCGGCGAGGTCAATCACCTCGTCCAGTTCGGTGGACACGATCATCACCGGTGTGCCGTGGTCGCGCTCAGCCACGATCCGCTTGTGCAGGAACTCGATGGATCCGACGTCCACGCCGCGGGTGGGCTGGGAGGCGATAAAGAGCCGCAACGGCCGGGAGAGCTCCCGGGCCATCACCAGTTTCTGCTGGTTGCCGCCGGAGAGCGTGCCGGCCGCCAGCGAACCTGACGGGGTGCGCACGTCGAACTCCTCGATCCGGGTCTTGGCGTTCTCCAGGACCTTTGCCGGGCTCATGCTGATGCCCTTGGCGAACGGGGCCTGGTCATAGCGGTCAAGAATCAGGTTTTCGGCGATCGAGAAGGTACCGATCAGCCCGTCGACCGAGCGGTCTTCGGGTACGAAGCCAACGCCGGCGTTGAGGACTTCCTTGACGCTGCGGCCGAGGAGTTCCTCGCCGTCAAGCAGGATGGAGCCGTGGACGCGGTCCTGCAGGCCCAGGATGGCCTCGGTCAGTTCAGTCTGGCCGTTGCCCTGGACGCCGGCGATGGCGAGGATCTCGCCGCGGGCGATATCGAAGCTGATGCCGTCCACCACGTGCTGGCCGCTGGGCGCGATCACCGTGAGGTCCTTGACCTGGAAGGTTCTCTCCTGGGGCTTGGCCGGGGCCTTGTCCAGCGTCAGGTTCACGGCCCGGCCCACCATCATGGACGCCAGCTCCGTCGTCGAGGCGCCGGGATCGGCGGTGCCGACCACCTTGCCGCGCCGGATCACCGTGATGGTGTCCGAGACGGCCTTGACCTCGCGGAGCTTGTGCGAAATAAAGACGATCGAGGTGCCGTTGCTCCTGAGCTGGCGCATGATGTCCAGCAGCTCATCGGTGTCCTGCGGGGTCAGCACAGCCGTGGGTTCATCGAGGATAAGCACCCTGGCGTCGCGGACCAGCGCCTTGATGATCTCCACCCGCTGCTGCACCCCGACCGGGAGGTCCTCGACCATCGCGTCGGGATCGACGTCGAAGCCGTACCGGTCCGAGATCTCCTGGATCTTCCGCCGGGTGTCATCCAAGTTGAGGAATCCCCCGGCCGTGGTGGTTTCCGCCCCCAGGGCGACGTTTTCGGCGACCGTAAAGACCGGGATCAGCATGAAGTGCTGGTGCACCATGCCGATGCCCGCGGCCATGGCGTCGCCGGGGCCGCGGAAGGTGACGGGTTTGTCATCGATGAGGATCTGGCCCTCGGTGGGCTCGTACAGTCCGTAGAGGACATTCATCAGCGTGGACTTGCCCGCGCCGTTCTCGCCGAGCAGACAGTGAATCTGCCCGGGTTCAACAACCACATCGATGTGATCGTTGGCTACCAGGGAGCCGAAGCGTTTGGTGATCCCCTTGAGTTCAAGTTTCAAAACTCTGACCAATCTCGAAGTGTCCGGTAGCCGTGGCCCGGACGGATGATGGGGCTGCAGGATCAGCCTAGTGCCTGCAACCGGAGGCGGAGTCAGCCCGCTCAACGAAAAGCGCCACGGCCCGTGCGGTGGATGACCGGACGGGCCGTGGCGCTTGGCGGAGGGAGTTAGGCCTTCGGGCTGGCTGCGGATTCAACCTTCAGCGTGCCGGCGGCAATGTCCTTCTTGATCTGGTCCAGCTCGGTTTTCAGCTCGGCCGAAACGGCGGAGTCCAGGTCGTGGAACGGAGCCAGCTGCACGCCGTCGTTCGCGAGGGTGCCAACGTACGGGGTGTTGCTGAACTTGCCTTCCTTGTCCTGCTTCACAACGGCCTCCACGGCCTCGCCCATCTGCTTCATGACGGAGGAGAGCATGATGTCCTTGTAGTCCGGTGCCGTGAGGAAGCCGTCGGAGTCAACCCAGATGAGCTTGACGTCCTTGCCTGCTGCCTTGGCTTCCTTCAGGGCCGCGCCGGCACCCTTGCCGACCGGACCGGCGACGGGCATCACGATGTCCGCGCCCTGGTCCAGGAAGTTCTGGGTGAACTGCTTGCCCTTGTCCTGCTTTTCGAAGTCACCGGTGAAGGAACCGTCCTGCTTGGCCTTGTCCCAGCCAAGGACCTTGACGTCGGTGCCCTTCTTCTCGTTGTAGTACTTGACGCCGTCGGCGTAGCCGTCCATAAAGATGGTGACCGTGGGGATCTTGATGCCGCCGAAGGTGGCGACCGCTCCGGTCTTGGTGGTGCCGGCGGCGAGGTAGCCGGCGAGGAAGGCGGCCTGGGCCGTGTCGTAAATGATCGGCTTGACGTTGCTGATCGGGGTCTCGTAGCCGAAGTCGATGATGGCGAAGTGGCTCTCCGGGTTGGCCGTGGCCTGGGCCTTGGTGGCGTCACCGAGCAGGAAGCCGACCGTGACGGTCAGGTCGCAGCCGGCAGCGACCATGGCGCGCAGGTTGGGCTCGAAGTCGTTGTTGGTCTTGGACTCGGCCTCATTGACCTTGATGCCCAGATCCTGCTGAGCCTTCTTCAGCCCCTCGTAGGAGGACTGGTTGAATGACTGGTCGTCGAATCCACCCGAGTCGGACACGATGCAGCCTGTGTAGTCGCTGGCCGTGGCGGTGGCAGTGCTGCTGGGCGTCGGTGCGGCCCCGCAGCCGGTCAGCAGCAGGGCAGCCGCACCGGCGGTGGCGACTCCGGCCATTGAACCGCGCTTGAAGGGTGCACGCAGAGAGTTCTTCAATTTTCCTCCAGGAAGAAAGAGATAGGCGCTACGACGGGAGCTCAATGAGTGTCTGTTGGCGGGGTTGCCGCTGAAACGCTGTTTTCACTGATGGATTTCGCAGCACTGCGCCGAGGCGCGCTTATGGAAGCCACTTTAGTGTCCTGGAACACGTCCACGCAGCGCAGTTCACAGCGATTCCACAGATTGTTGAGAATTTGTTACCAAGCGGTATAGACGGAACGCCCCGCACCGGGCGTTCCGGTGCGGGGCGTTCTGCGTGCGGGTGGGAGGTGGATCAAGGCTTAGAGCCGAACGAGCATTTTGCCGGTGTTGGCGCCGTCCAGCAGATTCATAAAGGCCTGCGGGGCGTTCTCCAGTCCGTCCACGATGGTCTCGTCGTAACGCACGGCGCCGTCAGCGAGCCAGCCGGACATGGCCTCGATGAACTCGGGCATGTGCTGCCAGTAGCTGCCGACGATGAAGCCTTTGAGGGTCAGCTGCTTGCCGATGGCCAGCATGAGGTTCCGCGGAGCCGGGGTGGGCTCGGTGGCGTTGTACTGCGAGATGGCCCCGCACATCGCCACCCGGCCGCCGACGGTCAGCGCTGACAGCGCCGCTTCAAGGTGTTCCCCGCCGACGTTGTCGAAGTACACGTCGATTCCGCGGTCGCCCGCTGCTGCGGCGAGCTGTTCGGCGACCGGGCCGTCGTGGTAGTTGAAGGCCGCGTCGAAGCCGAGCTCCAGCAGCCGTGCCACCTTTTCTGCGGATCCCGCGCTGCCGATGACGCGGGAGGCGCCCAGGGCCTTGGCGATCTGCCCCACCAGGGATCCGACGGCGCCGGCCGCGCCGGAGACGAAGACGACCTCCCCGGCCTTGAAGTTGGCCACCTTGAGCAGGCCTGCGTAGGCCGTCAGGCCCGTCATGCCCAGCGCGCCGAGGAACGCCGGCGCGGGGGCCAGCTCGGTGCGGGCCGGGGTGGTGGCCCCGGCGTCGAGCACCGCATATTCACGCCAGCCCAGTGCATGGACGACAGTCTCGCCCACCTGGCGGTCAGCGGCACGGGACGCTATGACCTCACCGACGGCGCCGCCGTCGAGCGCGGCGTCCAGCGCAAACGGCGCGGAGTAGGACTTGACGTCGTTCATCCGGCCCCGCATGTAGGGGTCCACGGACATAAAGAGGTTGCGGACCAGGACCTGGCCTTCCTGGAGTTCGGGAAGTGCCGACTCAGCGAGGCGGAAGTTCTCCGGGACCGGCCGTCCGTGCGGCCGGGATGCCAGCTGGATCTCACGCGTGGCGGCGGGCAGGACGGTGGTTTCGGTGTGGGTGCTCATGCGGCGGCCTCCAGAAGGGTGATGTTGACATTAATGTTGCCACGGGTGGCATTGGAATAGGGGCAGACTTCATGGGCCTTGGCCACGAGGGCCTCGGCCGTTTCCCGGTCCACGGCGGGCAGGGCGACTTCGATTTCCGCGGCGAAGCCGTAGCCGGATCCGTCGCCGAGGGCGCCCAGGTGGACCCTGGCCGCGACGGCGGAATCCGTCAGGTCGGCCTTCTGCTGGCGTCCGACGAGGCGCAGGGCGGAATGGAAGCAGGCCGCGTAGCCCGCAGCGAAGAGCTGTTCAGGGTTGGTGCCTTCGCCGCTGCCGCCGAGTTCCACCGGGTTGGCCAGGACAACGTTGAGCTTGCCGTCCGTGGTGACGGCGGTGCCGTCCCGGCCTTCGCCCGAAGCCAGAGCCTCGGCTGTGTAGAGAGTCTTCATGGGAGATCCAATCTGTTGCGTTGCAGGGGAAGTCAGTGGGAGCCGTGCAGTGCGGCGGTGAGCCGGGCCAGGGTCTCGCGGAGCTGGTCGAGTTCAGCGGGCGAGAGCCCGGCGGCGTCGGCGAGACGCTGCGGGATGCCGGCGGCCCGGGCGCTGAGCGCGGCGCCGGCGCCGGTCAGGAAGACCTCAACCCGGCGCTCGTCCGCGGCGGACCGGCGCCGCTCCACGAGGCCCAGGGCCTCAAGCCGCTTGAGCAGCGGGGAGAGTGTGCCGGAGTCGAGGCCCAGCTCCTCCCCCAGCTCGCGGACGCTGCGCGCTTCGCCTTCCCAGAGCACCAGCATGACGAGGTACTGCGGGTAGGTCAGGCCGAGCTCGTCGAGCATCGGCCGGTATGCCGCTGTGGCGGCCCGCGATGCCGAGTACATGGCGAAGCACAGCTGCCGGTTCAGGCGGGGGGCGTTCGAACCGGCAGTGCGGGTTCCCTCTGGCGTGGTCATGGATCCATCGTACGCCAGAATTCAATTGTGCACAATTCAATTGTGCACAACCTTCTGGGGCATTCTGCAACCACGCGCACCCGCCGGATTTCCCCATGTTCGCTGGGCGCCGACGGCGTGTCGGCCCGCACCCCCGGCGCGTCCCGGCGTCGCTCCGGCAAAGGTGGGGAAACCCGGCGCAGCGTCCAGGCCGGCTAGAGGTCGCGCAGGGTGCGCAGTGCGGCTGCGGTGAGGACCTGGATGCCCAGGCCCAGGGCGCGTTCGTCCAGGATGTAGTCGCCACGGTGCAGGTCGTACTCCTCGCCGCCGGGGGTCTTGGTGCCCAGGCGCATCATGGCGCCGGGGAGGTCCGCGAGGAACCAGGCGAAATCCTCCCCGCCCATGGACTGCGGGGTCAGGACGACGGCGCCCTCGCCGATCTCGGCGCGGGCCGCGGCTTCGATCAGGGCGGTCTCGTGTTCGGAGTTCACCACGGGAGGCACGCCGCGGGTGTGCTCCAGGTGGACGTCGACGCCGTACGGCGCGGCGATCTGCTGGATGACGTCGTCGAGGATCTCACCGGCGCTGTGCCAGGCGTCGCGGTCCAGGCAGCGCAGGGTGCCCGCCATGTAGCCGCTGGCCGGGATCGCGTTGGGGGCGGACCCGGCGGAGATCTGGCCCCACACGACGGACACGCCGCTGCGGACGTCAACGCGGCGGGACAGCACAGCGGGGACGTTGACCGCGATCTGCGCCAGGGCGAAGACGAGCTCTTCGGTCAGGTGCGGGCGTGAGGTATGGCCGCCGCGGCCGGTCAGTTCGATCTTGATCGTGTCCGAGGCGGAGGTGATGGCGCCAATCCGGGTGCCGACCTTGCCCACCTCGATCCGCGGATCACAGTGCAGGGCGAAGATCCGCGGGACACCGTCGAGGACGCCCTGCTCGATGCAGCTCTGGGCGCCGCCGGGCATGGTTTCCTCGGCTGGCTGGAAGATGATCCGGACGGAACCGTGCAGCGGCGACTTCTCGTGCATCCGCTGCAGGACCAGGGCAGCGCCCAGCATGGTCGTGGCGTGGACATCGTGGCCGCAGGCGTGGGTGACGCCGTGGTGCTTCGAGGCGAACGGCAGCCCCGACTCCTCGATGATCGGGAGGGCATCGATGTCCCCGCGCAGGGCGGTGGCGATTGGACCGTCTCCGATGTCCACCGTCAGGCCGGTCCCTTCGAGGCGTCGGGGCTTGAGCCCCGCTTCCTCCAAGCGCTTTGCGAGCTTGTCCGTGGTGCGGAACTCCTTGAAGGACAGCTCCGGGTGCGCATGCAGGTCCCGGCGGAACGCAATCAGCTCCGGCAGCAGGGGCTCGAGCCACGGCCCCACCAAGGAGGTGGGCTCAGCTTCAGTAGAGTAGTTACGCACAGAATAACTCTAGCGAGCGCACCATAAATAGCGGCATCGCGGACGTCGCGTTACGGATCGGCGGACATTGCCTGCCGCCCCGGCGCGGGCGGCAGACCCTGAAGACCGCCGCACGCTAGAGAACGTCGGTGTCGCCGCTGGCCTTGAGGGCGTCCACGGCCTGCTTCACGCGCTGCGAGTGCTCCTTGTGCATCACGAGTAACGCGTCAGGGGTATCCACCACCACAACGTCCTTGATCCCGATCAGCGCGATGACGCGCTTGGTATCGGAAACCACGACGCCGCTCGCGTCCTCGGTGAAGACGCGGGCGCCCTCACCGATCACGGTGACGTCCTTGACTTCCTTCGCGCTGTTGAGCCGGCCCACCGAGGCGAAGTCCCCGACGTCGTCCCACCGGAACGTACCGGGAACGACGGCGACGTCGCCGGCGACGGCAGCCGGTTCGGCCACGGCGTAGTCAATGGCGATCTTGGGCAGGGTGGGCCAGATCCGGTCCCGGACCTCGTCGCGCTGGGGGGTGTCCCAGGCCTTGGCGATTTCCTGCACCCCGGCGAAGAGTTCGGGCTGGTTGGCTTCGAGGTGCTTGAGCATCAGCGCGACGGGAGCAACGAACATCCCGGCGTTCCAGACATATTCGCCGCTGTCGAGGTATTCCTGGGCGACTTCTTCGCTGGGCTTCTCCACGAACTCGACGACGGTCTGGGCACTGGGGGCCCCGGGCACGCCAAGGTTCTTTCCGCCCCGGATGTAACCGAAGCCGGTGGAAGGATGCGTGGGCTTGATGCCGATCGTGACGATCTTTCCGGCCGCGGCCGCGTGGATGGCCTCCCTGACGGCGTCATGGAACACCCCGTCCGGGCTGATCACCTGGTCCGCGGCGAAGGAGCCCATGATGGTGTCCGGGTCGCGCTCGTGCAGGATGGCCGCGGCGAGGCCGATGGCGGCGCCGGAGTCCTTGGGTTCGCTCTCCAGCACCAGGTCGGCGTCCTCAATCTCCGGCAACTGGCGGCAGACCGCGTCACGATGGACCTTGCCGGTCACCACAAGCATGTGCTTGCCGGCGAGCGGCTCCAGCCGGTCGTACGTGGATCTCAGCAGGGTACTGCCCGAACCCGTGAGGTCGTGCAGGAACTTGGGGGCTGCGGCCCGCGACAGAGGCCAGAGGCGGGTCCCCACACCGCCCGCCGGAATCACAGCGATAAACCGGCGCAGCGCCGAATCGTTGAGTGAGTCCTGGCTTGTCGTTTTGTCTGTAGTCATCACGGCTACCTTAGCCGAACGTACCGCGCAAGTCCCCGATTCACGGGCGGACACGGCGTTGAAGCTTTCCCCGGGGGCGCAGCCCCGACGCGGCGGCGGCACTCGCCGGCCGGGCAGGGAATGTGGCGTTCGTCTCAAAAGTGCACGGAAACCCCTCCCGAAGACGTCACCAATCGGTGGCTGAATTGAATAAGCCGGTAGCGAAGCCTAGATTTATACTTGAGCTTACGAGTGCTCTCGCAGCAGGCGTTCCCCCCGCGTGGATCCCATGCCAGCGCCGCTGTGTTGCAGGGAGGTTTATTCAGTGCCGACAAAACCAGCTGGCACCTTGTACCGCGGCCGTGAAGGCATGTGGTCCTGGGTTGGACATCGCATTACCGGTGTAGTGATCTTTTTCTTCTTGTTGGTCCACGTCCTGGACACCTCATTGGTGCGTGTGTCCCCGGAGGCTTACACCGCCGTGATCGGCGCCTACAAGAATCCCCTGATGGCCCTGGGTGAAACGGGCCTTGTTGCTGCGATTGTGTTCCACGCCTTCAATGGCCTGCGGATCATCGCCGTCGACTTCTGGAAGAAGGGCGCGAAGTACCAGCGCCAGATGCTGTGGACGGTGCTCATTCTCTGGGCAGTCGTCATGGTGGGCTTCTCCATCCGCCACCTTTCCCTCGCCCTTGGAGGTCACTAGCCATGAGTGCAACTCAGATTGAGAGCCCGCGCAGCCCCAAGGTGCCCGCCGCAAAGGTGGGCAGCAACCGGATTGCGCCGCAGTACCGCCGCAACGGCAGTTCCAAAGGGAACTTCGAAATGCTCGCATGGCTCTTCATGCGGCTCTCGGGCGTAGTCCTGGTTGTCCTGATCTTCGGGCACCTGACCGTCAACCTGTTGGTGGGCGAAGGCATCTCCGCGATCGACTTCGGTTTTGTGGCCGGCAAGTGGGCCGATCCGTTCTGGCAGATCTGGGACCTCGCCATGCTGTGGCTCGCCATGCTGCATGGCACCAACGGTGTGCGGACCATCATCAACGACTACGCCGAAAAGGACGCGACGCGTCTGTGGCTGAAGATCGTGCTGTACGCGGCCACCACCGCCATCATCATCCTTGGCACCCTGGTCATCTTCACGTTTGACCCGTGCCCCGTGGTCAACGGTGTCCAGCTGCCCGGCGGGTTCTGCCCCGCGCCGTAGCGGCGCAGCCCCAGCGGCAACCGGTCCCTTGCCTGCCTGGTGCGGGCAAGGGATTTCCACGAGATGTCACCGTCCCGGCTCCGCCGGCCGGTGTTGTTAGCGAATTTTGAGAGAAAGAGCGTCTGGTATGCAGGTCCATAAGTACGACGTCGTCATCGTCGGTGCCGGTGGCGCCGGGATGCGCGCGGCGATCGAATCAGGTCAGCGCGCCCGAACAGCGGTACTGACCAAGCTGTACCCCACCCGCTCCCACACCGGTGCGGCGCAGGGCGGCATGTGCGCGGCCCTGGCCAACGTCGAGGAAGACAACTGGGAATGGCACACCTTCGACACCATCAAGGGCGGCGACTACCTGGTTGACCAGGACGCCGCCGAGGTCATGGCGAAGGAAGCGATCGACGCCGTCCTGGACCTCGAAAAGATGGGCCTGCCGTTCAACCGCACGCCCGAGGGCCGGATTGACCAGCGCCGTTTCGGCGGCCACACCCGCGACCACGGCAAGGCTCCGGTCCGCCGTGCCTGCTACGCCGCTGACCGCACCGGCCACATGATTCTGCAGACCCTGTACCAGAACTGCGTCAAGCACAACGTCGAGTTCTACAACGAGTACTACGTCCTTGACCTGCTGACCGTTGAGGAAGACGCTGTCCGCGAAGACGGCACGCCGTTCAAGCAGAAGCGCGTGGCCGGCGTCGTGTCCTACGACCTCGCCTCCGGCGAGCTGCACGTCTTCCAGGCCAAGTCCGTGGTGTTCGCCACCGGCGGCGCCGGCAAGGTCTTTAAGACCACGTCCAACGCCCACACCCTGACCGGTGACGGCATGGGCATCGCGTTCCGCCGCGGCATCCCGCTGGAGGACATGGAGTTCTACCAGTTCCACCCGACAGGCCTTGCCGGCCTGGGCATCCTCCTCTCCGAGGCCGCACGCGGCGAAGGCGCGATCCTTCGCAACTCCGAGGGTGAGCGCTTCATGGAGCGCTATGCCCCGACCATCAAGGACCTTGCCCCCCGAGACATCGTGGCCCGCTCGATGGCCAACGAAGTCCGCGAGGGGCGCGGCTGCGGCCCGAACAAGGACTATGTCCTCCTGGACCTGACGCACCTTGAGCCGGCGCACATCGACGCCAAGCTGCCGGACATCACCGAGTTCGCCCGCACCTACCTGGGTGTCGAGCCGTACACGGAGCCGGTTCCGGTCTTCCCGACGGCGCACTACGCCATGGGCGGCATCCCCACCAACATCACCGCCGAGGTCCTCCAGGACAACGACACTGTTGTCCCGGGCCTCTACGCCGCCGGTGAGGTTGCCTGCGTCTCCGTGCACGGCTCCAACCGGCTGGGCACCAACTCGCTGCTGGATATCAACGTCTTCGGCAAGCGCGCCGGCATTGCCGCCGCGGAGTACGCCAAGACCGCGGAGTTCGTGGAGCTCCCGGTTGACCCGGAGGCCTACACGCTGGACCTGCTGGACCACGTCCGCACCTCCGACGGCACCGAGAAGGTCGCTGCGATCCGCAAGGAACTGCAGGACACGATGGACGCCAACATGCAGGTGTTCCGCACCGCCGATACGCTGAACCAGGTCCTGACGGACATTGCGTCCTTCGAGGAGCGGTACGAGCGCATCAGCGTCCAGGACAAGGGCAAGCGCTTCAACCTGGACCTCCTGGAGGCCGTGGAACTGGGCTTCCTGCTGGAGCTCGCCAAGGTCATGACCGTGGCGGCCCTGCACCGCGAGGAATCCCGCGGCGGTCACTTCCGCGAGGACTTCCCCGAGCGCGACGACGACAAATTCATGAAGCACTCCATGGCGTACAAGGATGACCACGCCCCGGCGGGTGGGGGTGCGGAGACCGCAGAAACAACAGCGGGCATCCGCCTTGCCACCAAACCGGTGGTCTTTACGCGCTACGAGCCAATGGTGAGGAAGTACTAAGATGACCGCTGAACTCGCTGAGCCAGCCTCCAAGATTGAACTGCCCGCCCACATCGGTGGCGGCGGGGACATCCCGTCGTTCGACGTCCACCTGCGCGTGCGCCGCTACAACCCGGAGGTCTCCGACGAGTCCACCTGGGATGACTTCAACGTCACCATGTACGGCACCGACCGCGTCCTCGACGCCCTGCACAAGGTCAAGTGGGAAATCGACGGCAGCGTCTCCTTCCGCCGTTCCTGTGCGCACGGCGTCTGTGGTTCCGATGCCATGCGCATCAACGGCCGCAACCGCCTCGCCTGCAAGACCCTGCTGAAGGACCTGGACACGTCCAAGCCCATCACGGTCGAGCCGATCAAGGGCCTTCCCGTGGAGAAGGACCTGATCGTGGACATGGAGCCGTTCTTCCAGTCCTTCCGCGAGGTCATGCCGTTCCTGATCAACCGCGGCCACGAGCCCACGAAGGAACGCCTGCAGTCCGCCGAGGACCGTGAACGGTTCGACGACACCACCAAGTGCATTCTCTGCGCCGCGTGCACCTCGTCCTGCCCGGTGTTCTGGACCGACGGCCAGTACTTCGGCCCGGCGGCGATCGTCAACGCGCACCGCTTCATCTTCGATTCCCGTGATGATGCCGGCGACATGCGCCTGGAGATCCTCAACGACAAGGAAGGCGTGTGGCGCTGCCGCACCACCTTCAACTGCACCGAGGCATGCCCCCGCGGCATCCAGGTCACGCAGGCGATCGCAGAGGTCAAGCAGGCCATCCTGTCCCGCAAGATCTAGCAGCTGGCCCGCCAGAACCCAAGAAGCACAACGACGGCGCCTCTCACCTTTCAGGTGGGGGCGCCGCCGTCGTCCGCCCGAACGAAAGGTCCCGCATGTCCCGCTCCGAAAAAGTCTCCTTCGAAGGTTCCACCGGCGAGATCCTCTCCGGCATCATCGATGTCCCTGAGGTGCCGGTGAAAGGCTGGGGCGTGTTCTCGCACGGCTTCACGCTGGGCAAGGACAGCCCCTCGGCCTCGCGGATGTGCAAGGCGCTGGCGGACAACGGGGTGGGCATGCTCCGCTTCGACAACCTTGGCCTCGGCGAATCCGCCGGCCTGTGGTCGGAGGGCTCCTTCAGCCACAAGGTGGCGGACACCGTGAAGGCCGCCGAGTTCATGCGTGGAACCGGCCGGCCGGTCTCGCTGCTCGTGGGCCACTCCTTTGGCGGCGCCGCCGTCCTGGCGGCCGCACGGTCGATCCCGGAGCTCGACGCCGTCGCCACCGTGGGCGCGCCGTTCTCACCCGGTCATGTGGCCCACGTCTTTGACGCCGCCCTGGACCGTATCCTCAGCGAGGGCAGCGCCGAGGTGGACCTGGGCGGCAAACGGGTGGAGATCCGCCGGCACTTCGTGGAGGACCTGGAGAACGCCGATCTGACGGACTGCATCCGGCGGCTCGGAAAGCCGCTGCTGGTGCTCCACTCCCCCACCGACAACACGGTCGGCATCGAGAACGCCAGCACCATTTTCCAGACCGCACGGCATCCACGCAGCTTCGTGTCGCTGGAGGGCAGCGATCACCTGTTGACGGCCAAGGGCCAGGCGGCCCGCGCCGCGGGGATTATTTCAGCCTGGGCCGACCAGTACCTCGACGCCACCGCGTAGCCACGGCCGGGCGGGGGCTCTCCGCGGACTCCACGGGAGTCTTGCCCGGCTGGACCCGGCGGGCGCCCCACCCGGTCTTTTTGCCGGATGGCGCCAGCCTGAGGTCCTGCTCCCGGATCGCCACCCACGAGGCGCAGACCAGGTAGACCTGGCTGACCA
This sequence comes from Pseudarthrobacter leeuwenhoeki, assembly GCF_055412885.1. Taxonomy (NCBI): domain Bacteria; kingdom Bacillati; phylum Actinomycetota; class Actinomycetes; order Micrococcales; family Micrococcaceae; genus Pseudarthrobacter; species Pseudarthrobacter leeuwenhoeki. Next base: position 62,618 of record NZ_JBVAYY010000006.1, on the reverse strand, counting down.
GGTTGAACCAGATCAGCAGGCCGATGATGATGGCGAAGGGCGCCAGGATGGGGTTCCTGCCCGCGCTGGCCAGCAGCTGGGTGCTGAAGATCTGCAGCACGGTGGTGCCCGCCGCCGCAAAGAGGGTCCCTTCCAGCAGTGAGCGCCGGGCCGGCTTGAGCCCCGCGGCCACCCGGAACATGATCACGGCGGTACCCCAGCCGAGCAGCAGCGGAACGAGGACCGTCACGGAGGTCGTGAGGGGCCAGGCCAGCACCGGATCGAGGTCCAGCTGCCCGGCCACCCAGTCCGCCGCCGTGCCAAACACCAGCGAGGCTGCGGCGCTGATCACCAGGGCCACCCCGAGCAGGAGCAGGGTGCCGACGTCGCGCAGGGTCAGCAGGACCGGATTCACGACGCGCGGGCCGAGCTGCATCATGCCCCGCACGCCATCGCGGACGCCGCGGATCCAGCCCAGGGACGTAAACACTGTCACCGCGGCGGCGATTACAGCGGCCCAGCCCAGGCTGGAGGGGTTCAGCAGCGCGTACGGATCAACCAGCCCCTCGCTGCCGTCGACCTGCAGGAGGCCTGGTGCGGTGATGGCCGCGCTCCTGATGATCTGGTCCAGCAGCGCGGGCTGTCCGCTCAGGAAGAGGCCGGCCAGAGAGAGCCCGGTGGCCAGCAGGCCCGTGATGGAGAAAAACATCCTGAACCCGATGCCGGCACTCATCAGCGGGCCGTGCTGGCGCCCGTAGTGCTGGAACACCCGCAGCGGCCGGAGTGTGTTGAGCCGGGCCAGCAGCCACGGCACCATCGCCAGCAGCGAGCCCATGCCCCCGCCGCCGGAGCGTCGGGCCTTGCCCCAGTCGACCCTTTTCCGGATGACTTCCAGTTTCAGCCCGGCCAGATCGGTGGGAAGGGGCGGCTCAGCGGGCGCCTGCGGCACCGCCCTCGCCTCGGTCGTTGTCAGGTTCGGTCCCAAAATCAAGCTCTTCCCGTAGCTGCCAAATGCCGTTGTCATCGTGCTCGTAAAGTCCCATGCTAGCCACCGGGAACGTGGCCCTGTAATCCTTGAGCGCCGATTCGGCCTCGTCCAGGCTTTCGGGTGCGACGTCGTGGGCGACGGTGACGTGCGGATGGTACGCAAACGGCAGTTCCCGCTCCAGCGGGCCGGCCTGCAGCTGCTGGTGCAGGCTGACGCAGTCCCCGAAGCCGCCCTCGACGTTGAGGAAGACCACGGGAGACACCGGCCGGAAGGATCCGGTCCCGGAGATCGTCACGTTGAACGGCTCCTGCCTGCTCGCAACGTTCCGCACATGGTTGTACGTCGCCTCCCAGTCCTGGGTCACGGTGGTGGTCACCAGCGTGATGTGGGCGGGGATAACACCCGCCATGGGGTCACCGAAGGACGCCCGCCAGCGCTGGAGCTCCTCGGCGATCTCCGTCGGGAACCCCAGGATCACTCCGATACTGATACCTTCGCTGCGCTGTCCGTTGCCCTCGGCGTCGTGGATCTCGTGAGCCGTGCTGCTGCCGGCACACGCCGTGGTGCGGGCCGTGGTGCGTGCCGGCTCGTTAGCGGTGACTTTGCTGACGGAGGACATTGCGCTAGCGGACTCCCTGGGTTCCGGCGTAGGGCAGGAACCCCACCTTGGAGTAAACGTCGCGCAGGGTGACCGAGGCGATCTCGCGGGCCTTGTCGGCGCCAAGCGCCAGCAGCCGGTCAAGCTCCGCGGGGTCATCCAGCAGGGCGTTGGCCCGCTCCCGGATGGGGGTCAGGCGCTCCGCCACGACCTCGGCGAGGTCGACCTTGAGGTGGCCATACATTTTGCCCTGATAGGCGGCGACGAGGGACTCCACACTCTGCCCGGTGATCGCGGAGTAGATGGTCAGGAGGTTGGAGACCCCGGGCTTGGCCTCGCGGTCGAAGCGGATCTCCGTCTCCGCGTCCGTCACCGCGGATTTGATCCGCTTGGCGATGACCTTGGGATCGTCCAGGAGGTTGATCAGCCCCGCCGGCGATTCCGCCGACTTGGACATCTTGGCGGTGGGATTCTGCAGATCATAGATTTTCGCCGATTCCTTCTGGATAAAAGGCGCCGGAACATTGAAGGTCTCACCGAAGCGGGAGTTGAACCGCTGGGCCAGGTCACGGCTGAGCTCCACGTGCTGGCGCTGGTCCTCCCCCACCGGCACACCGTGCGGCTGGTAGAGGAGAATGTCCGCGGCCTGCAGGACCGGGTAGGTGAACAGGCCAACGCTGGCCCGGTCCGAGCCGTGCCGTGAGGCCTTGTCCTTGAACTGGGTCATCCGTGAGGCCTCGCCGAAGCCGGTGATGCAGTTCAGGACCCAGGCCAGCTGGGCGTGCTCGGGCACCTGGGACTGGACAAAGAGGGTGCACTTGTCCACGTCCACGCCGCCGGCAATATATTGCGCGGCGGTGACCCGGGTGCGGTGGGCCAGTTCGGCCGGATCCTGCGGAACAGTGATCGCGTGCAGGTCCGGGATGAAGAAGATGGCGTCAAACTCATCCTGCATCCGGACCCAGTTCACCAGGGCGCCGAGGTAGTTGCCCAGATGCAGGGAGTCCGCCGAGGGCTGCATGCCCGAGAGGATGCGCTGCCGGACCCCCAGGGGGACAGCAGAGGTGGAGACGGCGGGAATGGCAGAGACAGAGACAGCGGCGGCAGTAGCAGTGGCGGTTTCGGCGGCAGCGTCGTTGACCGGGGTCACTGTGGAAGGAGAAGTCATGCGTGTGAGCCTTAAGACTAGAGCCGGTAGTCCACTACCAGCGGGGCGTGGTCGGAGAAGCGTGTGTCCCAGGACGGTGCCCGGTCAACAACGGCTGACACTGCGGCAGCAGCGAGAGCGGGCGTGGCCATGTGGTAATCAATGCGCCAGCCGGTGTCGTTGTCGAAGGCCTGTCCCCGTTGCGACCACCAGGTGTAGGGGCCGTCGACGTTACCCGCCAGGCCCCTGTGAACATCCTTCCAGCCGATATCCCCGCCAAAGAACCGGTCGAAGTACGCCCGCTCCGCCGGGAGGAAGCCGGCGCGTTTGACGTTGCCCTTCCAGTTCCTGATGTCCAGTTCCGTGTGCCCGACGTTGAGGTCGCCCACCACGAGGGCGTGGTCGCTGTGTTTGCCGAGCTCGGGAAGCCGGCGGAGCATCACGTCGAGGAAACGGAACTTGTCGTCCTGTTTCGGGGTGCCGGCCTCGCCGGAGTGCACGTAGGCGCTGACGACGGTCAGCTGCGAGGCTTCCCCCTCCGCGTTGCGGACCATGTAGTCGGCTTCGACCCAGCGGCCTGCGGTGGCGAAGTAGTCGTCCCCGATCCCCACCCGGGTCTGCAGGGGTTCGGTCCGGGAGGCGATGGCGACGCCGGCGCGGCCCTTGGCTTCGGCCTCCGCGTGCAGGATGTACCAGCCCGCCCCGAGCAGCTCGTGGACGATCGCGTCAGGCGCGCGGACTTCCTGCAGGCAGAGGATGTCCACTTCGCGGGGCTCAAGCCATTCCGCCATGCCCTTCTTGTACGCGGCACGAAGGCCATTGACGTTGACCGATGCGATGCGAAGGTTGTCCTTCTTCAATGCCGAACTCACCCGATCCACTCTAGTCGACAATGGTTCCGGCGACAGGTTCGTCAGTGCCGGAGGACTTGATCATGTCCCGGGCGTTGGTGGCCGTGATCTCGATGGTCTCAAGCGCCCGGTGGATCGTGTCCTGGTCCGAGGCTGCACCCTTCGCCCGCTCCTGCTCGACGACGCGGACCTGCACCTGGACAATCTTGAACGAGTGGTCGAGTTTCAGGTCCCGGACCTCGTTGGCTCCGCGGCGGACCGGCACGGGGCGCGTGCCGCCGTGGTCAACGCTGCCCGACGACGGCGCCCGGCCGGCGGCTGCGTTAAAGGCGTTCTGCGCTTCGGTGAGCCTGGCCCCGGCCTTCCTGGCTGCCTTCTGGATGCTGAAGACCACGAAGGATGCCAGAGCGAGCCAGAAGCCGGCGATGATCGCCACGATCCAGCCGACGACGTCGTTCTGGTTCGCAGCAAAGATGACCGCGACGACGAAGGCGATGATGAACACCATCATCCCGGGTCCGCTGATGCGGAACATGGAGAACTTGCCAGTGGCGGTGTTGTACGCGGACGGCTTGGAAGACTCGGAGTTGCCCAGAGATTGCATGAGCCCATTATCGCAAACCCTGGCATCGCCCCGGGTCACCTTCCACCCGGGGCGAACGGGAACCCGGGGACTCCCCGTGCGGTGGCCGCTATGGGAGCACGGAGCTTGAGGACAGTACGGAGCCTGAGGACAGTACGAGGCAGAACGGGTGGCCGCTGGGGTCGGTGTAGACGCGGAAGGTCTCCGTGCCGGCCTTCAGGCTGGTGGCGCCGAGCCGGCGCACCTCCGCCTCGGCGGCGTCGAGGTCTTCGACCAGCACGTCCACGTGCATCTGCTGCGGGTGGTCAGCGTCCGGCCACCGCGGCCGGACCAGCCGCTCCACGCGCTGGAAGGCCACGCCCGGGCGGTCGGCGGCGTCGCCGATCGAGATGAAGTCGTCGTCGTCCTGGACGCGGACCATGCCGAGGAGTTCCTCATAGAAGCCCGCCAGGGTATCCGTATCCTCGCAGTCGATGACGAGGGCCTGCCATTTGCCGACCATGGTTCTCCCTTTCCGAATCGTTACTTGAGGAACAGCCGGCGCAGCCGGCCGGTGGTGAGCAGCACGCCGCAGGCGATCATTCCGAGGTAGTAGCCGATGTGCACCGCCGTCGCCGGGGTGAAGATGCCCACGCTGATCTGCCGGAGCAATTCCACGCCGTGCCACAGCGGCATGGCCTGGATGAGCCACTGGATGGACTGCGGGTAGACGCTGAGCGGGTAGAAGGTGGCGCTGAACAGGAACATCGGCAGCATCACGAAGTTGATCCAGTCCATCTGCTGGAACGTCTTCATGAAACTGGTGATGCCCATGCCGAAACTCGCGAAGCCGAAGGCGATGAGCACCGCGGCCGGGATCATCAGGATGGCCCACGGCGTTGTGATCAGCCCCATCACCCCCATGACCGCGGTGAACCCCGTCGCGTACATCAGGCCCCGCAGCAGGGCCAGGAAAATCTCCCCCATGGCGACGTCGAGCGGGCCCAGGGACGTGTAGAGCATGCCCTGGTACAGCTTGGCGAAGTTCATCTTGAAGAACACGTTCCAGGTCGAGTCGTAGACCGCGCCGTTCATCGCGGACACGGCCAGCAGCGCCGGGGCGATGTAGGCGGCGTAGGAGATCTCCCCGCCGCCGGGCCCCTGGACCGGGCCGACAATGGCGCCCAGGCCGACACCCATCGCGATCAGGTACAGCACGGGCTCGAAGAAGCCGGAGAGCATCACCATCCAGTTGCTGCTCTTGGTGGCCATCAGCCCCCGGGCGACGACGGCGCGGACGTTGCGGGAGTACAGCGGCCCGAACTTCCGGTTGCGGGCGGCCTCGGTGGCGCTGTGGCTGGTGGTGACGGCGCTCATCCGGCCATCCTTTTGATGAACTGGCGTTTGGTCAGGACCCAGCCCACCACCGTGAGGACCAGCAGGAAGACGAAGTGTGCGATAGTCAGCAGCGGGGGCTCCTGGTAGCCGTAACTGAAGACCCGGCCCAGCTCGGTGCCGTGCCAGATCGGTGAGATCCAGCCGATCCAGCGCACGGTCAGCGGCAGGGTGTCCAGCGGGAAGAAGGTGCCGGAAAACAGGAACAATGGCATCACGATGAAGCGCATCACCATGGCGAACTGGCCCTTGTCCTCCCTGATCGAGGCGGCGTAGGCCATCAGCGGCAGCCCGAAGGACAGCCCGGCGAGGGTGGCGACCAGGATCGACACCCAGCCCCAGGGGCTTGGGGACGCCCCGAACAGTGCCACCACGCCGAAGTAGATGGCCGACTGCAGGCCGAAGCGCACCGTGACGGCGATGATCTGCCCGAGCGCGATCTGCTGGGGCGTCAGCGGCGAGGCGTGCGGGCCGTAGTAGACCCGGCGCCACTTGAAACCGTCCATCACCGGGAAGGTGAATTCGTTCGCGGCCGTCATAACGGCGGCCGAAATCAGCAGGGCCGGAGCGATGAACACGAGGTAGCTGACCCCGCCGAATGCCGCCGTGCTGTTGGTGTCCACGAGTGTGGCGAGGCCCACGCCCATCGCGAAGAGATAGGCGACCGGCTGCCCGACGCCGTACATCACGATGGTCCAGCCGTAGCCCTTCATCACGCGGAGAACCTGCTCGGCGTAGTAGAAGGCACCCCATTTTCGGGCCCGGGCCGCAGAGACAGCCGGCGAGTGGGCGCGCAGTGCTGCTGTCCGGGCGATTCCTGCCCCGGCCGCAGGGCCGGGCACGGCCGCGGCCGCCTTGCCGGGCAGTCCGGCTTTCCTAGTCAACGAGGCTCCTGCCGGTCAGGCGCAGGAAGACGTCCTCGAGCGAGGACCGGCGCACCAGCGAGGTCACCGGGCGCAGTCCGCGGGCGGACACCTCTTCGAGGGCGGCCTCGCCGTCGTGGGCGTAGATCAGGACGCGGTCCGGCAGGGTTTCCAGCCGTTCGCCGATGCCTTCGAGTTCGGCCCCGACGGTGGCGTTGCGTTCCGAGCCGAAGCGCAGCTCGAGGACCTCCCGGGTGGAGTACTCGCGGATCAGGCTGGCGGGTGAGCCCTCGGCCATAATTCTGCCCTTGTCCACCACGATCAGGCGGTCACAGAGCTGCTCGGCCTCGTCCATGTAGTGGGTGGTGAGGATCAGGGTGACGCCCTGCTCCTTGAGCCGGAACAGCCGGTCCCAGAGGATATGCCGGGCCTGCGGGTCCAGCCCGGTGGTGGGTTCGTCCAGGAGCAGGATCCGCGGTTCGTTGATGAGGGAGCGCGCGATCGTGAGGCGGCGCTTCATGCCGCCGGAGAGCGCGTCAACCTTGGATTTGGCCTTGTCCGTGAGCTGCGCGAACTCCAGCAGTTCGTCGGCCTTGGGCCTGAGGTAGCTCATGGGCAGCCCGAAGTAGCGCCCGTAGACCAGGAGGTTGTCGCGGACCTTGAGTTCCTCGTCGAGGTTGTCCTGCTGCGGGACGACGCCCAGGTGCGCGCGGACCTCCGGCCCGTTCTGGTCCGGGTCCAGGCCCATGATGCTCAGGCTCCCGGAGGTCCGCTGCGACACCCCGCCGATCATTTTCATGGTGGTGGACTTGCCGGCGCCGTTGGGGCCCAGCAGGCCAAAGGCCTCACCGGCGGGCACGGAGAAGGAGATACCGTCGACGGCGGTGACATCGCCGTAGCGCTTCGTCAGGTTCTCTGCAGTGATCACATACTGCGGCGGGCCGGTTTCGGCGGGGCTGCTCAATTGTGCGTCCTTTTGGGAGGCTTCCTTGGCTGTGGATTCTCTTGAGACTAGTTCAGGCACCCGAATCACGGTAGTGGATCCCGCCGAACTATGAAAGAGTCTTTTCGTAAAAAATCCGGGCGCCGGCCGTTCCGGAGTGTCCGGGGCTTAAACGGCCCGGGGCGCCACCTCCGGAGGGAGGGGCACCCCGGGCGCCGGGAGAGACTCAGGCGCGGGAGTGACTCAGGCGGTGCCGGAAGAGCCGGTCTCTGCCAGGTGGCGTTCGGCGGTTTCCACCACATTGGCCAGCAGCATGGCGCGGGTCATCGGGCCCACTCCGCCGGGGTTCGGGGAGAGCCAGGCGGCGACGCCGGCCGCTGCGGGGTCCACGTCACCGGTGACCACCGCTTTGCCCGAGCCGTCATCGACGCGGCTGACGCCGACGTCGAGCACGATGGCGCCCGGCTTGAGGTCCCCGGCCTTGATCATGTGCGGCTGGCCGGCCGCGGCGATCACGACGTCGGCCTGCCGGAGTTCGGCGGGCAGGTCCACCGTGCCGGTGTGGGCGAGGATGACCGTGGCGTTGACGTCCTTGCGGGTCAGCAGCAGCCCTACCGGGCGGCCGATCGTGACCCCGCGGCCCACCACCAGGACGCGCTTGCCGTTGAGGTTGATGCCGTGCCGGGTGAGCAGCTCCACGCAGCCCTTGGGGGTGCACGGCAGCGGGGATTTCATGGGCCCGCTGACGTTGGCCACGAGCCGGCCCAGGTTCATCGGGTGCAGGCCGTCAGCGTCCTTGTCGGGGTCCATGGCCTCCAGGATGACGTCCTGGTCGATGTGCGCCGGCAGCGGGAGCTGGACGATGTAGCCGGTGCATTCCGGGTTCTCGTTGAGCTCCCGGACCACAGCCAGCAACTCCTCCTGGGTGGTCTCCTCCGGCAGGTCGCGGCGGATGGACGTGATGCCCACCTCGGCGCAGTCCTTGTGCTTGCCGCCGACGTACCAGGTGCTGCCCGGGTCGGAGCCGACCAGGACGGTGCCCAGGCCCGGGATGATCCCGCGGGTCTTGAGCGCGGCCACGCGTCCGGTCAGTTCGGCCTTGATTGTCGCGGCGGTGGCCCTGCCGTCGAGGATCTTCGCGGTTTCAGCCGTTGGTGCAGTCTCTGCAGAAGTCATGGCCTACCACTGCTCGTGCTGCGGGTACAGCGGGAAGTCGGCGGCGAGCTTGTCCACGCGGGACTGGAGCGCCTCAAGGTCGGTGGCGGCACCGGCCTTCAGCGCGGTCGCGATGATCTCGGCGACCTCCGTGAATTCCTCGGCGCCGAAACCGCGGGTGGCCAGGGCCGGGGTGCCGATGCGCAGGCCGGAGGTGACCATCGGCGGGCGCGGGTCGAACGGCACGGCGTTGCGGTTGACCGTGATACCGACCGAGTGCAGGAGGTCTTCGGCCTGCTGGCCGTCGAGCTGGGAGTTGCGCAGGTCCACCAGGACCAGGTGCACATCGGTGCCGCCGGTCAGGACGGAGACGCCGGCGTCGGACACGTCGGACTGGTTGAGGCGGTCAGCGATGATCCGGGCCCCCTCGAGGACGCGCTCCTGGCGCTCCTTGAATTCTTCCGTGCCGGCGATCTTGAACGCGACGGCCTTGGCGGCGATCACGTGCATCAGCGGTCCGCCCTGCTGGCCCGGGAAGACGTTGGAGTTGATCTTCTTGGCCCACTCCTGCTTGGCCAGGATCACGCCGGAGCGGGGCCCTGCGAGGGTCTTGTGCACGGTGGAGGTGACGACGTCGGAGTGCGGGACCGGGCTCGGGTGCAGTCCGGCGGCCACGAGGCCGGCGAAGTGCGCCATGTCGGTCCAGAGCAGGGCGCCAACCTCGTCGGCGATCGAGCGGAAGGCAGCGAAGTCGAGGTGGCGCGGGTAGGCGGACCAGCCGGCGATGATCACCTTGGGTTTCTCGGCGATGGCCTGCGCACGGAGCTTGTCCATGTCGATGCGGAAGTTGTCTTCCTCGACCTGGTACGCGGCGACCTCATAGAGCTTGCCGGAGAAATTGAGCTTCATGCCGTGGGTCAGGTGGCCGCCGTGGGCCAGGGACAGGCCCAGGATCTTGTCCCCCGGGGTGATCATCGCGGACAGCGCCGCGGCGTTGGCCTGGGCGCCGGAGTGCGGCTGGACGTTGGCGTATTCGGCGCCGAAAAGCTCCTTGACCCGGTCGATCGCGAGCTGCTCGGCGATGTCGACGTACTCGCAGCCGCCGTAGTAGCGGCGGCCGGGGTAACCCTCGGCGTACTTGTTGGTCAGGACCGAGCCCTGGGCTTCCATCACAGCGCGGGGGGCGAAGTTCTCGGAGGCGATCATTTCCAGGGTGCCGCGCTGGCGGCCAAGCTCCTGGGCCAGGACTGCGGCGATTTCGGGGTCAAGGTCGGCCAGCGGCTGGTTGCTCACGGCGGCTGAAGAAAGGCTAAGGGAGGTGGTCACGGGGAACTCCTGGCTAGGCACGGGCACTGCTAAAGGTCAGGTTACCGGCTGGCCCGCGGCGGCGCCTCCAGATTACGGCCCCGGTGAACGGGGACGCAGCAAGGGGCCGGCACCCACAGTAGGGTGCCGATGCGGGCCGGCAGCGGGGTGCTGCCTACCGGAAAAACATGACCCTCGGCCCAGGCGTACGATCCGTGGTCTTCGTGAGTGCCGCTCCCTGGTGGTTAGCCACCCAACGCCAGTTGCGACCCTTCCAGACTACCCCAGACCGGCGGCCCGGACCCAGCCCCCCGTTGACCGCGGGTAGGCTTGTCTTTCGTGACTGACGACCAGCTGACTGCTTCCTATATCCTGACCCTCTCCTGCCCGGACCGCCCCGGCATCGTGCACGCCGTCGCGGGCGCCCTGCTCGTCGCGGGCTGCAATATTACGGACTCGCAGCAGTACGGCAGCCAGAGCACCGGCACTTTTTTTATGCGCGTCGAGGCCACGACGGCGGCCTCCCAGCCGGAGCTTCAGGCCACCCTGGAGCCCGTGGCCCAGGCCTTCGGCATGCAGTGGAGCCTCAACCACGCCGGCCGGAAGGTCCGCACCCTGTTGATGGCCAGCACGTCAGCGCACTGCCTCAATGACCTGCTGTTCCTGCAGCGCTCCGGCACCCTGCCCATCGAGATCCCGGCCATCGTGTCCAACCACACGGACCTCGCGGGCCTGGCCGAGTTCTACGGCATCCCCTTCCACCACATCCCGGTCACCCCGGACACCAAGGTCCAGGCCGAGGATCAGCTGCGGGCGCTGATGGCCGAGCATGACATCGAGCTCACGGTCCTTGCCCGCTACATGCAGATCATCTCCGATGACCTGTGCCGGCAGCTGACGGGCAAGGCCATCAACATCCACCATTCCTTCCTGCCGTCCTTCAAGGGCGCCAAGCCATACCACCAGGCGCACGCCCGGGGCGTGAAGCTCATTGGCGCCACCGCGCACTACGTGACGGCGGCCCTGGACGAGGGGCCGATCATCGAACAGGAAGTCATCCGGGTGGACCACCGCCGCACGGCCGAGCAGTTCGTCCAGCTGGGCCGCGACGTGGAGGGCCGCACGCTGGCCAGGGCCGTGCAGTGGCATGCCGAGCACCGGGTCCTGCTCGACGGGAACCGGACGGTTGTTTTCAACTGAGCCCGGTTGTTTTCAGCTGACCGCAGACATTGAATAGGGGTATGGCACTTTCCCCGGAAGACCCGCTGACCGATTTCGTGGCCCTGCTCAAGGCGGAGGGCCGCAGGGGTGTCCTGGGCCTGGACTGTGGCCAGGGCACGGACGGGCTGCGTTTTGTCCAGGCCGGCATCCACTTCACCGGCGTCGACCCGTCCGAGGAGAACATCCACGCGGCGCGGGCCCGGGGCCTGGAAGCCTCGGTCGCGGCGGCCGGCTCCCTGCCCTTTGCCGACTCGGTGTTCCCGTCGGTGTGGGCGGTGGAGGCCCTCTCGGGGCTGCCCCCGGAGGCATGGGACGACGTCGTCCGGGAACTGGGGCGGGTGGCCGCGCCCGGCGCGCCGATCGCCGTCGTCCTCCCCGAACAGGCCCCTCCCACACCCGACCTCTCCATACAGGGAGCGGGCTTCACGGTGCTCCGCTCCCCCGCCTGAAAACACCCGTTGCGCTATCACTTCCCGCCGTTCCCAGCGCTCAGAGTGACTCCAACTGACAGCTCAACGGCGGTGCGCGGGCTCAGTGGCGGGGCACGCTGCGCAGATAGCCGCCCAGGAACCCTCCGACGATCAGCACAACGCCGCCCAGCCGGGCCAGCCGCACGCCCAGTCCGTGGCGTCCGCGCGACCGTGCCGCCCACGAGGCCAGGAAGATCAGCGTCGCTGTGCCGTTCACCGCAGCGTGGACGACGCCGACGCGCCGGGTGGCGCGGCCCGCCCGGGCCCATTCGGCCCAGCCGCTGATTCCGGTGGGACCGGCCGCGACGACGCCGAGGCCCACCAGCCGGGCGGCTGCCCGCCGGGTTCCCTCGTCCGGAAAAAGGTCCAGGAAAATCGCCATGAACCAGGCCCCGAAAGGCACGTCGGTGGCGATCACGTGCGGCGGGATGCCGGTGGCGTCGCCCCGGAAAAAGCGGCGCAGCCGGGGGTTGGCCACCAACTTGCCCGCGAGCGGCTCCGCCACCCGGACGGCCGGGTCGAGGCGGTCCGACTCCTCGAGCCGCCGCATCATTCGTCGGAACATCCCGCTTTCAGTCACCACGGACCACCTCCCGGAAAGAGCCGTTGATGGCCCCGATCATACTCAGCCCCCGCCCCCATTCAACCCCCGTTGACCTATCACTTGTGGTTGCTCTCAGCCCTGAGAACCACCACAAGTGATAGCGCAACGGGCTGGGGGTGTGTCCTAGGCTGGAGGCATGGCTCCCATTTACGCTTTCGCCGGGGACACCCCGGCCGTCCACGAATCCGCCTTCATCGCACCGAGCGCCTCGGTGATCGGCAAGGCAACGCTCGCCGAGAACTCCAGCGCCTTCTACGGCGTCTCCGTCCGGGCTGACACCGCCGCGATCACCGTGGGCGCCGGCAGCAACCTGCAGGACAACGTGGTGCTGCACGCCGACCCGGACTTCCCCTGCACGGTCGGCGCCCGGGTCAGCGTCGGCCACAGTGCCGTTGTGCACGGCTGCACGGTCGAGGACGACTGTCTGATCGGCATGAGCGCCACCATCCTCAACGGCGCCGTGATCGGCGCCGGCTCGCTTGTGGCCGCGGGCGCCGTCGTGCTCGAAGGCACCGTGGTCCCGCCCCGCTCGCTGGTCGCCGGGGTGCCGGCCAAGGTCCGCCGCGCACTCACCGACGAGGAGTTCGCGGGCGTGCAGCAGAACGCGGCGCACTACCAGGAACTGGCCCGGGCGCACCGCGAACTGCACGGCTGAGCACGCTGGGAAACTCAGTCCAGCGAGATCGGGCCCAGTTCGTCCAGCAGATCGCCCGGGCCCGGGTTCCCGGCGGCCGATGACCCGCCCAGGTGGTTCACGACGCCCCAGACCGCGTTCAGTCCGGTGGTCACCGCACCCTCGGCCCACCCTGCGGTGAACGACACGTCGTCGCCGGCCAGGAAGATCCCGCGCTGCCCCGCCGGGAGCGTGTCCTGCTTGAAGTGGCTGAAGAGGCGCTGCTGGTAGCGATAGTGCCCCGGCAGGTTGGCTTTGAAGGCCCCCATGAAGTTGGGGTCCGCTTCCCACGAGACGGTGATGGGCTGGCCCACGATGTGGCTGGCGATGTCCACGCCCGGATAGATCTGCTCGAGCGAGTGCAGCATGAGCTCGACCCGCTGGTCTGCATCCAGGGCCAACCATTTCAGTGCGTCATCGTTCCAGGTGTAGGAGAGCAGGATCACCGCGGGCTTCTCGGGCCCGTTGTCCAGCAGGTAGGTGGCACGGTTCAGCCGGTCTGTCAGCGTCATGGACATGACCTCGTGCCCCGTCGCCGGATCGATGTCCTTCCAGAAGGGCCGGTCGACCATCACAAAGGTCTTGGAGGACTGCATGTAGTGCGAGCGTTCGATCGCAGTCCACAGTCCTGCCGGAAACAAGGTTTCCTCGGTGTGGATCCGCGTCGACAACAGCCAGGACTGGCAGGTGGTGATGACGGCCGGATAGGCGGCCTCGCGGCCCCACCGTTCCCGGATGCGGAAGTCGCCGCCGGCGTCCCGAGCGATCCTGTCCACGGCGCCCCGCGGGGCACCGGCGTGCAGCGATGCCAGCGATGTTCCCTCCGGCCAGTGGACCATGCCCGACGGCGCGTGCTGCCAGAGCGCCTCCGGGAGCCGTTGCGCACCGCCGGCAATGAGCCGGTGCGCGTCGTCTGCGTCGGTGTAGACAACGCGCAGGATCTCGAGGATGGAGTTGGGGAAGTCCGTGTCCCAGCCACCCGTGCCGAAGCCCACCTGGCCGAACGCCTCGCGGTGGGCGAACCCGGCCTGCTTGAACGAGTCGCTGCCGGCGATGAAACCGTAGAAGGTCTGTTCATCCAACAGGGGCAGCAGCGCGTTCCACAGCTCCTTGATCCGGGCGGTGTCCCGGGCGCGGATGGCGTCCTGCATCTCGGCGAACTTGGCGCCGTCGTTGACGGCGGCCTTCCAGGCCTCCGCGACTTCCCGGAAGAACGGCGGAAGGTCCGCCGGGGTGCGGGCGTAGTGCTTCTGCCCGGCGAGCTCGATCACAGTGCTGGACGTCGCCGCCGCCAGCGGGTTGGGGAACTCCTGGGTTTCCAGTCCGAGCAGCTCGACGTAGTGGTAGAAGGCCTTGCCCGACACCGGGAAGCGCATCCCGCCGAGGTCGGCGACGACGCCGGCGGCGGAGGGGAAGCTCGCGGTCCGCAGCCGGCCGCCGATCTGGTCCGCCTCGTAGAGGACCGGGCGCAGGCCCAGTTTCATCAGCTCGTAGGCCGCCACCAGCCCGGAAAGCCCGGCTCCGACGACGGCGACTTCGGTTCCGTGAAGCCCGGCCGGGATGGCGCCCAGGCCGTCCGGATGGGCCAGGTAGTGGTCGTAGCTGAACGGGAAGTCGGGATTCAGCATGGTGATGGGGGCCTGGCCGCCCGCGCCGGGCGTTGTTGGCCGGGGGGCCGGGAGTTCTGTGGCGGTCGTCATGAGTGGTGTGCTTTCATCGGTTCGGGCGTGGTCATGGTGGCGGAGGGGGCTGCGCCGGATAGTTCACGGTATTCCTCGTGGCTGAGCGCCGCTACCCGGGAGTGCCGCCGGCCGTAGCCGAAGTAGACGGCCACGCCCACCAGCATCCACAGTCCAAAGACCACCCAGGTGTCGGCGCCCAGGTTGAGCATGAGGTAGCCGCACATGGCGGCGCCGAGGATGGGGGTCAGCGGAAACAGCGGGACGCGGAAGCTGCGCGGAAGTTCGGGCCGGTGGCGCCGCAGGTAGATGACGGCGACGTTGACCAGCGCGAAGGCGAAGAGGGTGCCGATGCTGGTGGCGTCCGCCAGTGCTCCGAGCGGGATGAGGCCCGCGGTGAGGGCCACGGCAGAGCCCACCATCAGGGTCCCGGCAACGGGGGTGCCGGTACGGGGCGAGACACGGCCGAAAATTTTGGGGACCATGCCGTCCCGTGCCATCGAGAGCAGGATGCGGGTCTGGCCGTAGAGGACCGTCAGCACGATGCTGGCGATGGCCAGCACGGCCCCGACGGCGAACAGCAGCGCAATCCAGGGCTGCCCGGTCGTCTCTTCCAGGATCTTCACGAGGGCCGCCTCGGTGCCGTCGAACCAGCCCCAGGGCCGCGCGCCGATCGCTGCGACCGCGACCAGCACGTAGATGGTGGTGACGATCACCATGGAGAGCAGGATGGCCCGGGGCAGGTCGCGCTTCGGGTTGCGGGCCTCCTCGCCGGCCGTGGAGGCTGCGTCGAACCCGATGTAGGAGAAGAACACCCGGGAGGCCGCGGCGGAGACGCCGGCGGCGCCCATCGGCATCAGCGGTTCGAAGTGTGCTGCGGTGAAAGCGGTGAAGGCCACGGCGCAGAAGAACAGCAGGATGCCCACCTTGACCACCACAATGGCGGTGTTGATCCAGGCGCTTTCCTTGGCGCCGCGGACCAGCAGGGCCGTGGCCAGGACCACAATCACGATCGCCGGCGCGTTGAGTATTCCGCCGGCTCCGGGCGGCTGCGAGATGGCGTCCGGCAGCGCCAGGCCGAAAACGGCGAGGGCTTCGTTGACGTATTGGCCGGCCCCGACCGCGACGGCGGCAACGGAGACGGCGTATTCCAGCACCAGGCACCAGCCGCAGATCCAGGCCATGCCTTCGCCCATGGTCGCGTACGTGTAGGAGTAGCTCGATCCTGCCGCCGGCACCATCCCGGCCATTTCGGCGTACGAGATCGCAGAGAGCAGCGCGGCGATTCCGGCGATCGCGAAGGCGATCCAGATTGCCGGACCCGCCAGCGGCACGGATTCGCCCAGGATCACCAGGATGCCGGTGCCGAGGGTGGCGCCGACGCTGATCATCGTCAGCTGCAGCACACCGAAGCTGCGGACCAGCCGAGTACCGCCGTGGCCGGTGTTGGCTTCGCTGACGAGCTGTCCGATCGGCTTGCGGCGAAGCAGCTGCGCGGTCAGTCCTGGACGGCCCGTGGTGGCCGGTGGCCGTTCTCCAATAAGAGTTGGCGCAGTCATCGTTGACGTCCCTATCTTCAGTAGTGGTCTTTTCCCCGGCGTCCAGCCTAGGCTTGTGAGCCAGCTCTCACGGTTGTGCAAAATGACCTATAGTCTTCAACCATGAGACTTAATGCACCGCAGCCCCCGGCCCCGGCCCCCTGTTGCAGCCGTGGCTGCTGACGACGCCGAGCGGCTGGGTTTCGTCACCCTGGCGCAGTTCCTGCGCCAGCTGCCGCCGGAGCTGTTGGTGCTTCACAACGGCGGCAACGGGGCGGAGCGGGTGCGCTGGGTGGAGCCGAGCGAGCTGGAGGATCCCACCCCGTACCTGCTCGACGGCGAGTTCCTGCTCACCGCCGGCCTCCCGTTCCTGGGCGGGGGCGGCGGGGAGGATCTCGTGGACGCCTATGTCCAGCGGCTGGTCGGAGCGCGCGTCTCTGCCCTGGGCGTCGGCCTGGAACCGTACTTCGACGCGGTGCCTGACGCTGTGGTGCGGGCCTGCCGACGGCACAACCTGACCCTCGTGGCCGTCCCGAAGACCGTTCCCTTCGCGGCCATCGGCCTGGAATTCTCGCAACTGCTGGAATCGGAGAACGCCACGACGTTCCGGCAGCTCGCGGACACGAACCGGCAGCTCATGCGGGCAGTGCTGTCGGCACGGCCGGAACACGAACTCCTGGCCGCCCTCGTGCAGCGGGTTCCGGTCTGGGCGGTCTTCGTGGGCGCCGACGGGCGGGTGCGTGCCCGCGGAACCGCGGGCGCAGCGGGAGCCGCGGCCATGCCGGGCGTGGACGCGGCAACGCTGCAGCCGCTCCTGGCGAGGCTGCTCTCCGGAAGCGGCCCGCGCGTGGAGCTGGACTCGTTCGGCACGGCAGGTTCGGCGCTGGTCTTCGGGTATCCCCTGCGCAGCACCCGGGACGCCAACCTGGGCGCCCTGGTCGTGGGCGCCGACGCCCCGCTGACCCCGGCCCAGAACAGCGTTGTCTCCACCGCCGTCGGGTTGCTGGAACTGCTGGTGCGCCAGCGCACCAGCGGATCGCTGGCCCCCAGCCAGCTGGCGACCGCGCTGCTGCTGCATCCGGACAGCCTGGTCTCGGGAGGCACCCGCCACCTCAACGGACTCAAGGACCTGCTGGCGCAGAGCGTCGCCTCCACCCGGTCCGGGCAGCTGCGCGTGGTCCTGGGCATTCGCCCGGAGGAGGCCGGGACGCCCGCCGCCCCGGACCGTGCCGGCCACTCCCGCGACAGTCCCGTGCGGGAGCTTCTGGAGTGGCGCCGGATGTTTGACACCAAGCTGGTGGAGACCACCGACTACGGCTTTGCCGCGATCACCCGGCTGAAGGTCGACGACGCCCTGCTGGCTGGTGTGGAACGGCTGGGCTGGCGGCTGGTGATCGGGAGCGCCAGCGAGCTCTCCGGACTGGCGGCGGCCTACCGGCGGGCCTGGTCCCTTCGCGGCCGCGTCAGGACCACGGGACGCAGTGTCCGGGTTGATGAGGTGACGTGGTCCGTGGCCGGGCTGCTCGGCAAGGAGGCGGGCGCCATGCTGGCTGCCCGCCTCCTGGCTCCCGTGCTGGCGCTGGCCCCGGAGCGGCGGGACGCCCTGCTCGGCATCCTCAGCGCCTGGCTCGGCGAGAACGGCAGCTGGGATGCCACGGCCAAAACCACCGGCCTGCACCGCAACAGCGTCCGCCGGCAGATCGGAATGCTCGCGGAGCTGCTGGAGCTGGATCTCAACCGGGCGCAGTCCCGGGCGGAGCTCTGGATTGCCCTGCAGTACACGGACCAGCTGCCCGGGATGCCGGCGGCCACGGCCGCGGCGGATTCCAGTACCGGTCAGCTGCCCCAGGAGCGGTAGATCTCCGGCCGGCGATCATCCAGGTACGCTACTTCGTGCCCAGCCTCGTCCGGCACCGGCACCGGCTCGGGCAGCTCGGCGAACAGCAGTTCGGCCCCGGTTCCGGCCGCGGCCAGGAGCCGTCCGTCCGGGGCCGCAATGACGCTGCCGCCCAGGAAGTCGCAGCCGTCCTCGGTCCCGGAGTGGTTGGCGTAGGCCACGGTCAGGTGGTTCTCCAGTGCCCGCGCCCTGATCAGCACCTGCGGTACGGCGTCGAATCCCGCCGCGAGGGCCGTCGGTACCAGCAGCAGTTCAGCGCCGCGCACCGCCGCGGCGCGGACGGCCTCCGGAAACTCCACGTCGTAGCAGATCACCAGTGAGGTCCTGACCCCGTGGAAGTCCACGACGCCGGGGCTGGCCGCGGCGGGGACAAATGCCTGGCGCTCCTCCGGCCCGAAGAGGTGGACCTTGGCGTAGCTGAGGAGCTCGTGGCCGTTCTTGTCGACGAGGGTGGCCGTGATCTGCCACTCCCCCGCTGCGGTGACGGCGGGGAGGCTGTAGACCAGCGCAATGCCGTTCCTGCGGGCCACGTCTGCCAGGGCTCGCCGGAGGGAGGGCAGCACCGCCGGGTCAAGCTCCGCCCGCACCCGCAGCGGCGCATACCCCACCGGGAAAAGCTCCGGGGTGAGGAGCAGCCGGGCGCCGGCCGCGGCAGCCTTGCCGGCGGCGGCATCCACCGCAGCGCAATTGGCGTCAACGTCCAGCACGGTGGCGTTCTCCTGCATCAGGGCCAGTAGCACCATTACCACCTCAGCATCCTTAGGGTCCGCCCTGGCGGCGGACTCTCGCTCCTCCAGCCTAGCGACGCGGCAGCATCGCCGTCCCGGTGCATTTCCACCCGGCGTCGGCGGAAGCAGGGCGCTATGCCCCGCCGGCCCCGGCGGATGCCCCGAAAGATATGGCCCCCGGGCCGCGCACCCGCCATGCCGGCCGACTTCCAGACCGATCATGCGTTAACTTCTTGACTACAACGCGCGGATGGGGCACCCTTCATTGCATGCCCTCATCAACGCGCTCAACGAGGAGCCGAACCAAAAACCCGGGATCACAATCCGCACTCCGGCATCTGAACCAACAGCGGATCATTGAATGCCTTCTCGCCGGACCGTCCACGCAGGCGGAACTGGCACGGCAGACCGGCCTCTCCACCGCCACAGTCTCGAACATCGTCAAGATCATGCAGGACTCCGGGCTGGCCTCCACCGAACCAATCACCAGCTCCGGCCGGCGGGCCCTGAACGTCCGGCTCAACAGCAACGGGGCCGTCGCCGTCGGCATCGACTTCGGCCGCCGGCACCTGCGTGTCGTCCTCGCCTCCCTGAGCTACCACGTCATCGCCGAGGATTCGATCCTGCTCCCCCTGGGCCACCACGCCGAGGAGGGCATCAGTGCCGCCGTCGGACTGCTGGACCGGCTCCTGGCCAGCAGCGGCGTGGAACGCAGCGCGGTCGTGGGCGCCGGCGTTGGCATCCCGGGGCCCATCGACCGCCGCACGGGAACGGTGGCGCAAGGCGCCATCCTGCCCGAATGGGTGGGCATCAACATCCTGCAACGCCTCGAGGAGGCACTGGATCTCCCGGTTTTCCTCGACAACGACGCCAACCTCGGCGCCCTGTCGGAGGTGACCTGGGGGCCCCACACCGGCATCAACAACCTGATGTTCCTGAAGATCGGCTCCGGCATCGGCGCGGGGCTGATCCTGAACGGGATGCCCTACTACGGCAACGTGGGTATCACCGGCGAAATCGGCCACGCGACCATCCATGAGCACGGGCTGGTCTGCCGCTGCGGCAACCGCGGCTGCCTGGAAACCATCGCCTCGACCACCACCATGATCGAGCTCCTGGGCCGCGGCGAGGACAAGCCGCTCACCCCGGAGGACATCGTCCGCAAGGCCCTCGCCCGGGACCCTGCGACCCTGCGCGTCGTGGACGATGCCGGACTCGCCGTCGGCCGCGCCCTGGGCAATGTGGCCAACCTGATCAACCCCGAAGTGATTGTGGTGGGCGGCCCCCTGGCAGGACTCGGCGGGCTGCTGCTGGACCCGATCCGGCGGGGCCTGGTCCGGCACGCCGTCCCGGTCATCGGCGAGACGACGACGCTCACGATGTCCTCCCTGGGGGACCGTGCCGAAGCCCTGGGCGCGACCGCTTTGGTCTTCCAGCACGCCGGAATCCAACGCGGCTGAGCTTTCGTTACCGGGCCGTTGCGTTAAAGACTTGACGACAAGGCCTGTGATCCAGTTTACTTTTTCATCAGACGACCCTGCGGTTTGCGGGGGCGGACAACGAAGTCATGCATTGGAGGCGTAAGGGCAGATGGCGTCCCTCAACACGCACAGCGATCCGGTAATTCTCGAGATGCGCTCCATCACCAAAGAGTTCCCCGGGGTTAAAGCCTTGTCCGAGGTGAACCTGCGGGTAAAGGCCGGCGAAATCCACGCGATCTGCGGCGAGAACGGCGCCGGAAAGTCCACTCTCATGAAGGTGCTCTCCGGGGTTTACCCCTTTGGCAGCTACGACGGCGACATCGTCTACCAGAGCGAAGTCCAGCAGTTCAAGGACATCCGGGCCAGCGAGCACGCCGGCATCGTGATCATCCACCAGGAGCTGGCACTGATCCCCGAGCTGTCCATCATGGAGAACATCTTCCTGGGCAACGAACCCACCAAGCACGGGGTGATCGACTGGGCCGAGGCCCGGGTCCGCTCCACCGAGCTGCTGGCACGGGTCGGGCTCCGCGAGGAACCGGAGACCCCGATCAAGGAAATCGGCGTCGGCAAGCAGCAGCTCGTCGAAATCGCCAAGGCCCTGAACAAGTCGGTGAAACTGCTTATCCTCGACGAGCCCACGGCCGCCCTCAACGAATCCGACTCCCAGCACCTGCTGGACCTTATGCTCGGCCTTAAGGGCCGCGGCATCACGTCCATCATCATTTCCCACAAGCTGAACGAGATCGAGCAGATCGCGGACTCCATCACCATCATCCGCGACGGCAAATCGATCGAGACGCTGAACGTCAAGGCCGACGGCGTCGACGAGGACCGCATCATCAAGGGCATGGTGGGCCGGACCCTGGAATCCCGCTTCCCGGACCACGAGCCGAAGATCGGCGAGGTTTTCTTCGAGGTCAAGAACTGGAACGTGGGCCACCCGCAGGTCCAGGACCGCATGGTCTGCAAGAACTCCAACTTCTTCGTCCGCCAGGGCGAAATCGTCGGCTTCGCCGGGCTGATGGGCGCCGGGCGCACCGAGCTCGCCCGCTCCGTCTTCGGCCGGTCCTACGGCCGGTTCCTCTCCGGACAGATCTACCTGCACGGCAAGGAGATCGAACTTAAGAGCGTCAAGCAGGCCATCGACGCCGGGCTGGGCTACGTCACCGAGGACCGCAAGTCCCTGGGGCTGAACCTGCTGGATGACATCAAAGCCACCACCGTCTCGGCGAACCTGCGCAAGGTCAGCAAACACAACGTGATTGACGCCAACAAGGTCTTCACCGTCGCCGAGCAGTACCGTAAGTCCCTGCGCACCAAGGCCCCGTCGGTGGAGGAGGGCGTGGCCAAACTCTCCGGCGGCAACCAACAAAAGGTGGTGCTCGCGAAGTGGATGTTCACCGACCCTGAGCTGCTGATCCTGGACGAGCCCACCCGCGGGATCGACGTCGGTGCCAAGTATGAGATCTACGGCATCATCCAGCAGCTGGCCAACCAGGGGAAGGGCGTCATCGTGATTTCCTCGGAGCTGCCCGAACTGCTGGGCCTCTCGGACCGCATCTACACCATCTTTGAAGGCGCCATTACCGGCGTGCTCAACAAGGACGAAGCCAGCCAGGAAACCCTCATGAAACTCATGACTTCGGCCCGCAAGACTGCCTGACCGCTGTGGCCAACTGCTCCGAACACTGATGGAAACAAGGACTGAAACAATGAACGCGCTCAAGAAGCTCTTTGGCGGCAACACCCGCCAATTCGGCATGATCTTCGCCTTGGTGGCCCTGATCATCTTCTTCCAGGTTGCAACCAATGGCCGGACCCTCACCCCGGGCAACGTCATCAACCTTTTCAACGGCAACTCCTACATCCTGATCCTTGCCATTGGCATGGTCCTGGTGATCATTGCCGGCCACATCGACCTCTCCGTGGGCTCGGTTGCGGCGTTCGTGGGCGTCTGCGTGGCCCTCTTCATCCGGGACTGGGGCATCCCCTGGTACCTCGGAATCCTGATGGGGCTGCTGCTGGGCGTGCTGATCGGCGCCTGGCAGGGGTTCTGGGTCGCCTATGTCGGCATCCCGGCGTTCATCGTCACGCTGGCCGGCATGCTGATCTTCCGCGGCGCGAACCAGTACGTCGGCAAGTCCAACACCATCCCCGTGCCCGCCGACTTCCAGAAGATCGGCTCCGGCTACCTGCCCGAGATCGGGCCGGACACCGGCTACAACAACCTCACCCTGCTGCTGGGCCTGCTCGCCGTCGCCTTCGTGGTCTTCAGCGAGATCCGCTCCCGCCGCAACGCCAAAGCCCTCGGCGCCGAGGTGCCGGAAGCCTGGGTCAGCATCGTCAAGCTGGTCCTGATCTGCGGCGCCATCCTCTACGCGACGTACCTGTTCGCCACCGGCCGGCCGGGGACGTCCTTCCCGATCCCGGGCCTGATCCTGGCAGCGCTCGTGATCATCTACGGATTCATCTCCTCCAAGACCGTCATCGGCCGCCACGTCTACGCGGTCGGCGGCAACCGGCACGCCGCCGAGCTCTCCGGCGTGCAGTCCAAGAAGGTCAACTTCCTGGTAATGATGAACATGTCCGTCCTGGCCGGCCTCGCCGGCATGATCTTCGTCGGCCGTTCCACCGCGTCGGGCCCGTTCGACGGCGTTGGCTGGGAACTGGACGCCATCGCGGCCGTGTTCATCGGCGGCGCCGCGGTGACCGGCGGCGTCGGCACCGTGATCGGCTCGATCGTCGGTGGCCTGGTGATGGCCGTGCTGAACAACGGCCTGCAGCTGCTCGGCGTCGGCGCCGACCTGACCCAGATCATCAAGGGCCTCGTGCTCCTGATTGCCGTCGCCTTCGATGTCTACAACAAGTCCCAGGGCAAGAAATCCATCATCGGCCTGATGTTCAAGAACTTCGGCCGCAGCAGCGAGCTGAAACCCGACGAGACCACCTCCACCAAAGAAGTCATCTCCAGGGGCGCCTGATTCGGTCCCTGATCCGTTCCCCCGCGCTCATTTCACCGAGATTCCACACACCATCTAAAGAAAGTGAACCCAGCAATGCGACTGATTGGTAAAGCAGGAAAGGCAGCAGCAATAGCTGCTATCGCGGCACTGGCGCTGACAGCCTGCGGCCGCACCGACACCGGGACCTCCGGCGGTTCCACCACCGGCGGGGAAGCGTTCCCGAAAGACTCCCTGATCGGCGTCGCGCTCCCCCAGAAGACGTCCGAAAACTGGGTCCAGGCGGAGACGCTTTTCAATGACGGCCTCAGGGCTGCCGGATTCCAGCCGGACGTGCAGTTCGCCAATGGCGGCGTTTCGGAACAGCAGAACCAGATCAGCGCCATGATCACCAAGGGCGCCAAGGTCATCATCGTCGGTGCCATCGACGGTGCGCAGCTGGGTACCCAACTCCAGCAGGCCAAGGAATCCGGCGCCACGGTCATCGCGTATGACCGTCTGCTCCTGAACACCGCCAACGTGGACTACTACGTGGCCTACGACAACTTCAAGGTCGGTGAACTCCAGGGCCAGGCGCTGCTGGAGGGAATGAAGGCCAAGAAGCCGGACGGCCCGTACAACATCGAGCTCTTCGCCGGTTCCCCGGATGACGCCAACGCGAGGGTCTTCTTCGACGGCGCCATGAGCGTCCTGAAGCCGAAGATGGACGACGGCACCCTCAAGGTGCTGTCCGGCCAGACGACCTTTGAGCAGGCCGTCACCCAGGGCTGGAAGGCAGAGAACGCCCAGCGCCGCATGGACACCCTGCTCGCCGGGACCTACGGCACTGCCACACTCGACGGTGTGCTGTCCCCGAATGACACGCTGGCCCGCGCGATCATCACCTCGGTCAAGGCTGCCGGCAAGCCGATTCCGGTCGTCACCGGCCAGGACTCCGAAGTTCAGTCCGTGAAGTCCATCATGGCCGGGGAGCAGTACTCCACGATCAACAAGGACACCAGCAAGCTCGTGGAGCACGCAATCACCATGGTCAAGGATCTCCAGGCCGGCAAGACGCCTGAGATCAACGATGACGAGTCCTACAACAACACGGTGAAGGTAGTTCCGTCGTACCTGCTGGTGCCGGTCATCGTGACGCAGGAGAACGTCTACACGGCCTACGTCAACGATCCGGTGCTCGGACCGATCACCAAGCAGTAATTCATTTCACCGCATCTCAAGAGCCCCGGCTCCGCCTCCCGGCGGGCCGGGGCTTTTTTGCCGCCCCGCGTCGCGCGCAGCCCTTCACAGCGGATCCATAGCCCCGGACGGCGATCCGCACAGCGGCCCGGGTGAGAGGATGACTCCATGACCGCCCACATCGCCACACCCTGGCTGTTCAGCCAGGCGGACCCCGATCCCCGCACAGCCACCGGCGCCCGGCTCCGCTGGGGCGTCATCGCCACGGGAGGCATCGCGGCGTCCGTGACCCGCGACCTGGAACTCCTCGCCGACGCCGAGCTCTACGCGGTCAGTTCGCGCACCCAGGCGGCAGCGGATGCCTTCGCCGCGGATTTCGGCTTCGCCCGGGCGTACGGGGACCTCAGCGGGCAAACCGGCTATGAACGGCTGCTCGCCAATGACGACGTCGACATCGTGTACGTCGCCACGCCGCACGCCCACCACCACGAAATCGCGCTGGCGGCCCTGAACGCCGGTAAGCACGTGCTGTGCGAGAAGGCGTTCACCGTCAACGCGCGGGAGGCCTCTGAGCTGGTCTCGCTGGCACGGGCCAAGGGCCTGTTCCTGATGGAGGCCATGTGGAGCCGCTTCCTGCCGAGCATGCAGCGGGCCTTCGAGATCGCCGCATCCGGCGAGATCGGCGAGGTCAAGTGGGTAGGAGCGGATTTGGGCTTCCCGGCGCCGTATTCTCCGGCCTCACGCCTTTGGGCCCCGAAGGATGGCGGCGGCGCCCTGCTGGACCTCACGGTGTACCCGTTGCTCTGGGCTTTGGGCACCCTGGGCTTCCCGCAGACCGTCAGCGCCACCGGCTGGCTGAACGAGGACGGTGTGGACGCACAGAACGCGCTGACCCTCGGCTACCACCATGGCGCCCAGGCGCAGCTGACCTCATCCCTGCTGGCGCACGGCCCCCGGACGGCCACCGTGGCCGGCACCCAGGGATTCCTGCAGGCCATCGGATCGATCAACAACCCCAAGGAGCTCCTGGTACGGGGTGGCTTCGACGAGACCCGCAGCGAGTCATTCGACGTCGTGGGCCGAGGCTACAGCTATGAACTGCGCGAGGTGACCCGCTGCATCCAGCACGGACTCAGCGAGAGCCCGGTGATGCCGCTTGAGGACTCACTGAACACCATGCGCCTGTTCGACGGGGTGCGCGCCCAGCTGGGTGTGAGTTACCCGAATGACGCGCGGTGACGGGCGCTTCCGCCGCCTGAATCCGCATCAGTTTGCCGCGCGCTCTGGACTCTCCCCCGCGCTTGGACTTACCCTGTAGGGAACCGTCGACCTATCCGGGAAATGGGGTGTGCGAGTGGACCCAGCAACAGTCCCACTACGCCCGCGCCGTCCACTC
Organism: Pseudarthrobacter leeuwenhoeki; assembly: GCF_055412885.1. Classification (NCBI taxonomy): domain Bacteria; kingdom Bacillati; phylum Actinomycetota; class Actinomycetes; order Micrococcales; family Micrococcaceae; genus Pseudarthrobacter; species Pseudarthrobacter leeuwenhoeki. The sequence goes on along the minus strand of NZ_JBVAYY010000006.1, from coordinate 37,003 downwards.
CGGACGGTGATCCTGGGCGGCGCCGCCGGACTCGCTTGGCTGGTGCTCTCTGCCGGGGCTGCCAGCGCGGACCATACTCACACCCCCGCTCCCACGACCACCGCTGCTGGGGCCGGATCCGTCGCCCTCACCTCGGCTGCCGTCCCCACACCGACTCTAGCTGCGCCGGCAGCTTCAGCTACTGTCCAGACCGAAGTGGCCGGCCCCACCCCCGGGGGAACGCCGTGGGCGACCGTTCCGGTCCCGGCCTCCACCGTGGAGCCGACGCCGGACCCCACCGTCCCAGCGATGCCGGTCCTCCCGACCGGGCCTGCGGTGCCCGCGCCCGAAGCCACCGCCCCGCCGGCGCCCCAAACCGAACCGGCGGCTCCGCCGACGACCCCGCCGGCTCCCACACCCGTGAGGGAGCCGGTCACCAGCCCGGCACCGACCCCCACTCCGACTAATCCGAGCCCGACGCCGTCGCCCGTTCCGGACCCGGCTGTGACGTACCCGGCTCCGGCATCCGTTCCAACCGTGCCCGTCGCCAATCCCGAGCCATTACTGCCCGTGACTGAGCCGGCCACGACTCCCACGAATCCGTCGCCCACGGCAACGGCACCAGCCGGCCCGGTAACAACGGACCCGCTGCCGGAAGAGCCCGCGGTCAAGAACGAGGTTCCGCCGTCCGAACCGGTGGTTCCGGTCGTGTTGGCCCCGGCGCCGGCTGCCGTTCCCCCGGACCCGGTCCCCACCGCAAAACCCGAGGTCCCCGCAGACTGCAACGTCACCCCGGATCGCCTGGCTGCGCTGCAGGAACCTGCGCCCGCACCCGCCATTGAGATCTTCGGGACCCCGCTGTACCTTCCGTCCCTGGACACCAATATCCGGCCGGGAGGGGACGGCCATCAAACGGAAAGCGCTCCCCCGGCAGGCGCCATCCCGAACGGCACCGTGCCGTCAGCACCTGCCCGCGACGACAGTCCCACACCCTGGCACAACGGGACAGGTCTGCCCGCTCCCGATTCCCTGCCCGCGGCTCCCGGCTCTGGATCCGGAAATACCTTCTCCTCCGGTGGTGGAGCCGCCGGTGGCGCCGCCTGGCTTCCAAACCCATACTTGGTCATTCCCACTGCCGGCGCTGATCCAATCCGTGGTCCGCTGCAGCACGTGCACTCAGCCGTCGCCGCTGACCCCGGATCCTCTCCTGACTAGTTAGCCGTCTCTGCACTCCACAGAGCACGGCCAATCGGGCTGCCCTGAGCGCCCGCCAACAGTCATTCAGGAGATTCCTCATGGACGGCACCGTCCGCTGCCGGTATTCCGGCGCCCCGTCTTGCCCTCTCGCTTCCCCCGCCCAAGAACGGACGCCTTCAGCGCCCGCGGCGCTGCACGCTGCCCCGGCGCGCCGCAAACCGGCCCCGCACCACGAGGAACGCCCGCCGTAGGGTCCCTCCCGTCTCCGCCAGGGTCTCGTGGGGCCGGAGCGAAGTCGTTGGGTCCGCTGGGGGACCCAACGGCCACCGCAGGCTCCGGAAAAGCAGTCCGTCGTTGGGTCCGCTGGGGGACCCAACGGCCACCGCAGGCTCCGGAAAAGCAGTCCGTCGTTGGGTCCGCTGGGGGACCCAACGGCCACGCAGGCTCCGGAAAAGCAGTCCGTCGTTGGGTCCGCTGGGGGACCCAACGGCCACCGCAGGACTCGCCAGCATCCAACCCCCTGCGGCCGCCGGTCCGCGGCCGCAGGGCAGGGAGCCGAAGCCCGTCCCGGTATCATTCTTGAGGGGCGCCGCCATGGCGCACGGGGAAGGAACGGGGACAGCGTGGAGATTAGTTCGCCCGATCGGGTAACGGCAGAGCTCTTGGGCGGCCGCTACCGGCTGGGGGAAGTGATCGGCCGGGGCGGAATGGCGTCGGTCTACAGCGCCAAGGACCTGAACCTCGGCCGCGACGTGGCCCTCAAACTCTTTGCCCCGCAATCCGCCGATCCTGACGAACTCCGGCGTCAGGAAGCCGAGATTGAACTCCTGGCTACCCTGAATCATCCGAGCCTGGTGACCCTGTTCGACGCCGGCACGGACACCCGCATCCCGGAGGAACCCCGGCCATTCCTGACCATGGAACTGGTGGACGGGCAGGACCTCCGGGCCCGGATCCGGCACAGCCCGTTGCCGCTGGCCGATATCGCGGTCATCGGAGCGGGAGTGTCGGACGCCCTGGCCTACGTGCATTCACTCGGTATCCTCCACCGGGACATCAAGCCGGCAAACATCCTGCTCGTTCCCGTCCGTCCCGGTGAGCCCCTGCGTCCGAAGCTCACCGACTTCGGGATTGCACGCATGGTGGACGGGACGCGGCTGACCACCACCGGCACCATGGTGGGGACCGCCGCGTACTTGAGTCCGGAACAATCCCGCGGCGCCAATCTGGGTCCGGCAACCGACATCTACTCCTTGGGGCTGGTCCTGCTTGAGTGCATCAAGGGTGAGCTTGAGTACCCCGGCAGTGCCGTGGAATCCGCCGTCGCGAGACTGCACCGGTCCCCGGCCGTCCCCGGTACCGTGCCCGTCGAATGGGCCAAGCTGATCCGGGCCATGACAGCCCAGGATCCCCTGGACCGTCCGTCCGCCGCGGACCTCGCACTGGCGCTGCGCCATGCCCTGGTCTCGCCCGAGTCACTCCCCGGGCTCCTCGCCGAAGAACGCACCCGCGTGCTGCCGGCCCCGCCGGCCCGTCCCCCGCTGCAATCCCCAGCCGGTGCGGGCGCCATCCGCGGCGCGATTGCCTCCCCGGATACCAGGGGCGGCGTGATCAACGCTACGCGGTCCCTGCATGCGCTGGACCCGGACGCGGTCACCACTCCACGGGTAAACCGTGGCCCGCTCCTGCCCCCGGCGGCCTCGCGCTTCCGGCAGGCCAGCCGCCGCGCCCAGGTCCTGCTGTCCCTCGCGCTGCTGGCGGTCATAACGGGTGCCGTCGCGGCCGCTGTCGCTCTCGCGGCACCTGAACCACCCGCCGTCGTCCCCTATCCGGCCGTGACCGGGGACCTGGGGCAGCACCTCCAAGAGCTGCAGAAGAGTGTGGACCCATGAACCTGACAAGCCCGCCGCCCCGGGGCGCCCGGCCCGGCGGCCGCCCGCACCGCTTCCGTCCGCTCCCCGCAGGTTGGCTCCTCGGCGCGGTCCTTCTCACCGGCACCCTGGCCAGCTGCTCCGCGGCGCCGGAGCTGGACCCTGATGCCGCCCGGCTGCTTCAAACCCAGGTCCTTGCCGTGACCGAAGCCGCCGCGGCGGATGATCCGGCCGCGTCGCTGAAGCGCCTCGACGAGCTCGTGCTGTCACTGGACGACGCGGCCGCCCGAGGCGGGGTGTCCTTCCAACGGCACCAGAGCATCCGGACGTCCGTCGATACAGTCCGCGCGGACCTCAACACCCGTCAGGCAGAAGCCGAAGCCGCCCGGGTTGCCGCGGAAGAGGAAGCGGCAGCGCAGGCCGCTGCAGCCGCCCAGGCCGAGGCCGCCGCGGCGGCGCCCCCGCCCGCCGTTGCGCCCGCGCCGCCGGCCGACAAGGCCCAAGACAAGGGCAAAGGCAAAGGTAAGGACGCGGACGATTAGTGACCTGGCGTGCCGGAACATCTCCGACAGCAGCAGCACGCCGCGCGGGTTTATTCTCCCGGAACCCAGAAAGACCGACCGGCCTCGGATGGGTGATGGTCAGGCTGAGCTGCCAGAACCGGCGGTCTTCCCTCGCGCCGTTCGCATCAGGCGCAGCGTGAATACGCCCAGCGCCAGCGACGCGATGTGCCCCGCGGCCCCGGGACGGGAGAAACATGGCGGGGGAAAACATGGGGAAAAGCAACGAGTGATCGCATAGGTTTTCCCTCGCCGTGATCACCGGGTCTCACTGCCAGCCCCGCAACCATGCATTTTCGTTTCTCCAGTGTGCCCGGGACCGCGGCTGATGCCGCCAGTTCAATCGGGCCCGGCCTGCAGGGTGACAGCCGCTCGGCCTCTCCGGACACCCGGTCGAGCCGGCACCACCGTGGTTCCTGACTCCTGGGGCCGGCTGAATGCGGTCAAGGATGTACACTCGGCCGTCGGGACGATCCCGGCAGTCGTGGTTCTCGTTGTGGTCCTCGGGGTAACGTTCTCGCCCTCCTGATCCTGTGGTTGCCGCGGCACCCGGTACGGCGATCACGGTGACTCAATGCGGGGGCGACGCCACAGGCGAAGGCCGTGAGCGAAGCGTTCCCAGGAGCTCACGCTGGCTCCCGTGCCGTGCACCCTCACCAAAGAATTCGCGTTGGGCATCACCCCGTGCAGACTGAAACCCCACTCAAGCCCGGGCTCCTGGTGCTGCGGCCGAAGCGCTGGCGGTGGTGGGCCCGGTCCCCTACCAGTTCATCGTCATACTCCTCCTGATGAGTCTCGGGCTGGCCTTTCCGGTGGCGGCGGGCCTCTTCGCATGGGCGGGGGCCTCGGATGAGCCGTCCGGTCCTTCTTTTCTAGACCCCGGTCGCCGGGAAGCGTTCCCACGCCCGGTGTGCGGCGAGCAACCCGGTGAGCTGCGCCACGACGTCGTCCGGCCCCTCCCCCAGGGCGATGCCCGCAGCGTCCCGGGTAATGCCCGCCCCGTCCAGGCACGCAGCTGCCGGCCCCCAGCCGCCAATTGCCTTGGCGTGCCGGAACATCTCCGCGAGCAGCAGCTCGACGCGCGGATCAAGCGACGCCCCCGGCTGGCCGGCCTTGGCATCCCGTCCCTGCGCTGCGTCCGGGGCCGGCCCGCCCGAAGCGGCAACCAGGACGGCGTCGAACTCGGTCGAGCGGGCGGTGAGGTAGGTCCGCTGGACCGGGATGCCGCCGTCGGCTCCGCCGAGGAAGCCTCCCGCCGGTGCGATCACGAGCGGTACGATCCCGGCCGCGTCAAGGGCGGCCCGGGCGGCCCGGACGGAGTCCAGGTCGCTGTCCGCATCGGCGATGATACCGACCACCCGGCCGGCCACCGGCCAGGAACCACCCATTTGGGAGAGCGCCGGGCTCGGGTCGGCGTCTTCCACGGACTCGCTGGCCCGCGGGGCGGGCATGCCGAGCCCGGAGGCCACCGCCGCGCACAGGGCGGGGTCGATGTTGGCCAGCGCCAGCAGCTGGCGCTGGCGGACGGTCTCCTCGCGGCACTTCCCGAGTTCGAAGGTGTACGCCTGGATCACGTGGTCCTGTTCCACGGGGGTCAGGCTGCGGAAGAACAGCCGCGCCTGGCTGTAGTGGTCATCGAAGGATGCGGGCGACTTCCGCTCCTTGACCGCGGCGGCGAGTTCCTCCGGCACGTCGATGAAGGCCCCGAGGTCGGCGCCGGCCAGGAACGGGCAGCCGCCGTCGAGCGAGTTCGGGTGGTACGGCGCCGCTCCCCCGTGCACCGCAGTCTGGTGCATGCCGTCGCGCAGCATGTCGTTGACGGGCGCGTGCGGCCGGTTGATCGGAAGCTGGCCGAAGTTGGGTCCGCCCAGCCGGCTGATCTGGGTATCGATATAAGAGAACAGCCTGACCTGCAGCAGCGGATCGTTGGTCACGTCGATGCCCGGAACGAGGTGGCCGGGGTGGAAGGCGACCTGCTCGGTTTCGGCGAAATAGTTCACCGGGTTGGCGTTCAGGGTCATGATCCCGATCGGCTGCACGGCGGCAAGTTCCTCCGGGACGAACTTCGTGGGGTCGAGCAGATCGATCCCCTCGAAGAACTCCTCCTCGGTGTCAGGGAAGACCTGCACGCCGAGTTCCCACTGCGGGTAGGCGCCTGCTTCAATCGCGTCCGCAAGATCGCGCCGGTGGAAGTCCGGATCCATGCCGTTGATGAGCTGGGCTTCCTCCCAGAGCAGCGAATGGACGCCCTGCTTCGGCTTCCAGTGGAACTTCACCAGGCTGGTCGCGCCCTCGCCGTTGACGAGGCGGAAGGTGTGGACGCCGAAGCCCTCCATGGTGCGGTAGGAGCGCGGGAGTGCACGGTCGGACATGTTCCACATGGTGTGGGCCTGGGCTTCGGTGTGCAGCGAGACGAAGTCCCAGAAGGTGTCGTGGGCGCTCTGGGCCTGCGGAATCTCGCGGTCCGGGTGCGGTTTTCCGGCGTGGATGATGTCCGGGAACTTGATGCCGTCCTGGATGAAAAAGACCGGGATGTTGTTGCCGACGAGATCGAAGGTGCCCTCGTCGGTGTAGAACTTGGTGGCGAAACCGCGGGTGTCCCGGACCGTGTCGGCCGAACCGCGGGAACCCAGGACGGTGGAGAAGCGGACGAAAACGGGCGTCTCGGCGTCCTTGGCCAGGAACCCGGCCCGGGTGATGTTCGACGCCGAACCGTAGGACCGGAAGACGCCGTGCGCTCCGGCACCGCGGGCGTGGACCACACGTTCGGGAATGCGCTCGTGGTCGAAGTGGGTGATCTTTTCACGCAGGTGGTGGTCCTGGAGCAGCACCGGGCCGCGACGGCCGGCCTTGAGCGAGTGGTCCGTGTCGGAGAGCCGGAGACCCTGGGCGGTGGTGAGGTAGGCGCCGGACTGTGCCCGTGAGTGCACCGGTGCGCCGGTGGGGCTGCCGGTCGGTGACACGGCCTCGGGCCCCTGCTGGTCAGGCTTGGGCGGAAGCGGCTCCCGGGGTGTGGTGGGCTCCTCCAGCGCGGGCGGTTCCACGGACACCGCACCGGGGATCTGGATGTTGCTCTCTGCTGGCATGTGATGACTCCTCAGGGTAGGCAACCTCGGCCCCGGACCGGCGGCCCTGCGGCGCCATTCGAAGCTAAGCTTGCTTAGTACCTTAGGTGACGGCGTCCTCCCAGGCAACAGCCACCCGGTGGCCGGACCCGAAAATGCCGAACGGCGCACCGCAAATCTGCGGTGCGCCGTTCGGGGTAGAACACAGTGCGGGGTAGAACACAGCGCGGGGTAACGCCATTCGTGGTAAGCCGCGGCCGGCAGGACGCCGGCATGGTGGGACTAACCCAGCATGGACAGTACGTCGCTGAACTTAGCCGAGGGCCGCATCGCCGCGGTGACCTTGGCTTCATCCGGGTGGTAGTAACCGCCGAGGTCCACCGGGGAGCCCTGGACTGCCAGGAGCTCGCCAAGGATGGCCTCCTCCGCGGAGTCCAGCGCGCCGGAGACGGCAGCGAACGCCGCGGCCAGCTCGGCGTCGTCGGCCTGCCGGGACAGTTCCTGGGCCCAGAACTTGGCCAGGAAGTAGTGGCTGCCGCGGTTGTCGAGCTCGCCGGCCTTGCGCTTCGGGGACTTGTCCTCCAGCAGGAAGGTGCCGGTGGCGCGGTCCAGGGTGTCGGCCAGGATCTGTGCACGGGCGTTGCCCGTGGACGTGGCAAGGTGCTCGAAGCTGACGGCAAGGGCCAGGAATTCACCCAGGCTGTCCCAGCGCAGATGGTTTTCCTTGAGCAGCTGCTGGACGTGCTTCGGGGCGGAGCCGCCGGCGCCGGTTTCGAAGAGGCCTCCGCCATTGATCAGCGGAACCACCGAGAGCATCTTGGCGCTCGTGCCCAGCTCCAGGATCGGGAAGAGGTCGGTGAGGTAGTCCCGCAGCACGTTGCCGGTCACCGAGATGGTGTCCTCGCCCTTGCGGATTCGCTCCAGGGTGAAGGCCGTGGCCTCCTCCGGGGACATGATGTCGATGTGCAGGCCCTCGGTGTCGTGCTCCTTGAGGTACTCTTCGACCTTCGCGATCATCTGGGCGTCGTGGGCGCGGCCCTTGTCCAGCCAGAAGATGGCCGGCATGGCGGAGGCGCGTGCGCGGGTGACGGCCAGTTTGACCCAGTCGCGGATCGGGACATCCTTGGTCTGGCAGGCGCGCCAGATGTCGCCCGGGGCGACCTGGTGCTCGATCAGCACGGTGCCGGCGTCGTCAACCAGCTGGACGGTGCCGGCGGACTGGATCTCAAAGGTCTTGTCGTGGCTGCCGTATTCCTCGGCGGCCTGCGCCATCAGGCCGACGTTCGGGACGGTGCCCATGGTGGTCGGGTCGAAGGCGCCGTGGGCGCGGCAGTCGTCGATGACGACCTGGTAGATGCTGGCGTAGCTGCTGTCCGGGAGGACGGCGAGCGTGTCGGCTTCCTCGCCGTCGGGGCCCCACATGTGGCCGGAGCTGCGGATCATGGCCGGCATGGAGGCGTCCACAATCACGTCGGAGGGGACGTGCAGGTTGGTGATGCCCTTGTCGGAATCGACCATGGCCAGCTCGGGGCCGTCGTCCAGGCCCTTCTTGATGGCCGCCTCGACGTCGCCGCGGATCTCCTCGGGGAGATCCTCAAGGCCGTTGATGATGGAGGCCAGTCCGTTGTTCGGGCTCAGGCCGGCGGCGGCGATCTGGGCGCCGTAGGTGTCGAAGAGCTCGGCGAAGTACGCCTTGACGACGTGTCCGAAGATGATCGGGTCCGAGACCTTCATCATGGTCGCCTTGAGGTGGGCAGAGAACAGCACGCCCTCTTCCTTGGCGCGGGCAACCTGGGCTGCGAGAAAAGCGTCCAGGGCGGCGGCGCGCATCACGGTGCCGTCGATGACCTCGCCCGCGAGCACGGGGAGGAACCGCTTGAGGACCTTGACCGTACCGTTTTCCTTAACCAGCTGGATCCTGACGTTTCCGTCAGCCTTGATGACCACGGATTCCTCGTTGGAACGGAAGTCATCAGCGTCCATGGTGGCGACGTTGGTCTTGGACTCGGCGGTCCAGGCGCCCATACTGTGCGGGTTCTGCCGGGCGTAGGCCTTGACCGAGAGCGGGGCGCGGCGGTCGGAGTTGCCTTCACGCAGCACCGGGTTGACGGCGGAGCCCTTGATCTTGTCGTAGCGGGAGCGGATGTCCGTCTCTTCGTCAGAGGAGGGGCTGTCCGGGTAGTCCGGGAGTGCGTAGCCCTGGCCCTGGAGTTCCGCGATGGCGGCCTTCAACTGCGGCGTCGAGGCGCTGACGTTCGGCAGCTTGATGATGTTGGCTTCGGGCTGCTTGACGAGGCTGGCAAGTTCGGCCAAGGCGTCAGTGACGCGCTGTTCTGCGGTGAGGTAGTCGCCGAACGCGGCGATGATGCGGCCGGCCAGCGAAATGTCGCGGGTCTCCACTTCCACACCGGCCGTCGAAGCGTAGGCTTCAACTATCGGCAAAAACGAATGGGTGGCCAGCATCGGCGCTTCGTCGGTGTGGGTATAGATAATTTTTGCCATTGCTCGGGCGTCTCCCTGAAGGTCTGGGTATTTCCGGAATTTTCTGCCAATTCAACACCCCCAACTTACCCGAGGGAGGAGGGTTGCCGCCTACAGGCGTCGTACGCCCCGGACTCCGTGACGTCGGCAACGTACTGTGACAAGAATTGACAACATCCTTTACAGGACAGTCAAAGTCCCGTAGTTTCATTCCCATCACAGCGGCCACCACCGGCGGCCGTCCCGCTTTTCACCGGTTAGGACAACCATGAGAACTCCGAAGACTCTGGCCACCAGCCTCCTCAGCCTCTCAGCGGCGGCACTGCTGGCTCTGGGCGCCGCGGGCGCCGCGGGCGCGGCCCCGGCATCCGGCGATGCGCCGGCGGAAACGTCGGGGGTCAGCAGCCACACCGTCGTCGAGACCGGCGGAGCGCAGTACTGGACGGAAGAACGGATGCGCAGCGCCATCCCCGGCGATGTGCTCGCAGGCAGGGCCATGCTGAAGAGCGCCAATTCCAAGGCCGCTGTGCACCGTCCGGCTGAAGCGGGAGCACCGACCACCGTCGAGTACCAGGCACCGAGCCTGCAGGCGACGGAAGTCCAGATCAAGGCGAACGCGAGTGAAACCCCGGTCAAGCACGTCGGCAAGGTCTTCTTTACCCTGGGCGGCTCCAACTACGTCTGCTCCGGCAACTCGGTCTCCTCCACGAACAAGAGCACTGTTTCCACGGCCGGGCACTGCCTCAACGAGGGCCCCGGGGCTTTCGCCACCAAGTTCACCTTCGTCCCGGCCTACCTCGACGGCGCCGCGCCCTACGGCAAGTGGACGGCCCAGTCCCTCCACGCCCCGACCCAGTGGAGCTCCGGCGGCGACATGACCTACGACACCGGCTTCGCAGTCATGAACCCGCTCAACGGCCAGACGCTTGCAGACGTTGTGGGTGCCTCGGGCCTGGAGTTCAACGCCCCCCGCGGCCTCAGCTACAAGGCGTTCGGCTACCCCGCGGCACGGCCCTTCGACGGTGAGTCCCTGAAGAGCTGCACCGGCACCGCCACGAACGATCCCTACAACCCGGATTTCAACACCCAGGGCGTCCCCTGCAACATGACCGGCGGATCCTCTGGCGGTCCGTGGTTCATCGGTTCCAGCTCCACCGGGTACCAGAACTCGGTCAACAGCTACGGCTACGGCAGCAGGTCCACCACGATGTACGGCCCGTACTGGGGCTCCGTCATCCAGCAGGCCTACAGCACCGCGGCCGCTTCCTAGGCGGACACTTCCCGCACCCGGCAACACGCAAAACCAGCGCAGGGTCCCTTGAGGCCCATCTCCAGCAGCGGGGATGGGCCCGCGTGGCCCTGCGTTGGCGTGTGGTCAGCGGCCGGGGCCGGGCGGCACGCGCCGGCACTACGGGACATGTCCCCCCGCCGACCCGGGACATGCCCACCCCACAGACCTGGCACTGGGCATAATCCCACTATGCCCAGTCCCTGGCTCAAAGAATGAGCATGTCCCCGGGGTGAGTGTTAGTGGGAGAGGGCAAGGGCCCCGTGCGGCCGGTGGCTCCGAGCAATGCACTCCTCAGGGTGTCTCCTTGCTGGCCGGGGCGGGCTGCCAGATTTCGCGTTCCCGGTGGGCGAAAGCGGCGAAACTGATTGGGTCACGGCCCAGGACCTGACGAACAGTGCCGGACAGGCCGCCAGCCAGTCCGAGCCGGGCTGTGGTGTAGATGGCCGCGGTGACAAAGGCCATTCCCCAAGGCATTCCGAGGGCTCGGCGGGCGTGCCCAAGGTAGCGGAAGATCCCGGGCCGGGCATACCGGATGGGACGGCCGAGCTCGTCAGCCAGGATCCGGGCGACTTGTTCGTAGGTCAGCGCTTCGTTCCCGGTCACAGTCCACGCGGTGTTGCGGTGCGCGGCGGGATCCAGCAGCGCTGCGGCGCCGACGGCGCCGACGTCCTCGCAGTCAACGAACGCGGTCGCGCCACGGCCGGCGGGAACCACGATCTCGTCGCGGTCGCGGATATCGGTCAGGTGCGTAGTGGAGAGATTTTGGTGGAAGAAGGAAGCTCGCACGAACGTCCAGGCGGCACCGGAGGCGCGGAGCCACGCTTCGATGGCAGCGTGCGGGACGGCCTTGTTCTTCTCCGCACCCTGGAGGGACAGGAACACCATCTGTTCGACCCCGCGGGCGCGCGCGTACTCAAGGGCAGGAATGATCTGCGTCTTCGGCTTGCCCAGATGCGGCGGACGCAGGAGAAACATCTGGCGGACCCCGTCGAACACGCCAGGCCAGGTCAACTCGTCGGTGAAATCGAGGGCAACGGCTTCAACCCGCTGCCCGAACATCCGCCTCACCGACTCCGTGCTGCGGCCGGCGGCACGGACTCTTCGCCCTGCAGTCAGCAGCTGCTCCACCACGACCCGGCCGACATTGCCCGTGGCCCCGGTCACCAGGATCACCTCATCCGCCATCACGCGCCTTCCTTTCTGCTGACCTTGAGGCTAACAAACCCGCACCGTCGTGTCGGCTGGGCCAGCCGCCCCAAGCTCCCTGCCGCCAACGCTGGTCGGCAGGTGGACCCCCGCCGCCTCGTTCCAGGGGCTGGACGTTTCAGTAGTGGCGTCCCGATCGTTAAGGCCATACCGCCACAGGACATGTCCCCCGCAACACCCAGAGCCTGGACATAATCCGAATATGCCCAGTCCCTGGCTCAAAGAATGAGCATGTCCCCGGCCCGTGACCCCGCGCCCGACACTGGTCCTCCCCGCACCAGGGGACATGTCCCCCGCCAGGCTCAGAGCCTGGACATGATCCCACTATGACCACCCGCATGCACGAAAAATGGACATGCCCTCCGGTAAAGGGAGGGCATGTCCATTCGTGGCGAAGCCCGGCGCGCGGAGCCCCGCGCGGGGACTGAGTGCGGCCCCTTAGTGGAAGAAGTGCCGGGCGCCGGTGAAGTACATCGTGATGCCCGCGGCGTTGGCCGCGGCGATGACTTCCTCATCCCGGACGGATCCGCCGGGCTGGACGACGGCGCGGACGCCGGCGTCGATCAGGATCTGCAGTCCGTCGGCGAACGGGAAGAACGCGTCCGACGCCGCCACGGCGCCGCGGGCACGCTCCGGGGCTCCGCTGGCGTCGGCGTTGGAGGCACCACCGGCGCCCTCCACCTCTGAGCTCACCGACACGCCCAGCGAGTTGGCCCGCTCGACGGCGAGCTTGCAGGAATCGAGCCGGTTGACCTGGCCCATGCCGATGCCCACGGCGGCACCGTGGTTGGCCAGCAGGATGGCGTTGGACTTGGCGGCTCGGCAGGCGGTCCAGGCGAAGGCGAGATCGGCCAGGGTGTCGGCGTCGGCGGCCTCACCGGCGGCGAGGGTCCAGTTGGCGGGGTTGTCGCCCTCGGCGTCGACCCGGTCCGACATCTGCACCAGCACACCGCCGGACACCTGCCGGATTTCGGAGGGGTAGCGGCCGTAGCCCTCGGGCAGGGCGAGGAGGCGGATGTTCTTCTTCTTGGACAGGATCTCCACGGCCTCGTCCTCGAAGCCCGGGGCAATAACGACCTCCGTGAAGATGCCCGCAACGGTCCGGGCCATGCCGGCGGTGACCGTGCGGTTGGCCGCAATCACCCCGCCGAACGCGGAGACCGGGTCGCAGGCGTGCGCCTTGGCGTGCGCATCCGCGACCGGGTCCGCTGCGGAAGCCGAACCCACGGCCACGCCGCAGGGATTGGCGTGCTTGATGATCGCGACGGCGGGCCCGGCGAAGTCGAACGCGGCGCGCAGGGCCGCGTCGGCGTCGACGAAGTTGTTGTAGCTCATGGCCTTGCCGTGCAGCTGGTCGGCCTGCGCGATGCCGGCCGGGGCGGCCTTGTCCACGTAGAGGGCGGCCTGCTGGTGCGGGTTTTCGCCGTAGCGGAGCACCTCGGAGCGCTCGAGCGCCAGGCCGGCGTAGGCGGGCCAGTCAATGACGCCGTCGCCGTCCTCGTCGAGGAACTGGCCCGCGGTCCAGCTGGCCACGGCGGTGTCGTAGGTGGCGGTGTGCGCGAAGGCTTTCGCGGCGAGCCGGCGTCGGGCCTTCAGGTCGAAGCCGCCGGAAGCGGCGGCAGCAACGACGTCGTGGTACGAGGACGGGTCCACCACAATGGCGACGGCGGCGTGGTTCTTCGCGGCCGAGCGCACCATCGCGGGCCCGCCGATGTCGATCTGCTCAACGACGTCGTCCTGCGCAGCGCCCGACTTCACGGTCTCCACGAACGGGTAAAGGTTCACCACCACGAGGTCGAACGGTTCGATGTCCATCGACGCGAGCATGTCCATGTGCGCCGGGACGCGGCGGTCGGCGAGGATACCGCCGTGGACGCGCGGGTGCAGGGTCTTCACGCGGCCGTCCAGCATTTCCGGGGAGCCGGTGACTTCCTCGACTTCCTGCACCGGGATGCCGGCGGCGGCGATCTTCTTGGCGGTGGAGCCGGTGGAGACGAGCTTGACGCCGGCGTCGTGCAGGCCCCTCGCCAGCTCCTCCAGACCGGTCTTGTCGTAGACCGAAATCAGCGCCCGGCGGATGGGGACACGGTCGATGGATACACGGTCAGGCTGCGTGAAGCTCACAAAAAGTCTCCGTCATATGTCGCGGCAGGGCCGCGGGTGGTGGGATGCGGCCAGTTTATCGCGTCAGCGCGCCGGGCCTTCCCGCGCGCCGGAGTATGAAGAGGACCGCACCGGAGGGCGCGGCCACGTAGAGTTTTCCCTGGAGGCTGAGAAATGAACACGTACACCACTGTGCCCAGCGGCGAACAGGTGGTCCAGGAACTGCCGTGGCGTTGGAAGGTGCAGGGCCGGATCTTCCTGATCGGCGGCCTGGGCTTTATGTTCGATGCCTGGGACGTCACACTCAACGGCATCCTGATTCCGCTGCTGTCCAGGCACTGGTCCCTCACCCCGGGCGAGGCCGCCTGGATCGGGGCCTCGAACCTGATTGGCATGGCTCTGGGCGCCTTCATCTGGGGCACCATCGCAGACACCATCGGGCGCAAGAAGGCCTTCACGGCCACGCTGCTGATCTTCTCGATCTTCACCGTGCTGGGCGCTTTCTCCCCCGATTTTCTCTGGTTCGTTGCGTTCCGTTTTATGGCCGGCTTCGGCCTGGGCGGGTGCATCCCGGTGGACTACGCACTGGTGGGCGAGTTCACGCCCCGCAAACAGCGCGGCAGGGTCCTCACCGCAATGGACGGCTGGTGGCCGATCGGGGCCGCGCTGTGCGGTTTCGTGTCAGCCGGGCTCGTGGCCCTGTACGGGGACTGGCGGCTGACCATGCTGGTGATGGTGCTGCCGGCGCTGCTGGTGTTCTGGGTCCGCCGCAGCGTTCCTGAATCCCCGCTGTTCCTGATCCGCAAGGGCAGGCGGGACGAGGCCGCCAAGGTGATCGATGACCTCGTCGCGGCGACCGGGGCCGAGCCCCGCGTCTACAGCCTGCCCGAGGCGCAGGACGCGCCGCGGCTCTCCGCCGGCAGCGCCTGGACCCAACTGCGCCTGCTCTGGCAGTACGACTGGAAGATCACGACGGCGGCCTGGTCCCTGTTCTTCAGCATCCTGCTGGTCTATTACCTGTCGCTGACCTGGATGCCGCGGATCCTGATCGGCGCCGGCTTCGAGGAGTACAAGGCCTTCCTCACCACAGCCTCCATGGCAGCCGTCGGGCTCCTGGGCGTGGTGGTTGCCGCGCTGTTGGTGGAGCGGGTGGGCCGGAAGTGGATCCTGGCCATTACCGGCCCGCTGTCCGCACTGACCCTCGTGATCGTGGCGATCGTGGTGGACATCCCGACGGCGGCCGTGTTCTGGCTGCTCGTGTTCGGCTTTGTGGTGCAGGTGGCCATCCCGGTGCTTTACGCCTATGTTTCCGAGCTGTATCCGACAGAGCTGCGCGGCTCGGGCTTCGGCTGGGCCTCGACGTTCTCCCGGCTCGGCGCCGGCTTCGGTCCGCTGGTCTTCGCGGCGTTCCTCTGGCCGGAACTGGGCCTCGCGACCTCGTTCGCCATCGCCGGGGTGCTGGTGCTGGTGAGTGTGCTGTGGATGGTGTTCTTCGCCCCCGAGACCAAGCAGCGCCACCTCTCATAGGAGTCTGCCTGCCCCGCCCTCCCCTGCGGTTGCGCTATCACTTTTGGTGCTTCTGAGGGGCTCAGAGGCACCAAAAGTGATAGCGCAACGGGGTGTTCAGGCGCGGGTGGACTCGGCGCGGGTGTTCTAGCCAGCGGCGGGCGTCTGCGCGGCGGCGAGGGACGCCAGCGTCGAGACCAGGAGCCGGCGCTCGACCACCTTGATCCGTTCGTGCAGGGACTCCTCGGTCTCGCCGTCCGCGATCGCCACGGCTTCCTGCGCGATGATCGGGCCCGTGTCCACCCCGGCGTCGGCCCAGTGCACCGTGCAGCCGGTGACCTTGACGCCGTACGCCAGCGCGTCGCGGACCCCGTGCGCGCCCGGGAACGAGGGCAGCAGCGCCGGGTGGGTGTTGAGGTATTTGCCGCCGAACGCGTCGATGAAGTCCGCGCTGACGATCCGCATGAACCCTGAGGACACGACGACATCGGGTGCGTACGCGGCCACCGCGTCGGTGAGCGCGGCGTTCCAGGCTGCCCGGTCCGGGTAGGCCTTGAAATCCACCACGAACGTCGGGATTCCTCCGGCGGCCGCGCGCTCCACCCCGTAGGTTCCGGGCCGGTCCGCGCCCACGGCCGCGATCTCGACGTCGAGCCTGCCTTCTTTTACGGCGTCGATGACGGCCTGGAGGTTGGAGCCGGTGCCGGAGACGAGGACTACGATGCGCATTGTCCTACCTTAGGTGGCCGCTCGCGTAGGCTGGAAACCATGAATCCCCCGAACGACTCCGCCGGCAGTAAAGGCGGCCAGCCGCAAGGCCAGCACCCGCTCAGCGACGCGGCCAAAGCCTCGCAGGCCAAGACCCATATTCTGTTCCGCAGCTTCATTGTGGCGGTTCTGGGGTCGTTCTTCGTCTACCAGCTGGACATCAGTTACCTCTGGCTGAGTGCACTCCTGACGGCGGCCGGCATTGTGCTGGGCATCATGGTGCTGGTCCGGTACGCCAAGTTCAAGGAATCCAAGTTCGTGCTGTTCGGGACGATCTCCGGGTTGGTGGTCCTGGCCGTGCAGGTGCTGCTGCTCCTGACCTCGGCGCTGTTCTTCAACCAGGTCCGGGACTACCAGCAGTGCAGCCGCCAGGCCCTCACCCAGCAGGCCGCCTCCAAGTGCCAGACCCAGCTGGAACAGTCCCTGCCGCAGTTCCGCTAAAAGCAGGGCCGCGTCACAGGGACGCCGTCTCCAGGTCCGCTTCGCGCAGGTTCTGCCGGCGTTCCAGCCATGGTCCTGCGGCGTAACCGATCACGACGCCGATCGCCACCTCCGCGGCCACGAACAGTGCCGTCCGGAGCGGGTCGGGTCCGATCTCCGTGAGCCGTCCGATCCCTGCGGAGCCGTTCGCCAGCCAGGCCAGGCCCGCTGCCATCAGCCCGGCGACGCTGCCGACCATCACACCGAGCGCCAGGGTGGAGACCGTGGCAGTGAACCAGCGCGCGCGGAACTTGATGGAGAGCCACTCGTCGAGGTGGTTTTCGCCTTCGCGCAGGAACCACCAGCCCGCGAGGGTTCCGGCGAGGACCGGCACCACGAGCGCGGCCACAGCGAAGTCCAGCTGGCCGGCCGGCAGGGCCGCGAACACCGGGATCGACGGGAGCGGCCCGACGGCGGTGCCGAGCGCCCCGGTCTGGGAGCCGACGCCCAGGCCCACGCCCGCACCGGAGATCCAGGCGAGCGCGAACACCGCCAGGTTGGGCAGGAAGCCGAGCTGCGCAATGGTGAGCATGGCACCTCCTGTCGCTCCGGCGTCGACCGCTTCATAGACCGCAACCACAAGGTTCCAGTGGATGAAGAACGTGGCGGCGAGCAGCACGCAGGACATCGCCAGGCTGGCCATCAGCGCCACGAAGCCGGCTTTCACCGCGGACCCCAGGTAGGAGCCGGCCCAGCGCGAATGCTGGCTGGTGCGGGAAAGCCAGGCGACGGCGTCGACGCCGATCAGGCGGCTCCAGGAGCCTGCCTCGCGGCGAACGCCGATCACCATGCCGAGCCCGACCGGGACCAGCGGGATGAGGGCGGCGGACCACAGTCCCACGCCGACGTCGTCCGTGCGGCAGACGAAGCCGGTGGTCAGACCGAATGCGGCGTACATCAGCCAGGAGCCGAGCAGCGCCTGCCAGAGCTGGTCCGTGTACGAGGCCCGGGCCAGCCGCCGGCCGGCGCGCCAGGCCAGCAGGAACGGGATCAGGGTGAGCCCCAGCGGGGTGAGCGACAGGACGCCGGCCTGGGAAGGGGCCGCGGCGCCCACGCCCACGACGTCCAGCAGCAGCGGGACGCCGTGGATCAGCAGCCAGGCCTGGCCGGCGAGGCGGGCCAGTGCGTCGGGTGAGCCGTTCAGGAAGCCGGCCGTGGCCCACACGGCGAGAATCGGCGCGGCCACCACCAGTGCGGAGATCATGGCTGCCACTGCGGACTCAAAGGCTCCCTGGAGCCACAAGGGCATCGGAAGTCCACGTTCCCCGGTCTGATCAGCGCGCAGTTTCATCGTGTTCCATGGTGCCACGTGCCGGGGTTCCTGCCCGCTCCGACAGGCTCAACCAGCCGATTTGGCATGGATTGTGCGCGTGTCGCGAGTTGCGGGGAAGAATTCAATTGCCGACCTTGCCGGTGCTTTTTTCGCTCCTCCGCCGTAAAATTGGATTGTCGCACTCAGTGGTTGGAGGCAGAACAATGACCACCGCATCTCCACATGCACACGGCGTTCACTTCGGGCGGACTGATGTCCAGAACGTCGGCATGGGTGCAGGTATCGTCCTGATAGTCGTGGGCATCCTGGGGTTCATCCCGGGCATCACCACGCAGTACAGCGAATTGGCGTTCCTGGGACCGGCTTCCTCGGCCATGTTCCTGGGCGTGTTCCAGGTATCGATGCTGCTGAACATCGTTCAGCTCGCGATCGGCGCCACCGGCCTGGCCATGTCCCGGGACAACCCCATGGGCGCCCGGAACTTCCTGATGGGCTTTGGCCTGCTGTACATCGTTCTTAGCGTCTACGGACTCATCGTTGGTCTGGACTCGGCGGCTAATTTCCTGTCGCTGAACACCATGGATGTCTGGGCTTTCATGATCATAGGCGTAGCAATGGTAGGCGCCGGTTGGCTGATGTCGAGGCATCTGGCTGACGACGCAAAGACCCGGTAAGTTAACAACCGGGAAAAAGGGAGCCGCGAATGAGTAACGTTTCATAGCATTCTGAAAATTCGTACTACCTGCTGGTGCAGTCGCCCCGCGGAAACGCAGCGGCTGCACCAGCCCTCTCTGTGCGGGGGCTCGGCGGGGGCTTGTGCGGGTGCTTGTGCGGGTCTGGGGCTACGGAGCGGCCAAAATGCCGCCCATTCACCACAAATGGCCGCTACGTTCGACCCGCCCCCGCCCATTCACCACAAATGGCCGCTACGTTCGACCCGCCCCCGCCCATTCACCACAAATGGCCGCTACGTTCGACCCGCCCCCGCCCCTTCACCACGAATGGCCGCTACGAACCCCCGGATAGCGGCCACTTGCGTCAGATCCCCGCCCGCATGTTCAGTCACGTAAGCCGCAGCGCGCACGGCCATGGCCGTGGCCGGCTGGCCTGGGCGAAGGCACGACGGAGGAACTTAGGCGTCATTGAGGTCGAGGCCCTTGGTCTCCGGGAGCTTGAACACCGCGAACGTCGTGACGAGGCACAGCACGATGATGTAGACGCTGGAGAGCCAACCCAGGCTCAAACTGTTGAAGAGGGCGTTCAGATACGGTGCCGTCCCGCCGAAGATCGCTACCGACAAGGAGTAGGCAAAGCCGATGCCTTGGGTTCGGATCTTCGTGGGGAAATTCTCTGACAGCACGGCAGCGAGCATTGCCCCCGGGACGGCGACGATGCACAGGGCCAGGGTGGCGGCGACGGCGAGCGTCCAGCCGTCGTTCGTGATCATGCCCATCAGCGGAAACTGCATGGCGACCATGGCCAAGGCGGATCCGATCAGCAGGGGCCGGCGCCCGATCCGGTCCGAGAGCCGCCCCCAGAACGGCAGGGTGATGAGGGCAATCGATTGTGCGATCACGGAGGCCCAATACGCGGTCTGGGGATCCATCCCGCGCTGCGTGATGGCGAAAGTCGAGGCATAGGACGTCCACGTGTAGTGGGCAGCGGTGATGCCGGAGGTCATGGCGATCATGAGCAGGACGGCACGAATAACGGCCTTGCGCGGGATCGGTGCAGTCTCGGTGGCCGCTGCTTTGGCTTCGAAGACGTCGCTTTCCTCCATACCCCGGCGCAGGTACAGCGCAGCCAGTGCCAGCACGGCTCCGAACAGGAAGGGGATGCGCCATCCCCATTGGGCCACGCCCGCGGTGCCCAAGACACTGGTCACGCCGCCGCCCACAACGTAGGCCAGCACCGAGCCGCCAAATATGGCGACGAAAACAATGCTTCCCCACTGCCCGCGTTTGGCCGGAGGTGCGATCTCGGCGATGTAGGTGTTGGCCGTGGCGGACTCGCCGCCGTGGGCAAAGCCCTGGGCGACCCGGGCCAGAAGCAGGAGAACGGAGGCCCAGATTCCCACTTGGCCGTAGGTCGGCATCAGCCCGATGAGGAGCGAGCCGCCAGCCATGATCAGCATGGTGGTGATCAACACGAATTTGCGCCCGCGCTTGTCCGCGATCCGGCCGAACACGATGCCGCCCAGTGGGCGCATCAGGAAGCCCACCGCGAAAACGGCCAAGGTGGAGAGCAGTGCGGAGACAGGGTCCTTGGAGTCGAACATCGCCGCCGCAATGAAGGGCGCAAAGACGGCGTAGGCGCTCCACTCGTACCACTCCAGGACGTTGCCAACGGTGCTGGCGAACATTGAACGCCGTTTGGAGCGTTCATCGGGACGAAGCTGTTGCTGCGGCCCGGAGGGCGGGGCAGCCTCAAGTCGGATGGTGCTATCCATGGTCGTTCCTTCCCTACTGCGCTGTATGAGGAATTCGGGTTCTGAGGCAATGCCTGAAGAGACCGTGGCGCCGGTGGCGGCCACAGCTCAGGAGCGAACGGCCCTCGGGGGGCGATCCGCCGAGGCAGACTTGGGGCGATCCGCCGGGGCAGACTTGGGGCGATCCGCCGGGGCAGACTTGGGGCGATCCGCCGGGGCAGACTTGGGGCGGTCCCGGGGCAGGCTTGGGGCGGTCCCGGGACGGGCTTACTTCAGCCGGGTCGCGAGCTGTTCGGCGACGTCGAGCAGTTGCGGCACACCCTGTTCCATGGATGCGCCGAACCCGGTGTCGCCCGGACGTTCCCCGCGCAGCCAGCGGGTATAGATCGCCTCGCTGAAGATCGCTGCTTTCCACAGGGCCAGGGCCTGGTACCAGGGCAGGGGCGTGAGGTCGAGGGACATCCGCTCCTGGTACCGGTCGATCAGTTCCTGCCGTCGAAGGTACCCGGGAAGCCGCGTGACCGGCGTCAGTTCCATCGTGGTGAACGCCCCGTCCGCGTCGGTATAGGTCGCGGTCAAGTAGCCGAGATCGGCCAGCGGGTCCCCCAGCGTGGCCATTTCCCAATCGAGCAACGCGGCCACGCGCGGCGGCCCGTCCGGGGCGAACATCAGGTTCCCGGTGCGGTAGTCGCCGTGGATTAACGAATCGCGCTGGCTTTCCGGACGGTTCTCCTCAAGCCATGACGCCAGGCGTCCGACGGCGGGCAGGTCCCGTGTGGTGTTACCGTCCCACAGCGAGGCGAACCGGGCGACCTGGCGTTCGAGGTAGCCCTGGGGCCGGCCGAGCCGGGCGATCTCGCCGCTGGACACGTCCAGGGAGTGCAGGTCCGCGAGGGTGTCCACCACCGCCTCACTCGTTGCCCGGCGTGATTCCAAGGCGTCGAGGTGCGGGGGGACCGTGTCGGTGAGGACCGTGCCGTTGAGGTATTCCATCACGTAGAACGGAACGCCGAGGACGGAGTCGTCCTCGCACACCGCCAGGATCCGCGGAACGGGCATGCCCAGCGGTGCCAGCGCCAGCTGGATCCGGGCTTCGCGCACCATGTCGTGGGTGGACCTGGGCAGCGGCGGCCGGGGTCCGCGGCGGAGTACGACGTCGGTCCCGTCCCGGCGGATCCGGAAGGTCACGTTGGACTGGCCGTCCCCGATCCGTTCCCACTCCAGGTCACCGGACCCCAGCCCGGCTCCGTCCAGGAAGTCGCGGACGTTGTCCAGGATGAGCAGCGGCGGCCTGGTGAGCGAGGCAGCCTGGGCCTCGCTGTCGACGACCTCGGGCTCGACGGTTCCCGTGACCTCCGCGGGCATCATGATGCGGCTCCGTCGGGGAACCGGGCGGTGCCCAGGAACTGTTCGCCCGCGGCGACCGCGCGGCGCCGCTGCGACGAGGCGCGCCGGGAGATGGCCCACTTGTGGGTCTCGTTGGCGCCGTCGTAAATCCGGAACGGACGGACTTCGGCGGCGTACTGTGCCAGCGGCAGCCCGTCGGAGACACCGTCGCCTCCGCACAACTGGATGGCACGGTCGATGACGCGGAAGACGGCCTCGGAGCAGTGCACCTTGGCGATTGAGGACATCGCGGAGCCGGCCTTGGGATCGGAGACCAGAAGGGCCGCGGTCTTGGTGATGATTGCGTCCGAGGTTTCGATGTCGATCACGGACTGGGCGATCATTTCCTGGGCGATGCCGAGCTGGGCAATACGTGACCCGAATATTTCCCGGGTGTCGGTGCGGTCCAGGGCGATGTCCAGCGAGCGCCGGGCCAGGCCGAGCCAGCGCATGCAGTGCGTGAGCCGGGCCGGTCCCAGCCGGACCTGGGCGTACTTGAAGCCGAGGCCGACTTCGCCGAGCACCGCCTCCGGTCCAACCACAACGTCGTCGAAGTGCAGGTTCGGGTGGCCGCCGGCGATGGTCCGGTCACCCGTGTGGATCGGGTTGCCCAGCCGGACGCCCCGGGCGTCCATGTCCACCAGGAACATCGTCGCGCTGTCCGTGTCCGTCGCGGAATCCGGTGTCCGTGCCATGACGATCGCGAATCCGGCGTGCTCAGCCCCGCTGGTGAAGCGCTTGTTTCCGGAGATGGTCCAGGAATCACCGTCGCGGGTCGCCGTCGTCAGCAGCCCCGCGGGGTCCGATCCCGCGCCCGGGTGGGGCTCGGTCATGCCGAAGCAGGAGAACGTCTCACCAGCCGCGAGCGGTGCAAGATAGCGCTTCTTCTGCTCCTCGGTGCCGATGATGTTCAGCATGTGCATGTTTCCCTCATCGGGCGCCATGCAGTTGAGGACGGCCGGCCCGATCGGGGAGTAGCCGGCTTCCTGGAAGATCGGGGACCACTGGTCCACCGGCAGGCCCTGGCCGCCAAAGGAGACAGGGACGTGCGGGGCGAAGACGCCGGCGGCTTTGGCGGCTTCGCCGAGTTCGCGGCGAAGAGCTTCGGTCATGCATTCACCCGGCCGCGGCTCGGCAGGGATCACGACGCTGCGGATGAAATCACGGGTGCGCAGCCGGAGGTCTTCGGCAGCGGGAGGCAGGGCGGTTTGGTTCATGGGAGGTCCTTTCGGGCCGGAAGGGCTGGACGGCTGCAACGCCGAAGTGGGGCGCTGCACCGCTGGAGCGGACAGCGGGTGTTAGGCGGTGCCGCCGGCGGTCGTCAGACCGCCGTCGACCGTGAGGATCTGGCCGGTGATCCAGTCAGCGTCCGGGGAGGCGAGGAACGCGACAGCGGAGGCGACGTCCTCGGGGACACCGAGCCGTTTGAGCGGGTATTGCCCGGCGACTTCCGCTTCCTTTCCCTCGTAGAGCGCCTTCGCGAACTGGGTCTTGACCACGGCGGGGGCGACGGCGTTGACGCGGATTTCGGGACCGAGTTCGACGGCGAGGGTGCGGGTCAGGTGGGATACCGCCGATTTGCTGATGCCGTAGAGCCCGATTCCCTCGGCAGGAGTGTCACCGGTGACTGAGGAAATGTTCACAACGCAGCCGCCGCGGTCCCGGAATCCCAGCCCCGGATGGGACAGTGCGCCCTGCACCCAGGAGAGGGTTCCGAGGACGTTGACGTTGAAGACCTTGCGTGCGGCGTCGAGGTCGAGCCCGGCCAGCGGTCCGTAGACCGGGTTGATGCCGGCGTTGTTGACCAGGATGTCCAGGCCACCGGTCTCGCGCGCAATCAGCTCCAGGACGGCCTGCTGATGTCCGGCGTCGTCCGCTTTTCCTGCGACACCAAACGCGGTGCCGGCGGGGAAGGAGTCGACGGCCTCGTCGAGGGTTTCCTGCGTCCTGGCCGTCAGGATGACCCGTGCGCCTTCCGCCGCGAGCCGGCGGGCGATGGCCAGGCCGATGCCCCGGCTGGATCCGGTCACCAGGGCAGTCTTGCCGTCGAGCCGGTGAGGGATGGTGGGTTGGGTTTCGTTCTGTCCGGTCACGTTCAGTCCTTCAGGTTCAGGCCGCGGAGTTCCCGCCGCTGGATCTTGCCGGTGTGCGTTTTGGGTAGATCATTCAGAATGTGGAGCCGGTGCGGATACTGGCAGGCCGCCAGGCCAACCCCCGCTGTTGACGTTCGACGCCGAGAACGTCAGTTTCTTCGTTGGACAAAGGACGGTGAAGCTTTTTGTGACCTAGCCTACTTTACCGAGCGCTCGCTCGGTTCCGTTTAATATAATGTAGATACACAACGACGGCAAGGGGTCACGGGGATATGGGCGGACATCGTGTCACGGATTCATCGGCGCCGGCTGCGGCAACGGGAACGCCGCACCCGGAGGCTGCGAGCGCCGATGGAGGGTGGCAGGATTTCTCGCCGTCCACACTCCGCCCGGTTCTGGCAGCAGCCTTGGCCTGCTTCATGGAAAACGGCTACCACGGGACGACGATCCGCCAGGTTGCGACCCGGGCAGGGCTGTCCGTTCCGGGCCTCTACCACCACTTCCCGTCCAAGCAGGCGCTCCTCGTGGCCCTCGACGCCGAGTCCATGAGTGAGCTGTGGAGCCGAAGCACTGCAGCCCTGGCCGACGGCCCGCAGTCGATCCTGGACCGGTTTGACCGGCTGGTCCGCTGCCTTACCCTGGTCCACGCGCACCGGGGGGAACTCGCCTTCATCGCCCTGAGCGAGATCCGCAGCCTGGAGGGATCCGCGCGCACTGAACACATTGCGGCCCGCGACCGCCAACAGGCCCTCCTCAGCGGGATCATCGACGAAGGCGTGGCCGCCGGCATCTTTGACGCGCCCCACCCCCGCGAGACCAGCCGCGCCATCACCACCATGTGCACCGGCGTCGCCCAGTGGTACCGGATAGATGGCGAACTGACGCCCGAGGAACTTGCGGACCGCTACGGCCGGCTCTGCCGGCTGACCGCAGGGGCAGCCGCCGGCCGCTGAGGGAGCCCGCCCGGACTCCTGCGAGAATGGCCAGATGACCGCCATCATCCTGGGCTGGAACCCGGACCGCTGGAATGACTGGAACTATGCCGCCGCCGTGAATCGCGTGGCCGTGACCGGGCTGCACCTTCAGCGCTGGAGCGTGGGCGGCCCCGGGGGCATCGCGGCGGGCACCGACGCCTGGCTGCTCCTGCAGGGTGACCACGGTCGGGGACTTATTGGCCACGGAGTCGTGGTCTCGGAGCAGCCCGAAGCCGTCCCGCACTCGCTCATGCCAGCTGACGCAGCCCCGGCTGAGGCCCCGATGTATGTGCAGGTGGCCTTCGACGCCCTCCTGCCGCCCGGGGAGCAGATCGCCGTCGGGGTTCTTACCGAGGCGATGCCGGGGGTCCCGTGGGACGTTGATGGTGCCGCCCTGCTG
The DNA here is from genome assembly GCF_055412885.1 of Pseudarthrobacter leeuwenhoeki. Lineage (NCBI taxonomy): Bacteria > Bacillati > Actinomycetota > Actinomycetes > Micrococcales > Micrococcaceae > Pseudarthrobacter > Pseudarthrobacter leeuwenhoeki. Next base: position 11,942 of record NZ_JBVAYY010000006.1, on the reverse strand, counting down.
AGCGTTGATCCAGCCGGGGAAGCAGCGATCCGGGCCCTGTGGCGCGACGTCGGGCCTCCGCCAGACCCGGATCCCACCCGCCCCGGCCCCGGAACCTACCCGCAGGACGCGGTCACCCGGGTCGTGGTGAACCGCTACGAACAGGACCCCGACGCGCGGCGGGCCTGCCTTGCGCACCACGGCAGCGGCTGCGCGGCCTGCGGGTTCTCGTTCGAGGAGAGCTACGGCGAGATTGGCATGGACTTCATCCCGGTACACCACCTCGTCCCGGTCTCCCAGCTCGGCAGCAGCTACCAACTAGATCCCCTCACCGACCTCGTCCCGCTGTGCGCCAACTGCCACGCCATGGCGCACCGGGACGTGGGCACTCCGCGGACCGTGGCCGAGCTGCGCCGGATCATCGCCGACGCCGGGTTCCTCCGCGGTGCGATCGTCACCGCCGACCAGCTCGAGGCCCAGCGGCTGGCCCGGGAGCTCCTGGGACCGCAGTAGGTCCGCGAGCTCCCGGGACCGCCGCGCCAGGTCCGCGAGTTCCTGGAACCGCCGTAGGCCCCCAGGGCGCCGGGACCGCCGCGCCAGGTCCGCCCGTTTGCCGCATATGGCCGCCAACCGGGGTGGACATGCTCATTTTTCGCTGCACCGAGCGGGCATATGGGGATTATGTCCAGTCCCTGGCCCGGACGGAGGGCATGTCCAGTGGGCGGGGTGGCCCCGCAGCAGGTCCGCGACCTCCTGGGACCGCGCCAGGTCCGCCCGTTTGCCGCATATGGCCGCCAACCGGGGTGGACATGCTCATTTTTCGCTGCACCGAGCGGGCATATGGGGATTATGTCCAATCCCTGGCCCGGACGGAGGGCATGTCCAGTGGGCGGGGTGGCCCCGCAGCAGGTCCGCGACCTCCTGGGACCGCGCCAGGTCCGCCCGTTTGCCGCATATGGCCGCCAACCGGGGTGGACATGCTCATTTTTCGCTGCACCGAGCGGGCATATGGGGATTATGTCCAGTCCCTGGCCCGGACGGAGGGCATGTCCAGTGGGCGGGGTGGCCCCGCAGCAGGTCCGCGACCTCCTGGGACCGCGCCAGGTCCGCCAGTTTGCCACATATGGCCGCCAACCGGGGTGGACATGCTCATTTTTCGCTGCACCGAGCGGGCATATGGGGATTATGTCCAATCCCTGGCCCGGACGGAGGGCATGTCCAGTGGGCGGGGTGGCCCCGCAGCAGG